>QHXW01000302.1 GCA_003223115.1 Acidobacteriota bacterium
AGATAACTATGTCCATTGCAGTAGACCTGCAACCGGAACGGACACCACGTGGGCACGCGCACATAGCACAGCCCCAGATCCGGGTCGATGAAATACACATAGTAGTGTAGGCATTTCCCGTCATCCGGCTTCAGGTATGTCTTATGCGTCTTTTTGTCATGCCACGGTTTGTAGCTGCCGCAGGGCTCCATGGCGGATAGAATGCACACCAGTCCCGGCCCTTCGCCACGTTTGTCGAGCACTTCCTTGACCCGTTTCTCCTGGCGGAACTTGTTCTTTTTGCTGCGAATAAACTCGATCTCGATTCCGTTTTCCGCCGCGATACGCTCCATGTTCTCCCGAATGGCATCGCGCCACGGCTCTGCCCATTTCGGGTAGTCGAAAATGCGGATGTTGTGCTCGTAGAAGTAGTCTGTCATGCCCTTGGCGTAGCACCACTTTGGAATCGTCCCTTGGATGATGATCCGGTCGTAGCAGGAGAGAACGCCAGCGATCTGGCTCTGGTACCGCTCGGTCAGAAGTTCAACGCCCATTCGGGCATCATAACGGATATCCTGTTTGGTTCCGGCTATGCCGGGTTAGGAAGTACCGGACCTCGGCATCCCGAGGCTGGTAGGTTAGGTTAGGTAAGCGCGTCGTAGACCACTGCATCGGCACGGCCGACATCGCTGATGCGGATCACGAGCGGCTTAAAATTGTGAAATGCCTGGAACGTCTTGACGTTCAAAATCAGCAGTCCAAGGCACACCGCGGACACGCACGCGAGAGCAATCCGCAGATAGCTCGCGGCAATCAGGGGCATCCCGTACAACTCCACGAACTGCCGGCGCGCGGAAGCCAGATTCGCGTCTGGCGATGTCATCAAATTGGTGAT
Source organism: Acidobacteriota bacterium (assembly GCA_003223115.1). Taxonomy (GTDB): domain Bacteria; phylum Acidobacteriota; class Terriglobia; order Bryobacterales; family Bryobacteraceae; genus QHXW01. The sequence continues at coordinate 875 of QHXW01000302.1, forward strand.
TTCAGACATCGCAGACTCCTGCCGTCTATAGAATCTTGGGGATGACGGACTCCCCGGAACTGCCGCTGAACAGCGAACTGACGAGCGACGGGATCTTCACCACGCCACAGGTAAACGCGATTAACAGGAATAGCAGCGGCGCAAACAATAGGGCAATGGTCGCCCCGTCGTAAGGCGGCGGATGCGAGTCCACCAGGTGGACGAGCATGCTGCCGAAGACAAACAGATAGGCGTTGGCGACGACTGGGTAGAAGGAATACTGAAGGAACGCTTTGAACCATCCCCAGAACAGCCATTCCATATTTAGGAACGATGAAAAACGGAATGAAAACGGGTCCCAGAAGCACGACGATCGCGGCGGCGATACAGCCGAACGCGATCACGAAGAACACCGCCGCTTCAAGAACGATAATCATAGTCACGATAACAATGAAATGGAGGATGGCGATGATGTCGAAGACGATCACAGGCACTTCGAGCGAGAAGTAAATGTTGTCGAGGCGAGAAGATATCAGTGAGCATTCCGCTGTTCAGTTGCGTGGTGAGGGGCGAAACCTTCGTTGATGATCAGGCTGTGAAAGCTCACATTACACCGAACCCCGGAATGGGCCGCGCATAGCAGGTGATCATGCCGAATCCGAACGCGATCGTGAGCATAAGCGATCCCGCAGCGACTTTACGCGGCGAATAGCCGTGCCGCTGTCCTTCACCATAGGTTCAAGCACCTCAACAATAAGCACCTGTGGCCACCGGATCTTTTCCGCTTCTGTCCGCTCGGCCAACGAATGCTTCCCAATCGGAGTGGCGGTTGCGGGGAGAAGGCCACGTCTTTTTGCGGCCAACAGATGATTCAATACGTGGCCAGCGGATGATCCAAGTCACAGCAGGTTTTTTTCAGTCGCGCGACTTCACCACTGGCAATAACGAGCATGCGCGACTCGCGATCTCACAGCGACCGCTCTTCGCTTATGCCATGATGTCCCGCACGACATTGCCACCCTGTGGGCCGGTGAGACGAACGTCTAGGCCTTGGTACTTTACCGCGAGTTTCGAGGCGTCGATGCCAAGCAAATACAGCATCGTGGCGTGGAAATCATGGACACCGACCGGATTCTCCACTGCCGCGTAGCCCAGGTCATCCGTGGCACCATACGCAAGGCCCTTTTTAACCCCGCCGCCGGCGAGCATGAACGAGAAGCCTTTGATGTGGTGATCGCGCCCGCTGCCGCCCTGTGACATCGGAGTGCGGCCGAACTCACCTCCCCAGATCACCAGCGTGTCATCGAGCATGCCGCGCTGCTTGAGGTCCGTTATCAACGCGGCGGTAGGCTTGTCCACTTCTTCCGCCTTGTACACCACATTGTTCTTGACGTCATTGTGGTGGTCCCAATCGCGATGATAGAGCTGGATGAATCGGACACCGCGCTCGGCGAGGCGTCGCGCGAGGAGGCAATTCGATGCAAATGAGCCGTCGCCGGGCTTGGCGCCATACAGTTCCAACACGTGAGCCGGCTCGTTGCTCATGTCGAGCAGACTCGGCACGCTGGCCTGCATCTTGAACGCCATCTCATACTGCGCAATGCGTGTCTGGATCTCGGGATCGCGAAGAGCCGTGATTTCGAGTTTGTTCAGCGCGTTGATGGCCTGGATGGAGTCGAGCTGCATATCTTTGCTGACACCCGCGGGACTCTTGATGTAAAGGACGGCATCGCCCACCGAGTTGAACTTCACGCCCTGAAACTTGCTTGGCAGGATACCGGCTGACCATTGACGTGCGGCGATGGGCTGCATCTGGCCACCTTTACCCTGTGAAACGAGCACCACGAATCCCGGCAGGTTGTCGGCTTCGGCGCCAAGTCCATACAGCACCCACGAACCCATGCTCGGCCGGCCCGTGATGATCGAGCCGGTATTCATAAACGTGTGCGCGGGGTCATGATTGATCTGTTCCGTCCACATGGAGCGGATGATGCAGGTCTCGTCTATGATGCTGCCCATATGCGGAAACAGATCGCACAGCATCTGGCCGGATTGGCCAAAGCGCTTGAATTCGTGAGTCGGCCCGAAGCAAACTAGCTTCTGACCCTGTAGCTGAGCGATCTGCTGGCCCTTGGTCATCGACTCCGGCATCGGCGTGCCGTTCGTCTCGGCGAGTTTAGGCTTGTAGTCGAACGTTTCGAGGTGCGATGGGCCGCCGGCCTGGTATAGAAAGATGACGCGCTTTGCCTTCGGCGGGAAGTCCAGAGGGCTGACGACGCCTTTCGACCTCATATTGACGGCCTGTGCAGCCGCCAACAAACGCGGGTTGATGAGCGAATTCAAAGCCACCAAGCCCAGACCCGCGGCGCCGCGCCCGAGGAATGTGCGGCGGTTTATGTGCTGCGCAAAATCGTTGTTCATCATGATCAGTTCCTGGTGATGATCTCGTGAAGGTTGAGTACGGCACGAATGACGGTTGCGAGCGCGGCAAGTTGCCCGGGATTCTGGGCGTGTTCGAGCGGAGCCTCGCCAGTCGTCAGGAAATCGCGCGCTGAAACGGGCTGGGCGGCGAAGCGCTTCAGGTTGCGATCGTATAAGCCGCGCAGGATCGCGCGTTCCTGAGCGTTCGGCGGCCGGTTTAACGCGCGGTCAAAAATCCAATTCAACTCGGGATCGAACTTGTTGCTGACAGCCCCCTCGGCGTTCTGCGCGAACACTCGTGCCGCTTCGACGTAAATGGGATCGTTCAACAGATCGAGGGCCTGGAGCGGAGTGTTCGAAGTCACGCGATTGATGGTGCACTCCTCGCGTGTCGGCGCGTCGAAATTTAGGAGGCTCGGGTGAAGATAGGTGCGCTGCCAGCTAGCATAGAGACCGCGGCGGTAGAGATCCGCTCCGTGGCTGGCGGTATATTCGCGCTTGGGAAAATTGAGCGCGCCCAGATAACCTGGCGGCTCGACAGGATTGACACTGGGGCCGCCAAACTTTTCTTGCAGAAGGCCTGATACCGCAAGCAAGGTATCGCGTACGTTCTCAGCGTCTACGCGGATGCGGTTCTGGCGCGCGAGCAGGCGGTTTTCCGGGTCCTTGTCCTGGCTCGCCGCATCGGGCAGCGAGGATTGGCGATAGGTGTGGCTGGTCACGATCAAGCGGATGATGTGGCGCACGTCCCAGTCGTGAGCGCCGGCCGCCTCAAATTCCGGGTGCATAAATTCGCTTGCCAGCCAATCGATCAACTCCGGATGCATTGGCCACTCGCCCTGTGAGCCGAGGTCGTCTAGCGTTTTGGAAATGCCGATGCCGAAGAACTCGCGCCAAGTGCGGTTTACGAATGCACGCGCGGTCAGTGGATTGTCGCGCGCGACCAGCCAGTTGGCCAGGTCGAGTCGGGTGGCGCGTTCGCCCTTGGTATCGAGCGTTCCAAGAAAGCGCGGGATCGCGGGCTCCACGATGGGTGCCGAATCGTCCATCCAAATCCCGCGGGGAAGGATGCGTGTGACAGCGGGATCCGTGGAAACCGTCGCCAGCACTTTCGGGATTGAGGCGTCCAGCAGTCCGAACTGTGTTTCTAGTCGCTGCACCGCAACGTATTCACTGGCTAACTCCGGACTCGACCAGAGCCTGTAATCATGCAGCGCGTTGCGTTCGTCTTCGTCACGATCTTCCGCGGGCCGCCGCAACGCCTTCATGACCTGCTCGGGCAGGCCGCTGGCCCAAACGCTCGGATCGCTGCTCCTGGCTCGTTTTCCGGCATCGGCAATAGGCGGCCAGGCGTAAGCATCGGCGGCCAGCGCTATGCGGAAGCGCCCGATCACGGCTTTCCGCAACTCGGATTCGTGCCGGAGCGTGATGACGATCAGCGATCTCGCGGAAGTTTTTACCGGTTCACTGAAGCGCGCGGCCAGAAAAGGATCACGCGCCTCGCCGAAGCGAACACCCCACGCGGTTTTGGGGTCTCCATCGATGGCGGCCAGTGGCGGCATGCTCGCATCAGTGGTGGTGAACAGCACGTTTGGAGGTCTATCATTTACCGTCGCCATCGTGAAGCCCAATTTGTGCACGGGCGCGCCCTCGTCGACAACCCGAGCTTCCACTTCACTCAATAGGAAACGGTCGGCGCCGCGTGCATAGCGCGCTCCCGGGAGGCTCTCATCCTGAACCACGTCGATGCCGAGTTCGCCCCAGGAGCCCTCGCCCGGTTGCAACGTGACCTGGTACGTCTCGTTGTCGGGATTGGGGCCGCTGGCGACGACCAGGCCGTTGCCGGGTTTGCGATCAAACGTGAGGCTGCCGTCAAGGTAATACGTGTTATCCACTGGCTCGTCGTTATAGATGGTCAATTGCGCGCCGTAGAGCGCCTTTGCGGCGATAGGCCGCTGCCATGTCCAGGCGAGTTTGCCCGCCTCCCAACGCTGCTTAAGTTCGCGCTCCCACTCTTTCCGCGATCCGGCGAGCGGCGCAGCTTTCTCATCCAGCTTGGCGCGTGCTGTGGTACGTTTCGCTTCGAGATCAGCAAGCTGTCGCTGCTGCTCTTCGCTGGGGAGGCGGAGTTGCTCACCCCAGGCAGTTGGGCCGCGGTCCGGGACTAATCCGGTTTCCTTCACGTCCGCGAAGAAGGCTTTCATCGCGTAAAAATCCTTGGTAAGGAAAGGGTCGAACTTGTGGTCGTGGCATTCGGCGCAGCCCATGGTACTGCCCAGCCACACTGCGCTGAGCGTGCGGACGCGGTCGGCGCCGTACTTCGCCATATACTCCTTCGGCTGCAGGCCGCCTTCGGCGGATGTACGATTCAGCCGGTTATACGCCGCTGCGACGCGCTGCTCCAGGGTCGCCTTGGGCAACAGGTCACCCGCAATCTGCTCACGCGTGAACTGGTCGAACGGCTTGTTGTTCAGGAAGGCGCGCAAGACGTAATCACGATAGGGCCATATGGGAATGGGGTTGTCACCATGGAAGCCGCACGTATCGGCGTAGCGCACCGCGTCGAGCCAGTGCATGGTCCGCTGCTCGGCGAACTGCGGGGACTTGAGAAGCGTGTCGACAAGTCTGTCGTAGGCATCCGGACTGTTGTCCGCGAGGAAGTTATGGACCTGGTCTGGACCCGGTGGCAGGCCGGTGAGATCGAGCGTCACGCGGCGAATCAGGGTGCGCTTGTCGGCTTCCGGCGCGGCCAACAGACCCTCGCGCTTAAGCCGATCCCGGATGAAGTTATCGATCGGATTGCGGATGACCGCATTTTTCGCTTGCGGGACCGCGGGCCGCTTGACGGGTTGATACGCCCAGTGCCCCTCGTACACAGCGCCCTGGGCGACCCACCTTCGGACGGTATCCTTCTGCTTCAGCGTCAGCTCCCGGTGTGCGAACTTCGGCGGCATGATTTTCTCGTTGGTCGCGAAGGTGCGCTCGATGATTTCGCTTTTGTCCGGATCGCCGGGCACGATCGGGAAACGGCCGGAGTGCGTCGGTTTGAGCGCTTCCTCGCGAATGTCCAGACGCATGCCAGCCATGCGCGAATTTTTGTCGGGTCCGTGGCAACGGAAGCAGGTGTCGGACATGATCGGCCGTATGTCGCGATTGAAGCTGACCTTGTCCGAATCAGCGCCCGTGAGAGCGTGAACCCCGAAGATGGCCACGGCAACCCATAGCAAGTACCGCATAGCCTGAGTGTATCGAATACGGAGGACCTGGGGCTGCAAGACCTTTCGTTTTTGACTCTACCCACGTCTCGAATCACACCGCCGTCAACATTGGTCGGGGGTCAACTTTTCAGAGTCCAGCCCGGAGTCCTCACTGTTCGCTTGGGCATGTGCCATTCTTTACTCCGCCGGGAGGCACAAACGCCTTTGCTCCGGCGTCAACTTGGATCTTAGACAATTGCTTACAGTGTACGCGTGACGGATTTCGTATCCGGGGCGAAAAAGAAAACCGGCACGTTGGCTATTACATAAAATCGCCAGGCTCGTTTCGTAAACGATCATCACATCCCGGGACGAACAGGAGATCGTTCGTTGGCTTGATGCACTGGCAAAGCAACACCTGATCCATGAATGGCACTGGACTCTTTACGCGCAACCCGGACAGCCCGTCACCATCTGGTACTTGATTGATGGCAGGCGTTACACTCACGACGGTGCAGTGAGATTGATGCGGGACTTTGAAGCGGCTCGCGTTCCCTGACTAGCGCTCCACTTCACGCATACAATTCTCGTCAGGTTCACGGCCCCTCTGAGGATCGAACCTTCACAGGGTGATCCAGGACCCGGTTCCATTCCTGATGTTTCTGATGTTTCTGAAAACATAAAGCGGTTATTCGGTTTTGGGTTTATTGGTCCGCCGGAGCTCCTTGGGTAGCTGGGGTGTGCATTGAAGCTGACCCTGAATTGCCGCCGAATGTCAGACGCACGATCAACTCGCTGGCCACGGCTTTACCTTTCCAAAGCGCGGGAACGAACTGCCACGTCAGCGAGGCGCGAGCGGCCAGGCTGGCGGCGGGGTTCTTATTGCTGCCAGGTAACAGTTGTACATGGGATATTTTGCCCGATTCGTTGATGCTGATCTTCAGAGCGATCGGCGTTTTTTCGAGAAGATCCCGACCATTGGCTGTCTGCGCCAGGAATGAGATCTCATCCCGAGGGCGGGGCGGAACAAAGCCCTTATTTTCGTCCCCTGGGAGTCGCTCAAACCGTCCAAGGCCGGGAATCCGGTGTACGATACGCTCGAGTGTCGAGGGCTCCACAGGCTCATAAGCCACCGTTGCAACAATGTACGACCTGCGGGCTAGCACATCCGGGATTGTGCCTACCGATGACAGCGGCTGAACCGGCGGAAGCCCCAGCACGAGAGCGGGTGTGGGCCCGGCCAATCCTTCGGTCGCCTTCAGGGCAGGAGGCTGAAAGTGCTTCGCTGGGACCTGAGCAACAAATTCATCACGTTGAGTCATGGCCAAAGAATGGCCCTTCCCCGCTGCCTCTTGCAGTGGTAATTCAGGAGGATTCCTCGTTTGTTCCACGCGTGGCACCGATTCCTCCGCGTGAGTCTCCGGCTGCTCGGTCGGTAGCGGCAGTAAAGGAGTCCACTCCGGGGGCGGTTGTTGGGGTGCCATGGGAACCGGCACCACGGGAACCGGCGCCACCGCCCGAACAGACTCACTGACCCCGATCCCATTTGTTGACACTTCGACCCTGAAGTCTACGTCCCCGCTGGTGGGAAAGTATACGATGCTGCCCTGGGAGAGCAGTTTCTTGTCCAGATCGACCCGTACGGGGCGTCCCCCATCGGAAATCAAGAGCACGCCCCCCACTGCGTTCCGAACGGCTAGCGAGTCGCGATTCCACGACAGTCGCAAGGCGTTGCCGGTCTCTCGAGACAGCTTCAAGAGCAATTCAGAGGTACTGGGCTGAACACTTACAGCCTGAGGGACCAGTCGCACGTTGGCGTGCCGCCAAACTCTGTAGATCACAGGAGCGGTGACCATCAACACTGACGTCAACGCAAGAGCGAACCAAGTCAAGTGCAGCCGACCAAGCCGTTCCTGCCACGCCGCCGGCCTTAGCGCCGCTTGAGCGAGCGGGGCTATCGTAGGCAAGTCGCTGTCGACATGCCCAACGCTTGCCGGCGCGCGAAACGCGGCCCTTGCCGAAGCTGGAGCTGCAGCCGTTGCTGGGCCTTGGCACGCTGCAGCCGGCGTCACCTGCCCTCGCTCTCCAATCGGGGAGGCGTTGGCACCGTTCAACACGTCGAAGCCTCCCGCTAACAACCGCGCCGCGTCGAACGGAAAGATCTGGTTCGGGCACTCGCGATAGACACCACCCCCCTCCCAGAAAAAGAAGCCGCCCACGGCTGGCTCTTGCACTGATGGTCTCACCCCCAAGAAGACCTGGGATGGATCGGCAAAGTAAGACTGGATGGCTGAGTAATCCTCTTGGTCTAGATACAATCCAGGGCGCGTATGACTGCGCCAGTAGCCAACCACGCCAAGACCGTGTTGACCCGTACGGAGTGCCGCGAGCCTGTTCTCCAATTGCTCCTTATCCCTCTCAGAAAGCAAGTACGAAGGCCCACTGCGGTGCTCCGAGTCGAAGGGCTCAAAATCCTCGATGACGGTGATCCGCCCGTGGCCAGGCGTGAATGTGCCCAGTAACAGACCGCCGACCTCAAGCCCACGTGTACGCAATGCACGGAAGCCCCCTTCGACGACCAGGCTGAGACGGCGCACCGCATCCAAACTCAGCCGGATCGTAATGGAATTGCGGGGAGACTTCCACTGGTAATAGAGTGTGTTCGAACACATAGAGTACGGGACAGGACGATCCGCGAGATTAGACTCCGTATGTAAAGTTTGCAAGCGCAGCCTCGATTCTTGAAAGCCACAGCAAGCATAATGCCGGGCAGCGCCATCGGCAGCGCTACAACCTCCTGTATCTGTATGCCGTATGCGCCCTGTATGCTGTATGGGCCGCAGGCTGGCCGTAGTGAAGAACCATACACAAACGCACCGTACTTGTGCGGTCTGGAAATCCTCGGCGAAGAATAATGGGTTGAACCACTCTTGGGAGGGCTGCGGTTCAGATCAAGTCGCAAATCGGTGAGCCGCTGGCAGCCGGGTCAGGACATAGAGCCGACGTGACAGAATTCGCCAGCGGTTTTTGGCACGGCATTGCGACATGTTTCAGAAGGCACGCCGGATCGCCATTTCGGGATACGGTGCGATGGAACAGAACAGCCCTTGCGCTGCTCGCGCGCGAAGTGGATGTCGGGGCGATTATGAGAAGCATTCGCGCCTGCCAAGCTGATGGATGCCTGCACGTGCTCGTGGACTGGGGGAGCGCGCTCTCGACCTCGCGTCTGCTGAGCGACCAGCATGGCGGGCCAGTGGTGGGCGGTTACAGAAGGTGGGAAGGGGCAACGCGGCTGATCGAGTTCCGGGGCAGCCGGCAGGGCAATGCCAGGTGAGCTTGACTGAGCTTGACTAGCTTGACTAATGCCAATGACGGTTTCTAGCATAAGATATGAGACGGGAGATTAGCTCCGCGTTTGAGCCCGCTTCGCAGGACCCGGAGCTGCTGATTACGAAGAATATTCGCCGGCTCCAAAAGCTCCATTCACTCCATATGGAAGTGCCAGCCTGATATCAACCTGGGGAAGCTGCTCTCGCTCAAACAGCAACTCCGGGTACTTCAAACAGGTGGGGTTTTGGGTACAGGTGCTAACGGTGCCGGCGCTGATTGATCGAATCTAAGACGTCTTGGATCGTGAGGTCTTTCTGCCATTGCATGCGATTCTTTGTGTAATCGCCCGCTCCGGAACGGTGCAAACGCAGAAAACGTGCCAAGCCGTCGACGCCCAGCGCATGGCGTTCAAATTGCTCGTCACTCATGGTCTCGATACTGCTCATGGCAAATTTTCCAGACGCCAGGATAGCGGATTTCGTACGGCGACACGCGGCCTACCGTCTCCTCGCGAGGCCTTTCGAACAAAGCTGTCACCGGTCGTCAGCACCACATCAACCCACGCTGCTTCTGCGCAAGCCAGGTGCATCGAAGACGGCGTAACCCGCCCTGTGAAGCGCCTTGCCTCGGTGGGCAATCTGGTCGTTCTCCTCAATTATCTTGGATGCGAGTGCAACAGCGCCACGTTTCCCGATCCGGATTTCTATCGATCTCGTCGGCCAGGACATCGCTGGAAATCCATTGAACAGTCCCGTCGCGAACCAGTTTGAAAACTCGCTCAACAGCCCCGGCTTCTTAGCGAATCGAGGCTGGTTCTGATCGTCCGTGAGGCGATTCAAACAGCAGGCGTCGAGATATATCTTCATGCTTCTCGGACATTATGTGCGATGTCTTTGACAGGTTATATCATAGTAGCTTCTGTGATCGGACCAACGCCAGGACTTTTCGAACGCATTCCGCGCGGCTTATTCGGCCCTCTGGGCGATCCGTATGCCGAACTTTACTGGGAACTTCTTTCCACGCTGTACACGTGCGAGTTCGAGCGGGAGCCGTTCGTTGTACTGCGTCCCGTGGCGATCGAGATTGCTGAAAATGCGATACGAAGCTCGAGTCTCTGGACGGAGCGGCGAGCAGATCTCGAAGAGCTCGCACGCGAGGAAGTCAGCCTGGAATTTCACGAAGACCGCGAGAGACGGCTGGAGACGGATGGCCCAGATGAGAACACAGTTGTGCGGGCTTTGGCACGACGACTGACAACCCGCCTTGAGCGAAGCGGCTGGATTCATTTCCAATACCGGTCGGGACAAGGCGAGATCATGAGCTTCCACCCCTACGCGGCCCGCATCCTGGAGACATTGTTGCGTGTTGCCCGCGACGAAGAGCCAATCTTCCAAGGTCTCGTCCACTCGATAGCAGCTCTCCTCGATCCAAAAGCGTTTGCCCAACGACCGGGCGTGTCGCTCGCCGAAGCAAAGCGCAACACGCTGGAACTAGCGCGCGAACTGAAGATCCTGGAAAGGAACATCCATCTTTTTACGCAGCGTCTTCTCGACCAGGCGAATACAGCGGCTACAATACTGGCCGAAGGCATCGACCGCTACGAGCACGCCATTCTTGCAAACTACCATCGCCTGAAGACGATCGATAACGTCTACCGTCAACGATCTGCGATTCTGGATCGGCTCGCGGCGATCGAACGCGGTGAACAGGCGCTCGAATCGGCGGCAGAATGGTATGCTATGCAGCACCGCTTGGAAATAGCCCAAGCAAGAGCCTCCGTCAGAGCAGATCTCCACTTGTTACGATCGCATTTCGACGCCATCCCGGACCTGGTTTCGGAAATCGATGCGCGAAACGCCCGGTTCTCTGGAGTTGCACTGCGGAAGCTGCGCTACCTGCTTCGCCAGGATCGTAGGACGGAAACACAATTGGAATTCATCGTTGGTACACTCGCTCGTGGAGAAGCCCCCGAGCTAGAATTTGAAGTTTATCGCTGCGAGCTTCTCTCTGACGCTTTCTTGTATACTCCACCGACAAGGCGTCCGAAGACCGCGCCTCAAGTCTTGGCGGTGCCGGTTGGCATCGACCGGGAGAAGGTATATAAAGATGCAGCTTCCAGGGTTCAGCGGCTGTTCGCGCGCCGGCGCATCGAGGAGTTTGTGCGTGAGTTCCTCGGCGCACGGAGCTCTGCGTCTCTTGACGAGCTGCCTATCAATGGTGATCAGGACTACGTCCGCCTGGTTTATTTGATTGGGTACGGGATGGATGGATCTGCTTCCTTCCATTTCGATCCGGATACCGGACGCCTCAACAAAGGACTTTACGGGTATCCGTCGGGCCGGCTGGCCAGAAGCCGCAACCGAGCGGCAAGCCGCGATAGCAACCCATGGACTTTATCGAGGACTACCCAAAACTAGAGGCGGCTCAGAGGGATCACTTTCAACACGTGGTCACACGACTCTTATCCGGCGCTGTGTTGAGTCCGGGTTCGCCCCTCAAGGTCGATCCAGACTGGCGTTTCGCGGAGCGGTACCGCGATTTGATCGATTCTTACTTACGCGTAGGAGGTTGGCGGTTCGACATCGATCTCGGACTCCGCATGGCACGCGCCGTGCACGAGGCGGGGATCCAACGCGTACGCTTTACGAAATTGGAGAGTCTCGTTCTCTGCTCTTTGCGCCTGTACTACCACGAGCAAATGCGCCTAGCCAGCGACCAGGAACGTTGTGAGCTCTCTGTGGGCGATCTTCGAGAACGGCTCATTCAAGCCGGAAAACCTGCGGCGCAGCTCTCTCCAAGAGTCGTGGCGCTGGCGCTGCGAAGGCTCTCGCGCCACTCGTTGGTGCGGATGGAACGCGGCTTCGAAGCTCAGGATCATGAAATCGTGATCGTCGAGGCTCTAGTAGAGAAGGTGCTGCCGGCCGACAAGATCAGTGATATTGAGCAAAAGATGCGGACCTACACCGCCGCTCAGGCCAAACAAGAGGCTCAAGGAGCTTCCTCACCCTCTCCCGGGGAAGAAGAGGAATCCGGCGAATGAGACGCCTGGAAGCAGTGCGGCTCGTACAATGGTATCACTTTCAGGACCAAGTGTTCCCCATCGGCGCAAACTGCTTGTTAGTCGGAGATAACGGCAGCGGCAAAACGACAGTTCTTGATGCCATTCAGATCGCGCTGGTCGCGGATGACACTGAAGCTCTCTACAACCGTGCCGCCAATGAAAAGAGCCGCCGCACCCTCCATGGCTATGTCCGCTGGAAGATCGGATCCGAAGATGAATCTCGTCCTGGCTTGGTTCGGTTCGGACGGGGCGCCTGCACGTCGTATGTCGTGCTTCAATTCAGCGACGACCGCGACGGCTCACCAGCTTTCACATGCGGGATCGGATTCGAGGCAAATGAAACCGACACGGACGTATCCAAGGCATATTTTTTGGTGCCGGGTGCCATGGTGGACGCTTTGGAAGTCGTCATCGAGTCCGGGAACGGCGCCTCGAACCGAATCGTCCGCCCGTTGCGAGATTTCAAGCACTGGCTTCGCCAAACCGGCGGGCGCCATTGGCCTGATGCGGGCAGTTATCGCGAGGAGGTGCGGCAGCGGCTGGGAGTTCTGCCTGAACAGTTCCATCGCCTACTGGTCAAAGCGCTGGCTTTCAAACCGATTGGCCAGGTGCGCCAGTTCGTCTTCGAGTACCTGCTAGACCCCCGCCCCGTCGACACGGCGGCCCTACAGTCGAATCTTGAGCACTACAAACAGCTCGAAGGAGAAGCAAAGGAAGCCGAGAAGCGCATCGCTGAACTGGAAGAAGTGGTTGCGGAAGGAGAACGGATCGACTCCGAACGCCGGACCGTCGAAAGCCACAGGTATCTCGAGTTGCGCGCTGAACTGGAGCGCATCACCGCCGGGGCAGATCTTGTGGAGATACGGATTCTGGAAGCGCGATCTTCGTTAAAGTCGCTCCAAGCGGAAGCGGAGTCCGTCCAGCGGCAAATCGAGAACTGCGGCGCCGATTATGAGCGCGTTATTCGGCAGTTGGAAGCTCATGACAGTTTCCGCCAGATTCGGGATATCGAACGCGACCTTAATGAGATTGAGCGGACCATCCAGGAGGCCAGTGAAGCAGATCTGGAAGCTCGGAAGCTTCTCTCTGGGCAGCAAAGCGCACTACAGGCGCTTCTCTCGGAACGGGCACGCGCAGTCCGACGGTTGCGGCCTACGTTTTTCGAACACGACGACTTATTCGGTGCGGAGGAAGCACCCGATGTTGTGGAAAGGCTGGGAACGCTTCTTGCCTCGGAAGGCATGTTGGCGGGAAGGGATCTCGCTGTCTGGGAGAGACGACTAGACCGCGCTGCGGATCGGGCTCGCGAATTGCGGCTCACGTTGGATCGGGAATTGGATGAGATGAAATCGGAAGGTCTGGCCCTCCAGCGGGAGCAGCGGTCGCTTGATGCCGGCCGGCTACAGTATCCCCGGGGCCCCGCAGCTCTATTGCACCTGCTCTCGACTCGACTTAAGGGACGGCGCGAACCCAAGCCTCTCTGCGAGCTTATCGAGGTTCCCAATCCTCGCTGGCGTGATGCAGTGGAAGGTTACCTAAGCACCAGGCGCTTCGACGTAATTACAGCGCCCGAAGATTATCCAAGGGCCCTGAATTTGTACGAGCGCAACAAGAAAAGTTACAGCTTGCCTGGATGGGGCGAAGTGTTTATTTCGGGCGTTGGGCTTGTGGACATTGAAAAACTATTGAACTTCGCGCCACGTCCTGCGCCGCGTTCATTGGCCGAACAGATTGAGACGGACGATGCGTACGCGCGCGCGTACTGCGACTTCGTGCTGGGTGAAGTCATCTGCGTTGACGACGAGCAAACATTGCGCAAACACAAGGCCGCAATCACTGATTCCGTCATGGTGTATCGGAATCACGTCGCCCGGCAGACACCTAAGGAAATATTTTCGCGGCACTATATCGGCGAAGCGGCGCTGCGACGTCGTGCGGAGGAAATTGCCAATCGGCTGAGCGCCTTACACGAATTGATCGTAGGGACTGCAGACGCACAGACCTGGCTCAAGGAGGTGGTCGGACTTTTGGATCGCGCCCGCGCGGAAGGTCGCCGGCTAGGGGATTTGATTGGACGCGCTTCCGGCCTAGGTGTCTTTAAGATCCGCGCACAAACGCTTCGCGAGCAAAAGGACCGCATCAACCGCGACGACATCCGTGAACTCGAGCGGATGCGCGACGAACTAAAGGAAGCGGGGCGCGCGCTCAATCAGCAGCAACTGGACCTCGCGGACCGCTCCGGCCGAACAAAAGAGCAACTCGACAGCCTCGCGGCAGAGCTGGACGAAGCGCGCGCCGGCCAGCGGATGGCCCAACGGGTGATAAATGAATTCGCTTCGACTCTTGAAGAGTCGGTGCTCGAAAATCATGAGCAGAGGTACGCGCGAGAGCGCCAGAATCGAGCTCCTGCCGAGATCCACGAAATCTTTGAACGCCAGCGCCGATCCATCGAAACTAGGATTCAGAACTCAATTCAGCGGCTGGTCGAGCTGAAGACACGGTATGTGGAGCGGCGGGGTTTGGCCGCTCAAGTCGAAGGTCTCGAATTCGAAGAATTCCGTTTGGAACTTGCACTATGGCGGGACAGTCGTCTTCCGGAATACCGCGAGAAGATCACCGAGAGCAAGTCTAAGGCGCTTCAACAACTCACCGAAGACATTATTTTCCGGTTGCGTGAGAATCTGTTGCAGGTACGCCGGCAAATCGACGAATTGAACCGGGCTCTACGAGACGTTCCGTTCGGCTCCGAGCGTTACCAGTTCACTGTGGAAGTGGACCCCGAACATAAGGAGTTCTACGATCTGGTGATGGATGCCGGTCGGTTCGAAAAAGAATCGCTGTTCGGAGAAGCGGCGCTGACAGCTCCCGAGGTGAAGAACACTCTGGAACACCTTCTGGACCGCTTGGTCGAATCGGAGGCGCGCGAAGTCAAAACAGAACTGGAGGCCAGAGCGGACTATCGCGAGTACTTCCGTTACGATTTGAAGATCCTGCACGCCGACGGAAGCGTTTCGCTGTATGACAAGGTGTCCGGCGACAAATCCGGAGGAGAGACGCAGACTCCATATTACATTGCGATTCTCGCTTCGATGTACCGCCTATACCGGAGCCGTACAATTGATGACAGGCCTGTGTGTGGCGTTGTATTGCTGGACGAAGCCTTCGGGAAAATGGATGAAGCGAGGATTAGCGCCACGCTCACATACGCCCGACGGTTGGGCTTGCAATTGGTCTTGGCAACGCCCAAAGAGCGAAGTGAGTTGGTTGCGCCATATGTCGAACGGACGCTGCTGATCCACAAGGAGCCGGTGAGCGGCATACCCGAAGTGTTCGATTTCACGAAGGAGTTTGCTGCAGATGTTACCGCATCAGCAAGCGCGGACGGAGATCCTGACGCGCTTGCTGGACGCATACGAACGTAGTTCCTCTTTTGCGTCGGACGGTCCCTGGCGTCGGAACATCATCCTGAAATTGGATCACGCCACTTTTCCGGATGCTTTCGCTCCTGACGGACGTGAGCGGCGTGCTGAACTGCTAGAGGCAGCTTCGGACCTGGAACGGAAAGGAGCGGTCCGGATTGTTGGGCATGTCCGCGGACCTCTCGCCGGAGAACCGAAGGAAATGCGGATCGGAGCAGCCGAGGTGAATCAAGCTTACGCTTTGGCAGCAACTTTCGGGTATGAACCGCTCGCCGCAGGATTGAGCCAGATCGAACGTCACGTTTGGAGTCTCGTCTCTAAGGCGGAATCACAATTAGGTAATTCATTCCTGGAAAATCTCGCGAACGGATTACGGTCCGGTGACCTGTCCGCCATCGGTATGGGACGTTCGAAGTTCAAGCAGGAGTGGCGCGCGCTGGCTCCAGCTCTGACCGCTGCACTGGCATTGCTGCGCGGCGTCACGCCGGCTTGGGAACGGGTCATTAGCGAGAGGCTATTTCGTGACTCCAAATTGTTGGGACGGATCCGGCATCATGTCATCAATCTGCTGCTTCGAATCGATCCGAGATGGGACGGTATTCCCTCTGACGAAGCAGGTGATCTGCTGGAAGCGTACGGGGTGCGGCGCAAGCCGGGTCTACTTCAATGCGCGGGTTCCGCAACAATTCGAGTGTACGGCCGCGATTATCTGCTGGAGGACTTCACTCCGGTGGCGCATCTGCCGGATGCGTGGTCGGACGCATGGGTCGAGGCGTTGGCCAGCTCAGGGGTGCAAGTGGTTACTACGATCGAAAATGAGTATCCTTTTCTGTCCTACGTCGAAGAAGCCGGTGGCCCACGAAACCTCGGCGCGCAGGGCGAGGTCGCCGTATATACCGCAGGCTTTCCACCGCCCGCGCTGATCATCGCCCTGCGGACCTTAAGCGAGCGGATTCCAGACTTGAAATTCAGACACTGGGGTGATGCCGATGTCGGTGGACTGCGTATCTGGTGGTTCCTCCGCTGTCGCCTGGAGCGGCCGGTGTCGCTTTTTCGTACCACCGCAGCGTGGGTGGAATCGGAGCTCCACCGGGGAGGCAGGAGGTTGTCGACTGCCGAAATCGAGGGGCTTCGTCGTCTGAAATCGATGGTAGTTCCAGTAACCAACGAGGACACCGACTCCGCGAGTGAACTCATCGATAAACTGCTCGAATACGGGATAAGAATTGAGCAAGAACGTTATTAGGCGAGACCACACTATAGGCGAGACCACACTATAATCTCCAAGGCGTGAAAATTAGCCTCCCTGTGCAAAAACCCTGGATTATATGACCGGCAAGGCGCCAACCCTGGGCTAACTTGCCGTTCTGGTGAGCGTCCAGAACTGCTGCCCATCAGTCCGATAGCGCTCCAGCCGGATCGTGATTTCACGGCGCGGCAGCGCCGATAGCCGGGCAAAGCCGCCAGGCCATCGTGCAGCGCCTGCAATCCGGGTATCTCTGCCACTTCCATCCGGTCCAACAGCCACAGCACGCCGTGCATTCCGCGGTCTCGTCGGCAGCGACATGCCGCAAGTCAATGTCCCCTGTGAGAAGGGACCATACCCGTTCTTTCGCGAGCGCAAGCGCAAAGCTGTCCGGAACCGAGAGAACGCGCAGCGCCGAGTGACAGCGAAGGGCGTTTGGAACGCCCTCCTTCGACACCTCCTCAACCCGCAGCCCAAGTGCCACCAGCCACTCTCCCCACTCGCCCTGCATTTCGCGGTGGTAAGGAACATCGGGGACCGCAAATTCATACGGATGCGAAAACATCACCTCCAGGAAGCTGCCGCGCTCCAGATCGATCAGCACGGAGGTGTCGGAACCAGGATCATTCAACCGAACCGCTGCTGGTGCCTCCATGCGCCGGTTGAGCTCGTGGACCGTGATATTCAGCAATTCCGCCGTTTTCGGCTCCGAGATCGCAGCCTCGGCAAGCGCCCGGTAGCACAGGCGGTCGAAACGTTCCGGCTTTTCCTAGCTAGCGAAGATGATGCGGCTCATAATTGGGAGCGCTCCTAACGCCAAGCAGCGAAAACTCCCTAAATAATTTTCGCGTCATTACCTGCGGGAAGATCCCGAGATCCCCGCAGCGGTACACAATCGCCTGCACGCTGGCGCCGAACAATTGCTTGAGCACGAAGAGCTCGCCCCAGCCGATCGAGCTCCGGTGCCTGGCGACGTTCGACCATAACGCCTCGGCTGGCATCCGCAACGCGCCAGCGAAGCGCTGCGCCACCTTCTCGTTGCCCTCTACCTCCATCACTATGTGCCCGAGTTCATGGGCCAGGTTGAAGCGTTGTCGCTCACCGTGGACGCCGCGGCGGATGACGATCACCCGCACCGGCTTAAGGACCACCAACAAGCGCGTGACAATCCTCTACGCCGGCGGTTATATACCGACGGCGCAATGGAGGTTCTCGGTCTCGAACTGCAACCCAAAGCTCCTGGAACCGTAGGATTTTCTCATGGTGACTTTCGCCTTATTGTTCAAGCCTTCCACGACACCGCTGGAGATCAGTTTTTGAGCTCGGAAATAGTTGAGGATGAGTTCGCGGTGCTGGCGCAACGAGCGTGCGATCTTCTTCATCGGCTCGATGCGAGAGCGCATGGTTTGCCGACACCACCCGTCGAGGAACTTGGCGGCCCAGGCGGGCGAGTTGTAATCCCAGAGCTGCTGAAAGGCTTCCTTGAGAAGATAAGCCCGGACGGTCTTCAGGTTGTAGCGAAGGAGATCGCGGAGCAGGAAGTGCTGCTCGGCACCCAGATTCTCACTACGTTTTGAGCAGCAGCCAGCGGGACTTCTTTAAGACCGGGTCGCGCCCTTCGCGCTTCATGCGGCTCGTTTCCTCAGCGCGGACCTCGTCGAGCGCCTTGTTCATTTTGGCCACGATGTGGAAGCGGTCGAGGATATGCAGGGCCTCGGAGCATTTCTCGCCGATGAGTTGCAAATGGCGAGCTCACCATTTGCAACTGAATGGCGAGGAGCCAATAATGCGGAGGAAAACGCCGTTGAGCAACAAGAAGGGGTTTAGCGACCCAAGTTGCTCACCATAATTTAGACCGTGCAACTCTGGACAGTCACCTGGAGGTGCACATGTCAGATCGGCATTTCAGCCACGA
>QHXW01000041.1 GCA_003223115.1 Acidobacteriota bacterium
ATTGACCGGTCCAATCTTTTTGCGCGCCGTTAACCAATTGCATTCATTGGAGTTCCGCTCCGCGCGGAGCAAAGATTGGCCGGTCAATCTGCAGACGCTCGTCCGCAACGGGCTGTTTAGTTTGTGCAGCTCGCGGTCAAGTTCTTCTTCTGATAAACTTCGGCTCTAAGGACACGATCCCGTAGCGTGCCGTACCCTCAAGCAAGGAGCGGCCATGAGCCTGAGTAGAAGATCCTTCCTGAAACACACCGGCACTGCTTCTCTCGCCGCTCTGGGAAACACCGCGCTTCCCGCCGCGACTCGCGCCGCCATCGACAATACCGAGCCCATGAAGATCACGCGGATCGACGCGGTCACGTTCCGGAAGGATTTGCATATCGGCGGTGGTTCCGGTAGTTCGGAAGATGGCGCCGAATTCTGGTGGGTTCAACTGCACACCGACAAGGGAATTATCGGGATGGGAGAAACCTATCCGTATCCTCAAGCCGAGATCGGTGCGCTCAAGGAATACGCCCATCTGATGCTCGGCCGTGATCCGCGCGATATCGACGGCATCTGGCGCGCCTTGCACTTTGAAGGGGCGATGCGGACTAGCGGCGGCGCCGAAATGCGCGTCCTGAGCGCCGTAAACATGGCGCAACTCGACATTCTCGGCCAAGCCTCCGGCCTCCCTCTTTACCGGCTCTTGGGCGGAAGGACGCGGTCCCGCGTTCGCGTGTACAACACCACCACCGATTACTGGGCCATCAACGATATGAAGATGGGCCGGGACACCATGAAGATCGCCAAATTCCTGCTCGACCGCGGCATTACCGGCATGAAGATTTATCCGTTCGAGGCTCCCGACCATTACCTCTCGAACCAGGCACTGGAGGAAGGTCTCAACTGGGTTCGCGAGATTCGCGACGGCGTCGGAAATAAGATGGACATCTGCGTGGACTGCTGGGGCCGGTTTGATTTTCCGAGCGCAATGCGAATCGCCAAAGCGCTCGAGCCGTACAACATCATGTATCTCGAGGACGCGATGTTGTGCGGCAACGCCAAGACCTACGCGCGCCTCGCGGCTGAGACGAGCGTGCCGGTGTGCATCAGCGAGACCCTGGCCAGCCGCTACGAGTATCGCGAGTTCTTCGAGCTGAAGGCGTGTGACGTGATCATGTACGACGTCACTTGGTGCGGCGGTCCGTGTGAGGCAAAACGCATTTCCGACATAGCCGAAACCTACATGATCCCGACTTCTCCGCACACCTGCGGTGGTCCGCTGCTGTTCACCTGCTCCGCACACTTGGCCACGGCGCTCCCCGACCTCCTCATCATGGAGAGCAACTATTGGAAGTACGCTCACCAGTATCCATACTTCGTGAACAACGTTCCGGTTCCTAAAGATGGACACGTGACAGCGCCCGAGCTGCCCGGTATCGGCGTGGAGATCAGGCCGGAACTCTTCCGCAACGGCGATGCCACAGTGGAAACGGTGGCGAAGATATAGAGCCGAATAGGGGGCTTTCGGTTGCCCAGGCAGAGGCGCGAACAGTTCGTGGGGCTATCGCGAACAGCCCTACCATCTACTTAACCGTTAGTGAATTACATGGGGATTTATCGCTAATCGCTCGTAATCGCCAAAGTCAGATGCGGAAAGCGTAGCCACAAGATTTATTTCCCTGCCGCAGGAGCCCGGCGCCGCAGCTCGTCGAAGAAGTTCATCAAAAAGGTGACCTGCGCTCCACTCTCCCGGTCTGACGCTCCTGCCTGCACCACCGCGAAGCGCCTGCCGTCCGGCGCCAGACTGTAATCCACTAGGTCCTTCACCTTGGTCCAGAGACGGGGTTTAACCGCTACGAACATATCGCCATTCGCTGTATAGTTCGCTACCATGATCCCTTCACTGCCCACGTAGAACAACTCCTGCTTCTTGCTCGACCAGATGGGCCCGTGTCCGCCTCCGGCGGATACAAGCCACTTTCCTCCCGGTCCCGGAAACCGTCGGACGTAGACCTCGTCGCTCCCCGACTCGTCCGACTGGTACGCCAACCACCGCCCGTCGGGGGAGATCATTGGGAACCTCTGCATACCTGGCGCCTGAAGGAAAGGCTCGGGCTTGCCCGGCTTCGGATGGTCGCTCTCCACGTCTTCCAAAGGGAGCGTCCAGAGGTTCCAATTGGTTTGGGGATCAACTCGTCGAAGGCCAATCGCTTGCCATCCGGCGAGAACGAATACGGGAACTGAACATACTTGCTTTCCGTCAGCCGTACCGCTTCACCCGCGCCATCCGCCCGCATCCAGTAAAGATTCGCCACTCCGCCATGCCTCACTGAAGTGAAGACGATGTGTTTGCCGTCCGGAGTCCAAACCGAACGGTGATCAAAGCCCGGAGTCGAGGTCAAGCGGGCCAAGGCATCACGCTCCCACTCGTATACCCAAATGTCCAAGTTTCCGGTCGCGCTAATCGACACTGCCAGGCGTTTGCCGTCCGGCGAAAGATGAATATCCCGCACGCCCCGGGGGCGACACGAAGCGGTTGCGTGTGCCCGGCACTGTCCAGCCAAACAAGTGTGTCCCTCGGCAGGTTCTCCCGCACGTACACCAGGATGCCCCCGCGCTATGGATCCGGGCCTGCTGACGCCGTGGAATAACGAGCTACTTCTTCAACAACGGGCACGGCAGGCCCCGTCAACTCCAGACGCTTCAGATCCATCGGCGCCACATACAGCATCTTTTGGCGCAGGTAGAGTAGGTGCCCGCTTTGTACGAACGTGCCATGATGGGCCCCGCGCACCAGCGTCTTTCTTTCGCTCGTCCGCAGCGATTGCACCTCGATCGTGCCTTCGTTCATCGCTCCGACGGCGCGGAACGCTGTAAAGAGCACCGCCTGAGCGCTAGGCAGGGCCCTGGGGAAACCGATGCGTGGCATCCTGCTTCAACTCCGTGAGGGGCTCGACCGCGCCGCCACCCGATGGAATCCGCGAGAGGCCGCCTGGGATGTTCAACGACGCAATGATGTCGCCGTCCTGGCCCCAGCTTCCGCCGTCACCAATCGGGGCATCGCACAACACTGCCAGTCCGCGCCCCACGGCCGAAATCTTCTTCAGCTTGCCCTCGGCGAAAAACCCGACAAACTGCCCGTCCGGAGAAAAAAAGGAGCCTCAGCGCCTTCGGTTCCGGCCAGTGGCGCAGCCTCGCCCTGGTCGATGTGCGCGGGTGTATAGCCGAACCTTCCCGTCCCGCGCCGCGACCCCCATATACCAAACGCGTCCCGTCCGGTGGGAGGATGACGTTGGCTTCGCCGAAGCCAGCCGTGGCAAACTCCGGCCCAGGTTCCACGGTCAGCCACATGAGCGGCTGGGTCGTCGGCCGCGTCGCGCGCCAAAGAACCACGCCGAGTAGCAGCGAAATGGTTATCGCTATTCCCGCTACAGTCCACGGCAAAACAGGCATCCGAGCGAGTGGCGCCACAATGCCCGGGCTGCCGGCCTCGCCACCCAGTTGTTCTTCGACCGCCATCCGCGCGTCTCCAATATCCCGCAATCGCTGCCTGACGTTCTTCTCCAGGCAGCGCCGCACAAGCGGCCGCATGCCAGCCGGTACCGCACCCCACTCCGGCTCCGTCTTCAACACTGCAGCAAGGGTGTCTGAAACGGTTTCTCCCGCGAACGGCCCGCTTGCCCGTCAACATCTCGTACAGCACCACGCCGTACGCCCAGATGTCGGCGCGCTTATCCACCACCGCGCCTCGCGCTTGCTCGGGAGCCATGTATGCGGCTGTCCCCAAAATGATGCCTGCACGAGTGGAGTCGAGCGTCAATGTTGGCGAGATCGACGGATTGCCGGCCGCGACCGGTTTATCCAAGGCCTTCGCCAGTCCGAAGTCGAGTAGCTTCACCTGACCAGCACCAGTCAGCTTGATGTTCGCAGGCTTCAGATCTCGGTGAATGATTCCTTTCTCGTGCGCGTACTCGAGACCCTCCGCAATTTGCTTTGCTATGGCGAGGGCTTCCTCCAGTGGGATAGCACCCTTGACGATGCGTTCCGCCAGGGTCGGCCCTTCGACTAGCTCCATCACCAGCCCGCGAATATTGTTCGACTCTTCGAGGCCATGAATTGTCGCTATATTCGGGTGATTCAGCGAAGCCAGAACCTGCGCCTCGCGCTCGAACCGTGCCATGCGCTCGACGTCCTTTGCGAATGCGTCCGGTAGCACTTTGATCGCGACATCGCGCCCGAGCTTGGTATCGTGGGCGCAGTAAACCTCGCCCATTCCTCCGGCGCCGATCGACGAGACAATCTCGTAGGGGCCGAGACGGGTTCTGGGTGAGAGCGGCATCAGAAACGCTGAATGCCGCTTAGATTACAGCTTCCAGCTCAAACGTTCAAGCTATTGGGTGGGACCGGTGGTGACCTGCCCTCGCGATAGCTGTTGCGAACGCCTATACCACTAGCAATCGCGCACTCCTCGAAACGTGATTGCTTGGACAGAATCCACATTGGCAGCCCGGCTAAACGTCAAAGGCTCCGCCCCCATACTTGCCAAACCGCGATCACAAGCTTCCACCAGAAATTTTCTCTCCGTCTTGCACACTCTGCCGATCTCTTCACCCGCCGCGAAACCTCTCATCTGCTATCCCTAAAAACGACGGCTAACTGCCCACCCATGAATGCCATGAGTATGCCGCGAACAATTCTGCGAAACAAACCCAATTCCCATTTCCGGATGGTAAGTGTCGGACCAAGGGTCCATGACGGCAGCGTCTGCCGCACGATCAGCGCCGCCTGCTATCGTTAAACCGCCGCGTCCACGATCATTCGTACTTAATCGTCACTTCGCGGCCGCCGTTCAGGATTGACTGCCGGCCCGCCTCGATCACCAGCTCGTTGTAGTTGCTGTTCGCCGGCGTCGCCATGATGCCCAGGGCGTCGATCTCGCGCAAGAGCTTTTGCCGGGCTGTGAGCGGCTCGGCAGTCGCCACGCGAAGGCAGTTGCCGACGATGTGATCGATCGAGCGGAAGCCGTAGCCCACTGGTATCAGGCCGGGGCCACCGTGATCCTGGTAGTGGAAATAATCGGGACTGGGCTCGGCGTAAATCGTCGTACCCGCGCCTTCGGGTTGGCGGACATAGCTGTATTTGACGCCGCGATACTGATCGTGGTGCTCGATGAGCGCGCCCGTATCCGCGCCGCTGCAGTAAAGCATCATGCCTTGCGTGTTGGTTCCTGGCGCGGCATCAGGAAAACTCAATCCGTCCTGCACGTTGAGGCAGGCGCCGTTCGACCACACTACACGCGCATCGGTCCACAGGAAGCCTTCTTTGCCGTTGGGAAAGCTGTCGCGTATGCCGTAAACGCTCACCGCCGTAGGCAACAACCCGGTGATGAAGTGCACCAGGTCCACGTAGTGGCAGCCGATATAGGTGAACGCGTCTGAGTTCTCCGCGGTCATCCAGTTCTGAAAATTGGAGTGCCGGTAATACCATTTCTCGAACAGGCGCGCGGTGCCCAGTCGGAACTCACCGAACCAGCCCTCGCGATATTTGCGGCGGGCCATCAAACTGCGATCGTCGAAACGCTTGTGGTACTCGACGCCAACCACGAGGCCTCGCGAAAACGCCTCGCGCTCGATTTCGACGGCGTGCTTGTGCTGCAACACCAGCGGCTTTACGGCGCAGACGTGCTGGTTGTGGCGGAGCGCGGTCATGATCACGTCGTAATGCAATTGATCCGGCACTGCCGCCACCACGATATTGCCGGCCGGCATGCGTTCGATCACGCTGCGGTAGAGCTCGGGCTGCGGTTTGTCCGGGTTTCCGGATTCCGGAAATGCGCGGAAAGAGTGGCCTGGAAATGCGTGCGCGATATCTTTGGCCTGGGCCAGCGTTTCCACCGTGCGCCGCCTCGATGCGGACACCACGATATCACCGATGCGGCCCAGTCGCTGCAGTTGATAGAGCGAGGGCAGGATCTGATCGTGCGTAATCATGCCGCCGCCGATAACGGTGACCTGAGGTTTGTTTGCCGTCATGATCCGATCAGGCGACGGCGCTATGAGCCACCAGCGCTTCCGCGAAGGCTTCTTCGAGCGCGTTGAGACTGTCGTGAATGGCCGCTTCAGTGATGACCAGCGGCGGGCTGATCTTGACTGTCGCGCCTCCGAATCCCACCGGGCTGAACATCAGCACGCCCTTTTCAACCGAGCGCCGGACAACTTCCCAGGCCAGGTCGCCGTCGGGCTCCTTGGTGCCTGGAATCACGCAGGCTACACCGGCAACCAGACCTTTTCCATCCACATATCCGATTTGCGGTGTGCGCGCGGCTAGTGTGTGCAGCCGGTGGTGCAACACGTCTCCCACTTTGCGCGCATTTTCGGCCAGATTTTCCCTGAGGATCAGGTCAATTGAGGCCAGGGCGGCGGCGCAGCAGATGGGATTTCCTGTGTGCGTCGAGGTCATGCTTCCGGAGGGGTGAAGGTCCATAATGTCGGGTCGGCCGGTCACCGCCGAGAGAGGCAGGGAACTTGAAATCCCCTTGCCGAGACACACTAGGTCCGGCACGATGCCGTAGTGCTCAAAACCCCACATGGTTCCGGTGCGGCCGAAGCCCGCCTGCACTTCGTCACAGACCAGCAGAGCTTTGTGACCTGTGCACCATTTGCGCACAGCGCGCATATACTCGGGGGGTGCAAACGACGCGCTGCCGCCTTGATAGGTCTCGAGAATCACGCCTGCCACCATGGAAGGCTCCACGTCGTGCTCGCGCAGCGCCCGCACGAATCCGTCAAAAGATTTGTCGGGCGTGCGGAAGCCATCCGGAAAAGGAATCTGTACGAAACCAGCGTCGAGATTCCCGATCCATTCCTTCAAAGCCGGGATGCCACCCACCTGTTGCGCGCCGAGTGTGCGGCCGTGGAAAGCTTTTTCATAGGAAATGATGACGTTTTTTCCCCGCCCGCCGGCCTTCATCCCGTGCGTGCGGCATAACTTGACGGCGCATTCCACTGTTTCGGAACCGGTGGTGAGCAGAAAAACTTTCTTCAACGGCTCGGGCATCAACGATGCCAGCTTCTCCACCAGCCGCGCCCGAATCTCACTCGGAAAACAGTAGTTGGTGAGCAGCTTCGACGAAGCTTGCTCCACGATGGCGCGTACGATTTCATCGCGCCCGTGTCCCGCGTTTGTGATCAGGACGCCAGAGGACCAGTCAATCCATTTGTTGCCGTAGCGATCGTAAACCTGGAAGCCCTCGGCGTGGTCCCACAGGATGGGCGGCTGGCCACGCATGGCTATCGGCTCGTAGCGATAGAGCGAGTAAAGGATAGGGATGGACTCCGGGACCGGAAGTTCAGTCACGATGCGTCGGAACGGCGTCTCCACGCGAGGGACACGCGCAGGTGTCAGGCTGTATTCTTTGGACATAGTTGGGCGCGCTATGGTCTATTGTCGGGTATTATTTCCTGTCGTCGCAACCCAGCCCATGAAGCCCAGCCCATGAAGACGGCAAGAGCGACCCGGTAAGGCATTTATGAAGCTGGAAGCACGGCTCGACGCGGTGAGCAGGCTGCGGCAGGACCCGGCTTCACCTGAGGCTCGCCTGGCGCTGCGAAAACATTTGGCCGACAAGTCCAATCTGGTAGTTGCCAAAGCTGCCAAAATTGTGGCTGCGGCGGAGCTCGAGGAACTGGTTCCCGCGCTGGTTGATGCCTTCCACGGTTTCATGGGCGATTCCGTCGCTACCGATAAGGGCTGCTCAGCGAAAATCGAGCTGGTCCGTGCCCTTGCGGATCTGGGTGCTCTTGAGGAACGGGTGTTTCTCGCCGGTGTCCTTCACGTCCAGCTCGAACCTTCGTTCGGGCAGCCGATCGATACGGCCGCTCCCTTGCGCGCCGCGAGCGGAATGGGTTTGGTGCGCATGAATCATCCGGATGCGCTGGTCATGCTGGCTGCGCTTCTGGCCGATCGCGAACTGGACGCACGCGTGGGAGCTGTGCGCGCCATGGCCTATTCCGGAAAGGCTGAAGCCATGCCGCTGCTGCGATTCAAGGTGCTGCAAGGGGACGCGGAACCGGCGGTGACGGCCGAGTGCTTCGGGGCGCTTATGCAGCTCGAGCCATCGAAGTCCCTCGAGTTTGTAGCCGGATATCTGGAGAACCGCGATCCGGCGGTACGCGAAAGCGCGGCAATGGCCTTGGCGGAATCGAAGCAGCCCGCCGCGGTCCAGTTGCTGATCGAACGCTGGCGCCCTGGAATGGACGAGACGTCCCGGCGCGCTTTGCTCACCGCGTTGAGTCTCGCGCGTCACGAAAGCGCCTTCGAGTTTCTCTTTTCGCTGATTGCGCAGGGGAACGTGAGGAGCCCCGCGGAGGCCATCATGGCGCTGGCCTTGTACCGCCGCGATGAACGCATCCGCAACCACGTGCGGCAGCTTGTCGAGGCGCGCCAGGAGAAATCGCTCCACCGCCTTCTGCATTCCGAATTTGGCAGTTAAGCCGGACTCCGCTCGATCACCCCTAACCCGGCGTAGCCGGAACCAAAAAAGGGTATACAAGTCCGATTCTTTTGGAATGGCCACCAAACCCGCATGGATAAAGGGCCACACGGCACTATCGAAAAATATCTTGCCAGAAAAAACATCGATTCCATGATAAAGGTACTAAAGACCTGATCCGTTCCCTCCGATATTTGCATTAGCCATGCGACCGACATGGTCCCTTCGGCTCCCGTGCAAGCTGCCATCTCCTCAGACAGAAATGTCGCCCTTCACTGGCGTCTCGCCGCCTGCTCGTGCCCTCGTTCTCCGACTGCCTTTTTGTGGCCATGCTGCTGGCTGAGCCGGCGAGTAAACTTACAAACTGCCGACGCCCCCGAAATCCTCAGCCGGAAAATTCTTCGCCGTTGGGCGCTCATACCCACCATTTAGCAAGTATTACGGCTTTCGTAGACTATATTGAAACAATGGTGCGATGGCTCGCGCTTTGGATCGCCGTACTACCGTTGAACGCGCAAACCACTGCATCCAATTACGTTGGAAGCACCGTTTGTAAAACTTGTCACCCGGATGTCTGGCAGAATTTTTTCAAGAACCCGCATTACAAAAGCGCGGCCTCCGGCAATGAACTTCCGGAACGTACGGGCTGCGAAGGTTGCCACGGACCGGGTGGAAAGCACGTCGAAGCTCGAGGCGGAAAGAGCACCATCCGCGCGTTTTCCGTCATGGCTCCCCGACAGGTGTTAGACACCTGCCTTACGTGCCACGCCAAAGATTTCTCAAAAGCAAATATTCGCAGGTCTGAACATACGCTGGCCGATGTAGTGTGCTCAAATTGCCACTCCATTCATAAGTCGCCCGTGACTAAGTTTCTGTTGGCGCGCTACCAAAGCGAACTTTGTTACCAGTGTCACGCGCCGGTACGGGCGCAGTTTTCCATGCCGTTCAAACACCGTGTCAACGACGGGCTCATGCAATGTACCGACTGCCACAATCCTCACGGCTCTCTTGCTCCCACTTGGAACGCAGGACTTCGCCCACCGATGGTATCGCAAGCCTTGGGAAACGAAGAGGCGTGCCTGAACTGTCACCGTGACAAGCGCGGCCCGTTCGTATTCGAGCATGTCTCAGTGCGGGTGGAGGGTTGCGAGAGGTGCCACTCTCCGCACGGCTCCATGAATGCCAAGTTGCTCCGTCGCCCGGCGGTTTTCACTTTGTGCCTGGAATGTCACAACGGAGCAGGGACGTTCGGACGCGAGAATACAGGCGAGATATTGCCGCTTGCCACGCATAATCTGCTCGATCCGCGTTTTCGCCAATGCACTACTTGTCACGTGCGCATCCACGGATCGAATAGCGACGTGACCTTCCTGCGATGAAGCCCACGTGTCCAATTGTGCTCGCCAGATTTCATTGGCAGGGGTGTTCCGCCGGCGCCGCCGCGCTTTTCTTCTTCGCATTCAGCCTCTACGCCCAGCAGGCGGTGGCCCCCACACCTGAACCCGTCGGGCCCACCCGGGGCGATGAATTGCACGGATATAACGTAGTCAACTCCGTCGAAACGGGGTACCGCTTCTCTTTGATTGACGGGAACGAAGGCAAATACCGCAGTGATGTGAATTACCGTAACGGGCTCCGTTTGTTGGGAAGCAAGCTGACGGTGAATTCCCGCGATGGGCACGGCCGCTGGTTCGACGAGGTTATCCTTACCACCCTGGGCCTGGGCAACGACCCTTACGAATCCGCCATGCTTCGCGTTCAAAAGAACCGTCTTTATGAATACGACATGTTGTGGCGCCTGAATGATTACTTCAACCCCGCCTTAACCATCGCTCAGGGCGAACATCTCTTCAACACCAGCCGGCAGCTCCAGGACCACGATCTGACGCTGCTCCCTCAATCCCGCGTCAGGTTCCGCTTTGGATATACGCGCGATTCGCAAAGCGGCCCGGCGCTCTCGACAATTGGGATTTTTGACAGCCGCGGCAACGAATTTCCGCTTTTTTCAAATGTGCGTCGCCTCGATAACGAGTATCGTCTCGGCGGCGATATCGAAATCAAAGGAATCAAGCTGACTTGGATGCATCGCTGGGAGGATTTCAAAGAGGACACGCCTTTCTTCTTGAACAGCCCCAGCACGGGTAACAATCCCAGCGACCTCACCACGCTCTCCAGCTTCCGGCGCACCGAGCCGTACCATGGGACAACCCCCGGCTGGCTCGCCAACCTGCAGACCGATCACCGAAGCTGGGCTGCCAATGGACGTTTCACCTACGCAGGAGGGCGGCGTAACTTTGTGATGGACGAGGTTGCCATCGGTACCGACCGTTTCGGAGCGGACAGAAATCGCCAGGTGGCGGTCGGCGGAAATGCGAGACGGCCATTGGCGACAGGCGATCTGGCGCTGAGCTTTTTTCCGGCCGACCGGCTCTCCCTTGTGAATAACACTTCGTTCTACAGCCTGCGCATCGACGGCAACTCTGTTTACAACGAATTCAATAATGCCACGGCGACAACGGAACGCCTGTTCTTCCCCTTTTTCGGAATTCGCACCGTGACCAATTCTACCGACGCGAATTTCCGCGCCACGAAGTGGCTGGGTTTTCGAGCCGGGTACCATTACTCCAATCGCCTCATTCGCTCGATTGAGATTATCGATACGCGGCCTTCAGGCCACGGAATCGTGGCCGCTGACCAGACCAACATTATCCACGCGGGCGTATTCGGAATCCGGCTGAAACCGGCTCAACCCTTGAGTATCAATCTCGACGCCGAGGTCACGCGCGCCAATCATCCATTTTTTCCCATCAGCGACCGCAACTATCATGCTCTTAGCGGGCGCATTCAATACCGTACGAAACGGCTGTTGCTTTCGAGCAGCTACGCGGAACGATACAACAACAATTCCATCCGCATCACGGCGTACAGCTCGCGTGCCCGAAATTACTCTGCGGACGCCTCCTGGACTGCGCGTTCCTGGATGGCGTTCGAGGCGTCCTATTCCAAACTTCACCTGGATACGATCTCTGGGATTGCGTTCTTCGCCGGATCGCCGCAGTCCCAGTTGCAGACCGGCCTGCAGTCCATCTACGTCAATAATATCCATGCGGGTAATCTGGGTATGCACTTCGAAATTCCAAAGCACGCCAGCGTGTATGCCGGATATTCGATCACGCGCGACGTGGGCGATGGCCGCGGCAAGGCAGCGCCTCCGGTGATAGCAGACCCGATCTCAGCGTTCCTGATTCCAGTCCAAACTTTCCCGTTGAGCTTTGCATCTCCGCTGGCCCGTCTTTCAATTCGCCTAAACAATCGATTGCGTTGGAACGCCGGGTGGCAGTACTATCGCTACCGGGAGGATTTTGGCCTGTTTTCCATATTTCAGAACTACAGAGCCCACACAGGTTTTACGAGCCTCCTATGGTCTTTCTAATTCATGTATTTTCCGATCACGGTCTTCAACGTCGTCACGTTGTTCCTGTTACTGGCTACAATCGCGATGGCGTACAAGCGGTTTACTCTCCCCGGGGAGAGTAACTGGCCACTGGTTTATTACGCCATCTTGATTGCGTATTGGCGCAGCTTCACGTACAGTCTCGATAAATTATTGGGTGTAGATGGGCGTGCTGTGCGGACTACTGCTGCGGTTTGAATTCCTCAGCGGACCTTTCCAGAAGGTGATTCGGGCCATCGAACTGGTGGTGTTCTGTTACATCGTCTGGCGCTGCTTGTATTGATCATGATGTGGTAATTAATACGCTAGCGTTCAACGGGCAGACCGGCTTGTGTGTAAGCCCGCCAGCCTCCGTCGAGTGAAATCACGCTCGTGTAACCCATTTTTTGCAGATTGTCCGCGGCCAGCGCTGATCGAAATCCGCCCCCGCAATACAACACCATCTTAGTGTTCTTGTCCGGGATCTTGGTTTCGACGTCGCGCTCGATCACGCCCTTGCTCAGGTGTACGGCGCCTTTAGCGTGACCGGCTGCCCACTCACTTTCTTCGCGCGTGTCGACCAGCACCGGTTTCTCGCCCGCCGCAAGCATCTTCTTGTAGCCATTAATGTCGATTTCTTCGATTCGCGTCTTGGCATCGTTCACGATCTGAAGGAAAGCGGGGCTGTGCGCCATTCGAATACTCCTGTGCGATGTGAAGTCGGGCATGAAAGGCCACTCGCTCGCGAACGGTAATATGTGCCGATGCAGCTACTCCATGCGACGAATCTGAGCACCAACGCCCGCCAGTTTCGCTTCGATTTTCTCATAGCCGCGGTCAATATGGTACACGCGATCGATGACGGTTTCGCCGCGTGCCACAAGCGCGGCGAGCACCAGTGATGCGCTGGCGCGCAGGTCGGATGCAATCACGCCTGCGCCGGTCAGCTCCTTTTTTCCGGCGACGATGGCCTGGTTTCCCTCAAGCCGGATACTGGCGCCCATGCGCGCCAGTTCCTGCGCATGCATGAAGCGGTTTTCGAAAATCGTTTCCGTGATGATGGATATGCCTTCGGCTTGCGTCATCAGGGCCAGATATTGCGCCTGAAGATCTGTTGCGAAGCCCGGATATTCCTGAGTGCTCACATCCACCGATCGCAGCGGTCCGTCCACGCGCACCCTTACGGTATTCGGTTCTGGTTGCGTCACCTCGGCTCCCGTGGCTTGCAGCTTCGCGATGAGCGCGGCGTTATGCTCGGGAGCGCACCTGGTGATTGTCAGGTCTCCCCCTGTGATGGCGCCCGCCGCGAGAAACGTGCCCGCCTCGATGCGGTCCGCGATGATTGTATGATCTGCACCGTTGAGCCGTTCAACACCCTGAATCCTAATCGTGGACGTGCCGGCGCCTTCGATTTTGGCGCCCATCTTGACCAATAGAGTGGCGAGATCGCTCACTTCGGGCTCACGCGCCGCGTTTACGATGACGGTTTCACCGCGAGCCAGAACGCCGGCCATGATCAGATCTTCGGTTCCAGTCACCGTGATGCGCTCCAATCGGATTGTCGCACCGCGTAAACCCTGAGGCGCCTCGGCCTCGATGTAGCCGTGAGCCTGCCGGATCTGAGCACCAAGTTGCTCGAGCCCCGTCAGGTGCAGGTTAATGGGCCGTGCGCCGATAGCACAACCACCGGGCAGCGAGACACGCGCGCGGCCGGCTCTGGCTACAAGGGGTCCTAGGACCAGGCTCGAAGCGCGCATGGTCTTTACCAACTCATAGGGTGCTTCAGGTGACCGGATTTCGCCAACCTGAACCCGAACGCGCTCGCCCTGAACGTCCACTTTTGCGCCAATGTCCACGAGCAACCGTTGCATCGTACGGACATCGCGAACACGCGGAATGCGATCGAGCGTTACGGGTTGGTCGGTCAGCAGCGTAGCGGCCAGCACCGGTAGCGCGGAGTTCTTCGCGCCGCTCGTCTCAACTTCCCCGCGCAGGGGCACACCGCCAATGACAACGAATTTGTCCATACGTTTATTTGCGAAGAGCCTCCGTAACCCGCCCGCCTGCCGCTCGAAGGCGCTTATCCGCCTCGTCCCTGCTGATGTGTGCCCGACCCATTACGATTGCGGTGCGAACACTGTTCCCGGCGGCGTGGAGCAATTCACCGGCTTGCTGGTCAGACACTGACGCGGCCTGTGAAATAATCCGCCGCGCGCGATCCGTGAGCTTAGAATTCTTCGGCTGCACGTTTACCATCAGGTTGCCGTAGACGTAGCCGAGTCGAATAAGGCTGGCCGTCGTGAGCATGTTCAGAACCATCTTGGTTGCCGTGCCGGCCTTCATGCGTGTTGATCCGGCCACAACTTCGGGTCCCACCAGCAACGCGATCGGGATGGTTACCTCATGCGACAGCTCAGAATCCGGCGTGCAACTGATTCCAATAGTCAACGCCCCGACGCGCTTGGCTTCGTTCACCGCACCCAGAACATAAGGTGTGCGACCGCTTGCCGCGATTCCTACTAGCACGTCGCTCGCCGTGATCGCGCGTGCTGCGAGATCCTTTTTGCCGATGGCCGGGTCGTCTTCTGTGGTTTCGGTCGCTCGTGCCAGCGCCGGTTCGCCGCCGGCAATGATCGCTTGCACCAAGTCCGCGGGTACATTGAAAGTCGGTGGGCATTCAGCCGCATCCAACACACCCAGCCGTCCGCTCGTTCCTGCTCCCACATAAAACAAGCGCCCACCGTGTTCGAAAGCCGCGACAATGGCATCCACTGCTTGCGCGATCGCAGGGAGTTCACGGCCCACGGCTTCCGCGACTTTACGATCTTCGCTGTTGATAATCCGCAGGATCTCTTCGGTGGATCGTGCGTCGATGCCTTCTGACGCCGGATTAGGCTGCTCGGTCAGCAGGTGTTCGAGCATGGAAGCAGGCCGGTTCAAGCCACGCCGGCTTTGCGCATCACCGCGCGCGTGGATTCGAGCCCCATCGTCGCGCCTGTTTCAGGCGGCATGTCTTTGAGGCCGCGGCCGAAAACCTCGGGGCTCACGCCGTCCTCATAGCCAATTTCTTTCAATGCCCGGAAGAAGCCGGTCAGGTCGATGACGCCCTCGCCAGGCAGCAGCCGCTCTGAATCCACAATTTTCTCAGGCGGCAGATTAGGCGAATCGTTCACCTGGACCTCGACAATATTGTCCCGCCCCGCTGCGACGATGTCTTTCACGGTCGCTCCCGCGTGGTGCCAGTGCCAGGAATCCAGCAGCAAGCCGACGTTCGGCCCGCACTCTTTCGCGAACTCCAGCATCTCATCCATGCGCCAGATGAATTCGTAAGGATAAAGCTTGCGCAAATGCAGCGGGCCCAGGAATTCCAAACCCAGCCGCACGTGCGAGCGCGCCAGAATATCCGCCGCAGCCTGAAAACGCTCTTTGTAGGTCTTTCTTTGCTCGGCTTTGGGCCGCTCTGATGACGGCATGATGTAGGTTGACATGCGCGGGGATCCGAGAGCCACCAGGAATTGTGCGGCCTCATTCAGGTTGGCGAGATCCCGGCGGAAAGTGGCGTCGTCTTTGCGAAACTCGACCGGAAATCCTGCAATCGGCAGCTTCAGATTCAGTTCGCCCACCAGCGACTTAGTGGCTTCCAAGCCTTCCTTCATCGCCGGCGTGAGCGCCAGATCAGCTCCTGGAAAACCGACGCGGGCGGCCAGCCGCGCAAATTCGGGCCACGCAACCCGTCCGGCAACTAGCGTGCTGTTTAAGGAAATATACATAGGACTCTCGATGTCCGTTTGACCTGCTAGTAATTTCGTGCGAGCTCCACGCGCGGTCTTTCCGCACGGCTCATCGATTTGACGCCCGCCAGTTGGGGATCGCCGGCTGCGAGCTGCCCCAGATTCGAAACAACCTTGAGCACTGCCTGCGCGATTTCCTCGACGTCCTGCTCTTCACCCAGCAAGAGGAACTGCGGCAGCCATACTGATTCCTGGTATGCCGCACGCTCCGCCACCGGGCAGCGGCATTCGCTATAATCCACTGGCTTTTCCCGATTCAGCTTCAGTTGTGGAAAATCGTCGGCGTTCACGCGAAACAGGTCGCTACGATAGACAGGTTCATAGAAACGTCCATCGCAGGGGATGCCCTCGCGATCGAGCGCCGCAACGAACAAATCGCGGGAAACTTCGCTAGAGCGAAATCGAAATACGTAATTGTAGATCGCCTCCCGCGTGATGTCGGATTGTGCCGGGAGCGGGTTGATTCCCGCGATCTCAAAAAGCCGGC
The DNA here is from genome assembly GCA_003223115.1 of Acidobacteriota bacterium. Taxonomy (GTDB): domain Bacteria; phylum Acidobacteriota; class Terriglobia; order Bryobacterales; family Bryobacteraceae; genus QHXW01. The sequence goes on from QHXW01000041.1 coordinate 16,185, forward strand.
GGCTCAGGAGCGCGGCATTACGCGAGCGTCTTTCCGCCAGCACCGGTAACTGCTCCAACTGCCCCATGAGAAGCGCGGCTTGAAACTCGGTGATGCGATAATTTGAGCCGACGACGCGCTTTTTGAAACGGTCCGTTGTGCTGGCTCTTCCGCAATTTACGATCGACTGCACCAGCTCGAAGCAGTCCAGGCGGGAGGTGATGACAATGCCACCTTCTCCAGCTGTCATGATCTTGCTGGATTGAAAACTGAAGCAGCCCAAATCACCCAGCGATCCCGCGCCGCATCCTTTATATTGGCCGCCGTGGACGTGAGCGCAATCTTCGACCACGACGAGGTTGTGCTCTTGCGCCAGTGCGACGATCGCATCCATATCCGCGAAACGCATCGCCAGGTGCACGGGGATGACCGCTCGCGTGCGTGGTGTGATGGCACGGCGCACGGACTCGACATCCAGGCAATAGGTGTGCGGGTCGATATCAGCGAATACGGGCACGGCGCCCGCAAACAGAACTGCCGCGGCGGTTCCATCCCAGGTGTAAGCCGGAACGATCACTTCGTCGCCAAACCGAATGCCGGCGGCCTCGAGTGCCACCACCAGCGCGATGGTTCCATTGGCAACGCAGCAGCCATACTTCGCGCCGTGGTAGTCGGCAAATTTCTGTGCAAAATCGTTAGCGAACTGATTGGGAAAGGGATAGCCGCCCCAGTTCCGGCTTTCGAGGACCTCCAGCAAACGCCGCGCATCGCTGCCGGTGTATTGAGGCCAGGGCTCGAAAGGACGCGTTCGCGTCGCCGTCCCGCCTAGAATGGCAAGCTCGCTCATGCCGAGCTTCTATGATAGAACGTACGCGCGTGGCCCGGAACTCGGCGACGGGCGGTCCTGCTCTAGCGCATGGTCCTCAGATAGATGCCGGTACTGGCGTCGATGAAGACCGAGAAGTTGCTAGTGCCGACGCTTTCGCCCCAGATGACACGCCAGACAGGGTCTGGGAATTGCTCCGTACATTCCAGCAGGAAAGTGATCGGCTTGCCGGGGTTTTTCTTCTCGTAATCCGCTGCGTGCTTAAGCGCTGTGGCGTACACTTCGTCGGAGTCAGTTTTCACGGCTGCGATCAAGAACGGTTTGGAGGTAGGGCGGGCGCCGGACCAGCCTTCTTCAAGTCCCGCGAACACGCCTTTGTGCAGGTTGCCCTCGGCTTCAATCACTGAATACGTGTAACTGCGCGCACGCCCCAGTTGGGGTGAAACAAATGTTGCCTGCCAGGCGGCAGCCTTACCGCGCTCCGGCTTAACGTCACGCAGATCGATGCTATTCAGCCGCAGTACCTGGATATCGCCCGACCACCCGCGCCCTGCGTTAAACATCTGGTACAGCGCGTAACGGCCTTTCACCGGTTGTGGCGGTGCGACTTCCCTCTTTGGTGCAGTAGTCTGCTGCGGAGCTTCGGAACAGCCGGACAACATGAGCATGATGGCAGCAAGAGCCATGGTGAATGGTTTCATAACATGAAGCTCAAAGTGACATCATTCTATCTAACCAAGCACGTTTACGCCACGCTCGGGCACGCTCCCTGTTGGCCGCTGAGCGAAGATTTGACAGCCGAACGCGCTACGCACCTGCAAAATTCGTGTGCCATAATGAGGCAATCAACGGGAGGCCCTCGATGACTATTCAGACTTATTGGCACGCAGCGCTGGCCGTTGTTTTCGGCATTATTTTGTCGACTCATCCGGCCCCATGCCAGCGGCCGGGGACAGGCCAGCCCGGGAGCGGAGGGGCCGGCACAGGCGGAGCCAGCACAGCCGGTGGTACGGGGACTGGGGCAGGTCGAACCACGACGCCGCCTCCCACTACCACGAATCCGACCAACGATCGAACGCAAAATCCATTTGATCTGCAAAACCGGCCTATTTTTCTGTCTGGAAAAGTGGTGATGGATGACGGTACTCCGCCGCCCGAGCCGGTGGTGATCGAACGAGTATGCAACAGCGTCGTCCGCGGCGAGGCTTATACGGATTCAAAGGGACGGTTCAGCTTTCAGCTGGGTCAAAACACGGCCATGATTCAGGAAGCCAGCAGCGGCTCGGCTTTGGATTCCGGAACGGGCCTGGGCGATCCGGGCCGTCCGTTGCAAACGGGCCGTAGTTCGAATGATCAGCGGATGCCGACGCGTAACAACGATCTGATCGGCTGCGAGATCAGAGCCTCGCTGCCGGGTTTTCGTTCTGACCTTGTGAACCTTGTAGGACGGCGCAGTTTCGTCAATCCCGAGGTAGGCACGATCGTGCTCCACCGGCTCGGCAACGTGGAAGGAACCAGCATTAGCGCTACCAGCCTGCGAGCTCCCAAAGATGCGCGAAAAGCTTTCGAAAAAGGGACCGAGGCACTGCGCAAGAGTAAAATCGCCGATGCTCAGAAGAATCTGGAAAAAGCTGTTGAGCTTTATCCGCAGTACGCCAGTGCGTGGTACGAATTGGGCCGCATCAATGAGGCGCAGAAGGACACGGGGCAGGCCCGCGCGTGCTATTCACAGGCTCTAGCTGCCGATGCCAAATTCGTCAAGCCGTACCTGCGAATGGCGCTGCTTTCAGCCGCTGAAAGTAATTGGCAGGAAGTCGTCGACCAGACCAGCCGGGTCATGAAATTGGATTCCGTCGATTTTCCCGAAGCTTATTATTACAATTCGGTGGCTAACTTCAATCTGGGTAAGATCGATGCGGCCGAGGCCAGCGCGCGTCATGCGGAGAAAATGGACACCGAACATCGCATCCCAAAAGTGCGACACGTGTTGGGCGCCATCCTGTATGGTAAGAGGGACTACGAAGGAGCCGCGGAGCGCCTGCGCGACTACCTGAAGTATGCGCCTGCCGGAGATGCCGGCAAGATCAAACGGCAGTTGGAAGAACTCGACAAGCTGACCGCCGGCGCCAAGCCCCTCGCCGAGCCCCCCAAGTAAGCCCGCTCGCGCTTTCAAGAGCTTGCGACACACGGCAATCAACGGTGCGCTCTGCGCCGTTCCGGAGCGCCTTCCTCTTGACTTTAGTTCTCCCGGTAGGCTATTGTAGCGATTCCATTTGGCCACGCGTGAGGCCAGCTCACATTATGGCGAAAAACACTGGCGGCGAAGCCGAAACTGTGGACCAGTTTCTGGATTCGACACTGGAAAGCGTGGACAGCGCTGAAGCCCTGGTGCTGGAGGTAGCCCAAAAAGCTGGCTTTGAAGAAGAAGACCTACACAAAATTGGAATGGCGGTGCGCGAGTGCATGGTGAACGCCGTCGTTCACGGCAATCAATATAGTGCGCACAAGAAAGTTCGTGTCTCCGTGTCCGCGGGCCGCAACCAGTTGACTGTGACTATCGTAGATCAAGGCAAGGGTTTCGAATTGAGTTCGCTCCCGGACCCGCTGGCTGAAGAAAACCTGCTTAGCAATTCAGGTCGCGGACTGTTTTTGATCCGTGCTTTCATGGATGAGCTTCAAGTTCGCCGCCTGACACCGCATGGCACGGAAGTGACGCTCGTGAAGTATCTCGGTCAGAAATAGATGACTGGCTGCTTAAGCCAGGGAGGTATGCGAAGTGAGTGTGAAATTAAGTACTCGACAGGTGGGTGACGTGAGCGTGATTGATGTGTCGGGCCGGATTACTTTAGGAGAAGGCTCGAGCGCCCTTCGCGACACCCTGCGAGACATGGTGAGCAAGGGGCAGAAGAAGATCCTGCTGAATCTCGGCGAGGTCTCATACATTGACAGCTCGGGGATCGGTGAACTCGTGTCGGGCTTCACCACCGTGGCGAATCAGGGTGGCCAGCTTAAGCTTCTGAGTTTGACCAAGCGCGTTAAAGATCTTCTGCAAATCACCAAACTGTACACGGTCTTCGACGTCCATGATGACGAAGCCGGCGCAGTTCGCAGCTTCGCATAACAGCGACGGGTCCGTCTTTATCCGCCGCCGACAAACTGGACAATCTCCAGTTGCGAGCCGGCGGACACGTTTGTGCCAGGCCAGTGCGCGCGTTTGACAATTCTCCGGTCCAGTTCCACGGCTACCTGCTCCGGATCCAGATCCATTACGCGGATCAGATCGGCGATGGTCTGCCCTTCGCGAATGCGCCTTTCCTCACCGTTCACCTGCACCAGAATCGTCAGCGGAGCGGTTTCCCCAAAACCCACGGAAGGTTGACACCCTCTTTCAGCAATCATTATATTCAAATTTAAGGTCTTTCGTTCCCGGCAAAACAGGATGCCCACAAACTATAGCGAAGTCTACTTCCCTGTCCTACTGCAAATCGTCATCGCCATGACGATCGCGGCCGGAATGCTGGGAGCTTCGTACCTGCTGGGAAAGCGCTCAAAGAACACCGTCAAGGACATGCCGTATGAATCCGGGATCGTCCCCACTGGTGATGCACGGCAGCGTTTCAGCGTCAGGTTTTATCTTGTGGGAATGGTTTTCATTCTGTTCGACATCGAGGCCATCTTTCTTTATCCTTGGGCGGTTGTCTATCGCGAACTGAAGATGTTCGCGTTTGTCGAGATGCTCATTTTCATCGTGCTGATTGTGGCGGGCTTCGTCTTTATTTGGCGGAAGGGAGCGCTCGACTGGTCGTATTTCGACCGCTTCAGCGAGAAACCATAGCAGCATGATTTCCGATGAGTTGAATTCGTTTCCGGTTGTGACTGGTCTCGAGATCGCGATACCCTCGGCGCTGCGGGGCGGCAAATACGACCGGCAGGAAGTGACGCTCGAAATAGCTCCGGAGGGGATCGTAGACGTTTGCCTTTATCTCAAGATCCAGCAGAAGTTTGTTCGCCTCAGCACGGTGACGGCGGTGGATTGGTATCCGGAAGAGCCACGGTTCGAGGTTGTGTATCACCTGCACTGCATCGAGCGAAATGAACGGCTTCGTTTGAAATGCCGTTTAAGCAGCCAGAATCCTGAAATCGACTCAGTGACCAGTGTGTGGCGCGGAGCCAACTGGTACGAGCGCGAAGTGTTCGATTTGTTTGGCATTCGATTCCGCAATCACCCTGACCTGCGCCGCATCATGCTTCCGGACGACTGGCAGGGACACCCGTTGCGCAAAGATTATCCTGTGACCGGCTCGCGAGTTTGAATCATGGGCGATCATGACATTCCGGGTTTGACCGCGATTGAAGCCGAAGCGCCGGAGCCGCCTTCTGATTCGACCGCCCCGCGTCCCCGGCGCATGCTGCTCAATATGGGCCCGCAGCATCCTTCCACACACGGCGTGCTCCGGCTGCAGTTGGAACTGGATGGCGAAAACATCGTTTCCGCTCAGCCCGATATTGGATACCTGCACACCGGCATCGAAAAGGAGTTCGAGGTCAAGAACTACCAGCAGGACGTCACGCTCACGGACCGCATCGACTATCTCGCCCCGCTTTCAAACAATCTGTGCTACTGCCTGGCCGTTGAAAAACTTTTGGGGCTGGAGATCCCCCCGATGGCGCAGTGGCAAAGAGTGTTGCTCACCGAGTTGACGCGCTTGAACAGCCATCTGGTGTGGCTCGGCACTCACGCCATCGATATCGGAGCCATGTCGGTGTTCCTTTATTGCTTCCGCGAACGCGAGGACATCCTGCGGATTTTCGAAATGTACTCGAGCCAGCGCATGATGACCAGCTACTTTCGCATCGGCGGGCTGGCACTCGAACCTCCCCGGGGCTGGCAGAAGCGAATCAAAGATTTCATCGACGTGTTCCCCAGCCGGGTTGACGAATATGAAGAACTCCTGACCAATAACCGGATCTGGATCAACCGCACCCGGGGCGTGGGAATTTTGCCGCTCGAGGATATGCTGGACCTGGGCGTGACGGGACCTATGCTGCGCGCAGCCGGCCTCAGCTGGGACACGCGGAAGACAGAGCCCTACTCGAGTTACGAAAAGTTCGATTTTGAGATTCCCACGCGCTCCGAAACTGATGTCTACGCTCGGTATCTGGTGCGAATCGAGGAGATGCGTCAATCGACCCGCATCATCACGCAGGCGCTTGAAGGTATGCCTTCCGGCCGCTGGACCGCCGATGCGCCACATGTTGTATTACCCGACCGCGAAAAGATGAAGACGCAGATGGAGGCCCTCATCTACCACTTCAAGATTGTCACCGAGGGCTTCAACGTTCCAGCCGGCGAAGTCTACCAGGTGATTGAATCTCCGCGCGGCGAAGTTGGCTATTACGTGGTGAGCGACGGCACAGCAAAACCTTACCGGGTTCATGTGCGCGGTCCCAGTTTCGGCAATTTACAAGCAGTGCCCGAAATGGTCCAGGGTACTCTGATCGCCGATGTCATTGCCGGCATTGGAAGCATGGATTTCGTGCTGGGCGACGCGGACAGATGAATACCGACAGAAGGCGGCCGCAGCGGGAAACGAGAGTGTTTGCCGCTTCAATTTTCGAATCCAGGCCATCCAGTGGTTCGATGGTGTTGCATGACTTTTTCTCCGGAACTCGAAGCCAAGTTCGACAAACTTCTCAAGAGCTACCCACCGGGGCGGCAGCGCGCGGCCATGGTGCCCATGCTGCTGTTCGCGCAGGATGAAGTGGGCTCGGTCACTCGTGAGCTAGTTGACGAAGTCGCTAAGCGTGTGGGTGTGCAGGCGCTGCAGGTGGACGAGGTGATCACCTACTATTCGATGCTGCACCGCAAACCGCTCGGCAAGCATCACGTTCAGATCTGCACTAACATCAGTTGCCTGCTCACCGGAGGCGAGGAACTGTGGAAACATGCCTGTGCGAAACTTGGCATCGGCCACAAGGAAGTAACGCCGGACGGCCGGATTTCGCTTGAAGAGGTGGAGTGCATCGGTGCCTGCTCCTGGGCGCCGGCTTTGCAGGTGAACTACGATTTCCATCATCAGGTGACGCCGGAGAAGCTGGATCAGCTTCTGGATCGTTTGCGAAAGCTCACATAACAGGTGCTCTACAACGAACCCAGTCCGCTCGAGGTCAGAGTGCTCAGCCGCCGGTTCGGCTTGCCGAATTCGGCGTCGATCGACACCTACCTTGCCACCGACGGTTATAAAGCGCTACGCAAAGCGCTCGAAATGAAGCCGGAGGAGATCATCGAAGAGGTGAAGACCTCAAATCTTCGCGGCCGCGGCGGCGCCGGTTTTTCCACCGGCATGAAGTGGAGTTTTGTTCCGCGTACATCTCCCAAGCCGAAATACATCGTGGTGAACGCGGATGAAAGCGAGCCGGTCACGTGTAAAGACCGAGTGCTGATCGAGAACGATCCGCACCAGTTGATCGAGGGCATGCTGATCGCCGCGCTGGCCGCCGACGCCCACGCCGGTTACATTTACATTCGCGGCGAGTACCGCTATCTCATCGATATTCTGGACACAGCCATTGCCGAAGCGTATCAGCACGGCTACCTGGGCAAGAACATTCTTGGAACAAGTTTTTCCTTTGACGCCTACACACATACGGGCGCCGGCGCGTACGAATGCGGCGAAGAATCGGCGCTGCTGGAGTCGCTCGAAGGCAAGCGTGGCATCCCGCGCATCCGCCCGCCCTTTCCGGCTGTGGTCGGCGCGTTTCAATGCCCCACGGTATTGAACAATGTCGAGACGTACTGCGCGGCTCCTGCCATCATTCGCGATGGCGGTGCGGCATTTGCCGCCCTGGGCGTGCCGAAAGCCGGTGGCACGAAGTTGACCTGCCTCACGGGCCATGTCAACAAGCCGGGCGTTTATGAATTGCCGCTGGGTTTCTCCGTTGACAAAATGATCAACGAAGTTGGCGGCGGCATTCGCGGTGGAAAAAAACTTAAAGCATTTATTCCTGGTGGATCGTCATGTCCCGTCCTGACGGCCGCGGAGTGCGAAGGCCTCACCATGGATTACGATGCCATGGCCAAGCGCAAGACCATGCTCGGCTCCGGCGGCGTCGTCATCATGGATGAAGATACGTGCATGGTCAAGGTGGCGCTGCGCATCATGCGATTCTATGCGCATGAGAGCTGCGGCTGGTGCATTCCATGCCGCGAGGGAACCAGTTGGCTCAGAAAGACGCTGGTTCGTTTTCATGACGGAATGGGACAGCGGGACGACATCGGCCTCATTGGAGACCTGGCGAAGAACATGCTCGGTCGAACGTTCTGCCCGCTGGGCGATGCGGCCGCGCTACCCACAATCTCGATCGTCGAGAAATGGGCTGCCGAATTCGAAGCGCATCTTAACGGCAGGCCCTGTCCCTACGAGAACGTTTCTCAGTTGGTAATGGCATGATCCAGCCGGCGTTCCGGAAATTTTCGGCGGATCATCGTTCAAATAATTTAGATGGCTGATTTAGTCAAACTCACGATTAACGATAGACACTTGGAAGTGCCCGCGGGCACCCTGGTCATCGAGGCCGCAAAACGCAACGGCATCGAGATTCCGTCATTCTGCTACTACGAAGGTCTGGCGCTGCAGGCGGCTTGTCGCATGTGCCTGGTGGAAGTGGAAAAGGCACCAAAGCTGATGGTGGCTTGCACGCTACCAGTGGCGGAAGGCATGGTGGTGCGCACGGAGACTCCCACGGTACAGCAAGCGCGCAAATCCATGCTCGAATTCCTGCTTTCCAATCACCCGCTCGATTGCCCGGTGTGCGACAAGGGCGGCGAATGTGAGTTGCAGGACATGGTATTCCGTTACGGCGCCGGCGAGAGCCGCTTCACGGAGCAGAAGGTTCACGAGGATGAAAAACAGTGGTCGCCGGTGGTGTTCTTCGACATGCCCCGCTGCATCCTGTGCTTTCGCTGCGTGCGCATTTGCGGCGAAGGGATGGGCGTCAATGCTTTGGGCGTGGTGAATCGCGGGGTCCTTTCTGAGATCGCTCCCAACAAGGGCGATCACCTGGAGTGCGACGAATGCGGCATGTGCATCGATATTTGCCCGGTGGGCGCGCTCACCAGCGGAACATACCGGTACAAGACTCGTCCCTGGGAGATGGAGCACGTCGGCACCATTTGTACGCACTGCTCGAACGGCTGCAAGACGACCCTGGGCGTTCGCAACGACAAGATCATCCGCGGGAACAATCGCGACCGCTCCGGCATCAATGGTGAGTTCCTTTGCATCAAAGGCCGCTACGCCTTCGACTTTTCCGATCATCCGGATCGACTGCAAACGCCGCTGGTACGCACCGGCGGAAAACTTCAGCCGGCCTCATGGTCGCAAGCCCTGGAAGTTGTTGCCAAGAATTTTCAAGACGTGAAACAACGCGGTGGCAGGTTCGGCGTCATCGGTTCGAACCATACCACCAACGAGGAAAACTACTACCTGCAAAAGTTCGCGCGCCAGGTGTTGATGACGAATAATATCGATCATCATCGCACCGGCGACGTGCTCACTCTGCTGGACGCATTGAGTGGGCGAAACGAGGCGCTCGCAACCACACAGGACTTGTATCAGAGCAAAGCAATTCTGGTGGTCGCAGCAGAACTGGCGCTCGAACATCCATTTCTGTCTTTTCAGATCCGCGCCAATTATCGCCATCATCAGGCTCACGTATACGCGGTGACCTCGCAGCCTGTGCGCGAGGATAAGACCGCGACTGTCATCGTGCGTGCCGCACCCGGCGCAGAGTTGTCCGCGGTCGAGTCACTGCGAGAGAAATTAAAGGCCGAGCCGGAACTCATCATTCTTTACGGCGACGCGATAAAAGGCGACGGCGTTCGCAAGCTGGTCGCGTTTGGCACGAGCCTGGGCATCCCGGTGAAGTACGTGCCGCTGGTGGATTATTCGAACTCCCGCGGAGCCGTAGACATGGGGCTGATGCCAGAGCTGCTGCCTGGTTATCAGCCTTCACAAGCGTTTGGCTTAACCTGGGCCGACATGCTCGCCAGTGAAGATCTCGGCGCGCTTTGGGTTATCGGTGCCAACCCGCTCAAGAATGCCGAACTGCGGGCCAGGAATGCGTTCATGGTGGTGCAGGAGATGTTCCTCACCGACACCGCGCAGATTGCCGACGTCGTGCTGCCGGCGGCGTCAGCTTACGAAAAATCGGGAACGGTAACTAATGTTTGCGGCGAGGTCCAGCGGTTGAAACGAGCGATCCAGACCATGGGCGCCAAGCCCGACCTGGAAATTATAGGGCTGATTGCCAAAGAAATGGACGCTGCTGCTGTAGTCGGGCCCTGGACTTCCGATTCCGTATTCGAGGAGATTCGAAAGAACGTACGAGGATACGATGTGCCCGTGGCTATGATCGCCACCGGTGGCGCTGCGCAAACGATGCCGGTCAATGGACGCATCGCCGTTGAGAGCCGCACGGATCTCATTCGCTCGACACATGACAATTTATTCACCTCCGGGACACTGGGGCGCTATTCTAAGATGTTGAATTCCGTTCTCGAGCGCCGGCTCAATTACCATTGATGAACTTTTTTCTGTTGAGCGTCATCAAAGCCGCGGTGGTGGCGTTTGTCCTCCTCACAACGCTGGCTTACCTGCAGTGGGTGGAACGCAAGGTCATTGCGCACATCCAGGTGCGTCTTGGACCATCGCGCGTTGGCCCGCACGGGTTGCTACAGCCGCTTGCCGACGTGATCAAGCTCATCACCAAGGAAGACCTGATTCCGCCTTACGCCAACAAATTCGTCTATCTGCTGGCGCCGTTCCTGGCTGTCACGATGTCGCTGATCTCCATTTCGGTGATTCCTTTCGGCGCCGAGATTCAGGTTTTCGGGCAGCCCACTTGGATGCAGCTCACCGATCTGAATGTCGGCCTGTTGCTGATCCTCGCGGTCAGCTCCATGGGTGTTTACGGCGTAGCGCTGGCTGGCTGGGCGTCGAACAACAAGTATTCTTTGTTAGGAGGATTGCGCAGCTCCGCGCAAATGATCAGCTATGAGCTGCCGCTGAGCTTGGCCGTGGCGTCGCCGCTGTTGTTATCAAACACGCTCAGCCTGAGGCAGCTCGTCCAAACGCAGGCGGGCTCAATTCTTCACTGGAACATCTTGCGCCTACCTGCGCCGCAGATTGTGAGCTTCATTGTCTTCATGATCGCGGGATTCGCCGAGACCAACCGCGTGCCATTCGACTTGCCGGAGGCCGAAAACGAACTCGTGGCCGGCTTTCATACCGAGTACAGCAGCATGAAATTCGCGGCTTTCTTTATGGCCGAGTACTCCAACATGGTGACCGTGGCCTGTGTCACGGTTATTCTGTTTCTGGGCGGATGGTATCCGCTGTTTGCCGTTGCCTGGGGTTCGAATTATGTGCCCGCGCTTTTGTTTGGCTTGGCTGGCGCCGTGTGCCTTTTTTTTGGACTGAACCCGGTGCGCAAGCGCGATCGCATCACGATGCCGGTTTTTGGCGTGATTTTTCTCGGCATCGCCGCCGCATTTCTATTGGCGCCGGTACAAGCGATTTTCATCCCACTGTTCTGGTTCTTGGCGAAGGTCGGTCTGATCCTCTTTACATTTATCTGGGTCCGTGGGACGCTTCCGCGCTTTCGTTACGACCAGTTGATGCATTTCGCCTGGAAAGTTCTCTTCCCGGTAGCGTTGGTGAACCTGCTGGTTACCGGTCTGCTGGTAGCCTGGTTTTCATAGCATGGACGTCATTCTGTTTCTGGTGTTCGCGATCATCGCAGTGGTCTGCGGCATCAATGTGGTAGTGCAGAGGCATCCCATTACGAGCGCGTTGTCGCTCATCGGCGTAATGGGTTCGCTGGCGGTGCTGTATCTGCTGCTCGGCGCGGAATTCATCGCCATGGCCCAGGTGATTGTCTATGCCGGCGCCATTATGGTGCTGTTTGTGTTCGTGATCATGCTGCTCAATGCCGGCGCCGAAGAAACTCGTGGAAAGTCGCTGGTGGCGCAATTGCTCGGGCTTCCGCTGCTGATCTTGTTTCTGGCTTTTGCCAGCTACTTCGTCCAGCGGTTCGTGCCGAGTTCCACGATCGTTCACTTCGGGGCCTTTAAGAGCGGGACCGCGCAAAATATAGGCATCGCGCTTTTCACCCGGTATCTGCTGCCGTTTGAGGTGACCTCGGTTCTGATTCTCATTGCCATCTTGGGCGCCATCGTGCTCGCGCGAAAGGAGCTGGACCGATGATGACCGGCGTGCCGCTCTCCTGGTATCTCATTTTGAGCGCCGTCTTGTTCGCATTGGGCGTGGCGGGCTTTCTGTTTCGAAAGAACATCATTACGGTATTCATGTCCATCGAGTTGATGCTGAATGCCGTGAATCTGAGTTTTATCGCCTTCTCCTATCAGCTCCAGCAGGTGAACGGACATATTTTCACGTTTTTTGTCATGGTGGTGGCTGCGGCCGAAGCTGCCGTGGGCCTCGCAATCATTCTGAGCGTTTTCAAGAACCGCGCAACTTTGAACGTGGACGACGTGAACTCGATGAAATATTAACAGCCGAAATCGAGAGGCTGCGCGGCCATCTTGAAATCCGCGGTCTCACGTTTCCGCGTTGAACAGAATTTCAATGCAACTTTGGCTGATACCTGTCCTGCCATTGGCGGGGTTTCTGATCAACGGCGTTCTCGGACGGCGTCTGTCGAGAGCGGTCATCAACATCGTCGCTATCGGCGCTGTGGTGCTCTCGTTTGCGTGGGCGCTCAAAGTGGTCGTTGCACTTCCAGAGGCGCCGTACTCGGAACATTATTTCAACTGGATCGTCGCCGGGAGCTTTAGGGTCGGCTGCGATTTCGCCGTGGACCGCCTGACGGCCGTCATGCTGATGGTGGTCACCGGTGTCGGCTCCCTCATCCATGTTTATTCCGCCGGCTACATGGCGCACGAGGGTGGTTACTACCGCTTCTTCGCCTACCTCAACCTCTTCATGTTCTTCATGCTCACGCTGGTGCTGGCGGGAAATTACCTGCTGCTGTTTGTGGGTTGGGAGGGCGTGGGGCTTTGCAGCTATCTTTTGATCGGTTTCTGGTTCCTGAAAAAAAGCGCCACCAACGCCGGCAACAAAGCCTTCATCGTGAACCGCATTGGCGATTACGGATTCTCGCTGGCCATGCTGTTGATCGTGGTGACATTCGGCTCGCTGGACTTCGGCACGGTCTTTCCCGCGGCGGCATCGAAACCCGAAGGCATCGTCACGCTGATCGCGCTGCTGCTCCTTGTGGGAGCCTGCGGCAAATCGGCGCAATTTCCACTCTCCGTGTGGTTACCGGATGCCATGGAGGGCCCCACGCCGGTCTCCGCCCTGATCCACGCCGCCACCATGGTGACGGCCGGCGTTTACGTGGCCGCACGCTCGTTCCCGCTTTACATCCATGCGCCGGCGGCGCTCGAACTGGCGGCTCGCATCGGTCTGTTTACCGCGACTTTCGCCGCCACCATCGCCTTGGCGCAGAACGACATCAAGAAAGTTTTTGCCTATTCGACCGTTTCGCAGCTCGGGTACATGTTCCTGGGCGTGGGCTGCGGCGCGTTTTCGAGCGGCATTTACCATCTGGTCACTCACGCGTTTTTCAAGGCGCTGCTGTTCCTGGGCGCGGGCAGTGTGATCCACGCGCTGGGTGGTGAACAGGACATGCGCAACATGGGCGGTCTTCGGAAACACATTCCCATCACCTTCTGGACGCTCATGTGTGCTGCCGTCGCGATCTCAGGTGTACCCTTCACTTCCGGTTTCTTCAGCAAGGATTCAATTCTGCTTGCGGCTCATCATCACCAGCCCTGGATGTATTGGGTGGGCACCATCACCGCCGGGCTGACAGCATTCTACGTGTTCCGTGCGATGTTCATGACATTTTTCGGCGAGTATCGCGGCGGCGATCACCACCCGTATGAAGCGCCTAAGGCCATGACGATACCGCTCATGATTCTGGCGCTGCTGTCGCTCGGGGGCGGCTACATCAACGTTCCCACGTGGCTTGGCAAATTTTTCCCGACGATCGAGCACTCGGAGGATTTCGCGCTGGTGGCGATTTCTGTCGCGGCCGGTTTCGCCGGCATCGGCATCGCCTATGTGATGTACGTGATGAAGCCCGGATTGTCCGATTCGGCCGCCCGCAGTCTCGGTTGGATTTACCGGCTGGTTTACAACAAATACTACGTCGACCAGATTTACGAGGCCATCATCGTCAAGCCGCTGGTCAATGGTTCACGCGCGCTGCTCTGGCGAGTGGTGGATGCCGGATTGATCGATGGCACAGTGAACGGCATCGGCACCAGGTCGGTCGGGCTCGGCGGCTGGCTGAAGCTTTTTCAATCCGGAAACATCCGCAGTTACGCCACCTGGGTAGTATTCGGCTCGGTAATCCTGGTAATCGCTCTGGGACTAGTAGGGGCAATCCGATGAACCTGCTGAACATCGTCGTGGCGCTGCCGGCCATCGGATTCCTAGTGACGCTGATGGTCCCTCGGGACAAGCCGCAGGCTGTCCGGGTGATTGCGCTGATGTTCTCCTTCCTCACTTTTTTCGCCTCCCTCGGCCTGGCGATCGGTTTCCGTTCGGATGCGCCTGGCGCCCAATTTGCAACCGACGTCATCTGGATACCATCACCCGAGATCCACTATCACGTCGGGATCGACGGGTTGAGCCTTTGGCTGGTGCTGCTCTCGACGCTTCTGACGCCGATTTGCGTGCTGATCTCGTGGCGCTTTATCGAAAAGCGCGTCAAAGAGTTTTACGCCTTTCTACTACTCCTGTCATTCGGCTTGGTGGGTGTCTTCGTTTCGCTCGACCTGTTCCTGTTTTACGCGTTCTGGGAGCTTTCACTTGTGCCGATGTATTTCCTCATCGGCATATGGGGTCACGAGCGGCGCGTTTACGCGGCGGTCAAATTCTTTCTCTACACCATGGCCGGTTCAGTGCTGATGCTGGCCGCGATCATCTACCTGTACAATCGCGCCTCGACATTCAACTACACAGCGATTCTCGAGATGCTCGCGAGCGGTAAACTGAGCCTGACTAACGGCGAGGAAATGCTACTGTTTCTGGCTTTCTTCATCGCTTTCGCCATTAAGGTACCTCTGTTCCCGCTGCACACCTGGCTTCCGGATGCGCACGTCGAAGCTCCTTCAGCCGGTTCCGTGATGCTGGCCTCGGTGATGCTGAAAATGGGGACCTACGGAATGGTGCGCTACTGTCTGCCCATGTTCGGCGGCGCCGCCGAGCGATGCGCCCCCTGGATCATCGTGCTGGCGATTATCGGCATCATTTACGGCGCACTCGTGGCACTGGTGCAGCCCAACATGAAAAGGCTGGTGGCCTATTCTTCGGTGACCCACCTGGGCTTCGTGGTTCTCGGCATCTTCACGTTCACGCAGCTCGGCCTCGATGGCGCGGTGTACCAGATGTTGAACCACGGTATCTCTACCGGTGCCCTTTTTGTGCTGGTAGGTTATCTCTACGAACGCAGGCATTCACTCGAGATTGCCGACTACGGCGGCATCGCTTCCGCTGCGCCCTGGCTTTCCACTGTGTTCTTGATTACGACGCTGGCCAGCATGGGGCTGCCGATGCTCAATAATTTCGTGGGCGAGTATCTGGTGTTGCAAGGCTCGGCGCAGGCCAACTTCTCCTGGTCGGTAGTGGCTTCAATCGGGGTGATCCTTTCGGCCTGTTACATGTTGTGGCTCTACCAGCGTGTGTTTTACGGCGCGACCCCGGAGCTGGTAGCCGGGCACGTCTTCGACCTGAAGCCGCGCGAGTGGGCGGCGATAATGCCCTTAATCGCCCTGATGGTATGGATGGGCGTTTACACATCCACCTTCCTGCCGGCCATCAGCCGAACGAACGCCTCGATTCTCGATTTCAGGAAGATGAACATCCGCATCCAGGTCAAGAATCCTCCCATATCGCCGTACCTGAGTGTCAGTGAGGTACGGCATGCCCGCTGACTTCGTTCCAAAAACCATTGACCTGATTCGCTTCCTGCCCGAGATCATCCTGACCGTCACGGGGACGCTGCTGATGGTGCTCGACGCTTTCGCCGGTCGCCGGTGGTCGGGCGTTTACGGAAATTTTTCGCTCCTCGCCCTGGCTGGTTCACTTGCCGCGGCCGTCTACGCTTTTGGTGTTCCCGGTCCCGCATTTTCGGGGATGCTTATGAACGATGGTTTTGCCACGTTTTTTCGGGTGCTGGTGATTGCTGTCGGAATTCTGGTTGTGCTGGCTTCATTCCGGTACCTGCATCGCGAGGGCGTGGAAACAGGCGAATATCATGCCCTGATTCTGTTTTCGGTGGTGGGCCAATGCGTCATGGTGACGGCCAACGAGTTGATCATGATTTTCATCGGCCTCGAGATTTCTTCTATCGCCACCTATATCCTGGCCGGTTATCTGCGCGAAGATCGCCGCGGCAATGAGGCATCCCTCAAGTATTTCCTGCTGGGATCATTCGCCACTGCGTTCTTGCTTTATGGAATCGCGTGGATTTACGGTCTCACCGGTTCTACGAATCTGGCCGCGATTCGCGGTGTGCTCTCTTCACGGGACCTTGCGCCTTCGGGAATGCTGGTGGGATTTTCCGCGGCGCTGATGTTCGTAGGCCTTGGATTCAAGGTTTCGGGCGCTCCGTTTCAAATCTGGGCGCCGGACGTATATCAGGGCGCGCCGGCGCCTGTGACCGCGTTTATGTCGGCCGGTCCGAAAGCGGCGGCCTTTGCGGTTTTCCTGCGCATCTTCATGACAGCGTTTGAGCCCGTCGGAGCCGGTTGGGAACCATTGGTGTGGCTCTCCGCGCTGCTTTCGATGACTATCGGAAACTTCGCAGCCCTGACCCAATCCAATATCAAGCGCCTGCTGGCATACAGCTCCATCGCTCACGCGGGCTATGTAATGGTTGCGCTGGCGGCGCGTTCAGAAACCGGCACCGCGGCCGCGATGTTTTATCTGGCAGCCTACGCGCTGATGAACGTCGGCGCATTCGCGGCGGTGGCGCACCTGGCGGGCAAGGGCGAACGGTTCGTCAGCATTGACGATTTTGCCGGGCTCGCCGTTGTCCAGCCCGCGACGGCGGCGCTGCTCGCGATCTTCCTGCTCTCATTGATTGGCGTGCCCTTGACGGGTGGGTTCTTCGGCAAGTTCTATATCTTCAAGGCCGCGCTTCAGTCCAACCTCTTGTGGCTGACGATGCTCGGGCTGCTGAATAGTGCGGTTGCCGCCTATTACTATCTTCGGATTCTGGTGATGATGTACATGCGCGAGCCTGGCGAGGCCGCGTCCGTGGCCGAACCCCTGAGCATCGGCATGAAGACTGCGCTAGTGCTGCCCGCGCTGGGCACATTGTTCCTTGGAATCTTTCCCAGCGCCGTGCTCAATTTCGCCTCGAAATCCGCAGCGCTAATCCGCTAGGTTCAGCCATTCAGCACGAGAATTTGGCGCTGTTCAATCAGCTGGGACTCGCCCGCTATAACTATAAAGCACCCTGATCAAGCGGGTGCTATTAGCGTACGTTACAATTAGAGCCCAGAGTCAAGCCACTCAAAACTACTAGAGGCGTAAAGCCTTAGTGTTCAACGGGTAGCCGACGGGGGGTGCCGGGGCCGCCTGGAAACAGCAGAGCGGCAATGGCGAGAAACAGAATGAATCCAACCAGCGCGATATCAGGATCGAACACCGATTTTTCCCGGGGCCCAAGCACACATAACTGAAGCTGCTCTTCACTCGAGGGCAAAGTACTCAAAGCCAAAAACTGAAGTCTCGTGATGTTACCACGCGGATTATGTACGATCAAGGACAGTTACGCAAAATAACGCAAAATGCCCTTCCTAGGTCACCTAACTCGCTAACTCCAGCTCGATTCTTTTTTGCGCCGCATCCAATTTCACGATGCGGAAACTGCGGACTTGCCCGGGCCGGACCGGCTCGCGTTTTGGAGACGGCCCGGCGTGTTGTCCCATCTTCCATTTAGCCGACAACATCGAACTCAGTGAGGAGATGTCGGTCCTCGCGCCGGCGGAGGCCTCAGCCAAAGCCGTTGCCTCGCCGACGTCCACGTTGCCTGAAGCCTTAATGCCCGCGCCCAACTCGACCGTCGCCCGACCGCGCGACACCTCAGACACCCGGCCGCTCACCAGGTCGCCTTCCTTGTGCTCGGCTATGTACTCGTCGATGCTGGTGGGCTGAAGCTGTTTCAGGCCCAGCCGGATACGTCGCTTCTGCCGGTCTATTTCGAGCACCACCGCGCGCACCGCCTGACCCGGCTTTAAGACCTCCTGCGGATAATTGATGCGTTTGTCGGCCGTGATGTCGGCGATGTGAATCATGCCTTCGAGCGCCTCATCGAGCTGTACAAAGGCGCCGAACTTAGTCAGGCCCGTGATGGGACCCTCAACGATGGTGCCGCCTGGAAACCGCTTCTCCGCTTGCTCCCACGGATCACCCAGCGCCTGCTTCAGCCCGAGTGAAATACGCCGGTCGGCAGAGTTCACACCTAGGATCACTACTTCCACGGTGTCACCAGGCTTAACGACATCGCCGGGTTTGCGCACTTTCTTCGACCAGGAAAGCTCGGAGAGATGAATCAGGCCTTCGATACCTGGCTCGAGCTCCACAAATGCGCCGAACTCCGCAACCCGTGTCACGGTGCCACGCACGCGATCCCCCTGTTTGTACTTCTCGCCTGCCGCCGACCAGGGGTCGGGCTGGAGCTGCTTCAGGCCCAGAGAGATGCGCCGAGACCGCTTTCCCGCGCCCTGTTCCTCAATTTTCAAAATCTGTACTTCGACCTGATCGCCCAACTTCAGGAGGTCTGATGGTTTGGCCACGCGGCCCCAGGACATGTCGGTCACGTGCAGCAACCCGTCGACGCCGCCAATGTCGACGAATGCGCCGAAATCGGTCAAGCTGCGGACCGTGCCCTGAACCACCGTGCCTTCGGTGAGGTTCGAAAGCCTCTGGTCGCGTTCCCGCGCCGCCTCTTCTTCCAGCACCGCGCGGCGATCCACCACGACATCCTCATCCGCAACATCCACCTTGATAATCTTGCAACTGATCTCCTGGCTAACCAGCTTCTCGATCTCGGCGGCATCTTTAGCACCACTGCGCGACGCCGGCATGAACGCTCGGACGCCTACATCGACGCTGAGGCCGCCCTTCACGACGCCGGTCACCGTTCCCGCGATGGTCCGCTTCTCGGCGAATGCCTTCTCGAGTGAGGCCCAATCCTTAGGCCGCTGGACCTTGAGCCTGGAGAGCAGGTAGTAGCCCTCCTGGTCGCGGCCCGTGATTCCCACGTGAACCTTGTCGCCGCGGCTGAGAGTGATGCTGCCGGCTTTGTCGCGCAACTCCGCCGCGGGCAGGATTCCCTCCGTCTTCAGGCCGATATCCACGAAGATCGAGTCGCCTGAAATCGCGATGATGGTGCCCTCACGAGCCGAGTTTCCTCCGCCTGGGGCGGCTCGATGTGATTGTTCGTATTGCGATAGAAGTTCTCCAAAAGACGACTGTGATTCCACGCCGGTGGCGTCCGGGTCGCGGCGCGCGGTTGAATTGTTCATGTTAGGTGCTTCTTTCTATTTTGGCACAAAGCCAATTAAGATAGCACCGTGGCCTCGCGCGACTGGTTGCAGCGCTGGATGCGATTGATCCGACCGCAGGATGCCGTCCTGGTGTTGCTGTTTGCGTTGATGGCCGCGGTAAGCCCAACCCGTGATGCCTCGGAAGTGGCGCTTCTATTTGCGCTGGCGCTGGTGCAGATTGCTGTACCCAAGCTCCCGCTGCTCAGCTCAACGCGCGGCAAGATCGCATGGATCGTGCTGCAATTGGCGCTCGCGTATCTCCTGATCGGGTACACACACGGCCTGGTCAGCAATTATTTCTTGATTTTGCTGTTGCCCGTGGTCTCCGCAGCCACATACCTCGATGTGCTGGGAACGCTGCTATTCTCGCTGCTGGCCTGCGGCGCTTATCTGTCCTTCGTTCTATTCGTGGATTTCAGCCGTTACAGCATCGGTCCGGACGAGATCCGGGTGCTGGTCTTCCGATTGGTGTTTCTGGCGATAGCCGCTAATCTGGTGAATACCCTGGCCGAGGCGCTGCGCGTGCAATCCGCGAAGTACCGCAGCGTGGCGGAGCAGCTTGCCGAGGCCAACCGCAGTTTAAGCGAGGCGGAAGCCGCTGTGCGCCGGTCGGACCGTCTGGCAGCTTTGGGACAACTTTCGGCCGGCCTGGCGCACGAGCTCCGTAACCCATTGGGGACTATCAAGGCCTCGGCTGAGATGCTGACCAAGTACGTCTCCGCTGAGAACGAGGTTGCTCGCGAGGTGGCAGGTTTCATCTCGAGCGAGGTGGACCGCACCAACACTCTGGTGACGCGCTTCCTTCAATTCGCGCGACCGCTGAAGCTGAGACTTGCCGCAACCGATCTGGCTGAGGTCCTCGATCGCGCCGTGGCGCAGCTCGAGCGCGGCGGCCCAGGCTATGACGTCACGGTTTATAAAAACTATTCCCCTGAGCTTCGCCCCTTTCCATTCGACGCCGAGCTGATGGAGCGCGTGTTTTACAATCTGTTGCTGAATGCCGCGCAGGCCACCTCACCACAGGGTGCGATCACGGTCAAGACGCGCGCTGCCGATGACGCCGCCGAAATCGCGGTGATCGACCGCGGGCCGGGTATCGACTCGAAGATCATGGATCAGATTTTCAATCCCTTCTTCACCACCAAGCCCGAGGGTGTGGGACTGGGTTTGGCCATCGTTTCCAAGATCGTGGACGAGCACGGCGGTAAAATGGGTGTAGAAAGCGAGCCCGGCAAAGGCAGCGTGTTCCGCGTCTATCTTCCCATCCGCCGAAAAACATGAAACATTGCATTCTGGTCGTCGATGACGAAGAAAAGTTGCGCCGCGTCATCGAATTGCAGCTCACGTCAGCAGGCTTCGACGTGGAAAAAACAGGGTCGGCCGAAGAGGCGTTGAAGCTGGTGGACCGCGCCCACTTGGTCCTGACCGATCTGAAGTTACCGGGTATGGACGGCCTGGAATTGCTTTCAGCCATCCGCCGCCAGAACATGCACTCGCCCGTCATCGTCATGACGGCGTTCGGCACTGTAGAGAACGCCGTCGAGGCCATGAAGGCGGGAGCCACGGACTTTCTACTGAAGCCTTTCTCGCTCGATCACCTGATGACGGTGATTCACAAGGCCCTTGAAGTTCGTGTTCTGCGTGATGAGAATCGCCAGCTTCGCGAGGAGCTGGGCCGACGTTATGAATTTGACAACATCATCGGGCGCAGCACGGCCATGCAGGAAATTTTCGCGGTCATCGAACGCGTAGCGCCCACGCGCGCCACGGTGCTTCTAGCGGGTGAAAGCGGCGTTGGCAAGGACCTGATCGCGCGTGCCATTCATTTTCATTCGCCGCGCCGGGAGCGGCCGTTCGTCAAGATCAACTGCCCGGCCATTCCGGAAAACCTGATGGAAAGTGAACTGTTCGGCTATGAAAAAGGCGCCTTCACTGGTGCGGTTACAACCAAGCCGGGCAAGTTCGAGCAGGCGGACACCGGAACGGTTTTTCTCGACGAGATCGGCGATGTGCCGCCCTCCATTCAAGTGAAGTTGTTGCGCGTACTTCAGGAGCGTGATTTTGAGCGCCTGGGAAGTAATAAGACGCGCCACACTGATGTTCGCGTGGTCGCAGCCACAAACCAGGATTTGCGCGCAGCGCTCGAGCAGGGTACGTTCCGCGAAGATTTGTATTATCGCCTCAACGTAGTGCCGATTAACATTGTGCCCTTACGCGAGCGAAAACATGATATTCCCTATCTGGCTGACCATTTTGTTAGCAAGTACGCGGCTGACACCGGCGGCAAGGTAGACGCCATTACGCCCGCCGCCATCGCTAAGTTAGCCGAATATCACTGGCCGGGAAATGTGCGCGAATTGGAGAATGTAATCGAACGCAGCTTGGTCATGTGCAACGGCTGTGAATTAGACGCTGCCGACATCAAGCTGGATCATGCGCCTGCTCATCGCGGATCGCAGGGAGATTTCGGTTTGCCGTCCGGGATGACGCTCGATCAATATGAGCAGGAGATTATTCGAGACGCTTTGAAACGCGCCGACGGCAACAAGAGCCAGGCGGCACGCGAGTTGGGCCTGACGCGCAATGCGCTGCGTTACCGCCTGGCGCAAATGGGGCTGGAAACTGAGGCTGACCAGCCCCGGAAGTAGGATCTACTTGGTGCGATCCCTGCGTAAGTCTTTGCGGTCATGCCCTAGATCGCGCCGGTCCGCGCGAGCATCTTTCTTGTCCCGTTTGACGTCCCGCCGGTCGTGCTTCAAGTCTTTCTGATCTTTCTGCAGATTTCGCAGGTCGTGCCGCGCGTCTTTGTACTGACCGTTCTTGATGTCCTGGCGAACATCTTTGCGGTCGTTTCGGATGTCCCGCCGGTCCGATTTGATGTCTTTCGTATCTCGCCGGTCGCGCTTCAGATCGCGCTTGTCGTGCCGTATGTCTTTGCGGTCAGCTCGTTGATCGGCCTTACCGTCCTGAGCCAGCAGCGCGGGCGGACCCACCATTAGGGCTGCGCCGCATAAGAACACACCCAGTCTTTGTAAGTTTCGCTTCATCATATTTATTGCTCGCTCCATTCTGCTTCCCGTTACTCTTGGAAGCGCTGTCTCAGACGGGATAAACACGAGAGAGGCGACAAGGTCTCTGATTTGAGGATGGGTTAGTGAAAGTTAATTTTCCTGAGTAAGTCACTTACAGCGGTGACTGTGCAGTCGCACGCATTTTGGAAAAAAGATTAGCGATAAGACGGTATTATTTCGCAGGTGACGACCATAGCGATGCTCCGCGGCCGTTATGGGATGGCATACCGGCGTCTTTGAGGATCGCCTTCGCGGCGTTGTAGCCAGGCGCTCCCATCACACCGCCGCCGGGATGCGCACCCGAGCCGCACAGATACAGACCACGAATGGGCGTGCGATAACGAGCCCAACCCGCCACGGGACGCATGACGAACATTTGATCGAGGCTCATTTCTCCATGGAAAATGTTGCCGCTAGTCAGTCCGAACCGGCGTTCCAGATCGAGAGGTGTGAGCACCTGGCGCGCCTGCACGATGGAGCGGATATTCGGCGCGTACTCCTCAATCAAGCTCATCACGTGATCGGCGTAAGGCTCGCGCAAGGTGTCCCAATCGTTTTCCAGCAGTGTGTACGGCGCGTATTGCAGGAAAATTCCCATGATGTGTCTTCCGGGTGGAGCGAGCGATGGGTCGTACATGGTGGGAATGGTCAACTCGAGGAGCGGGTGCGCCGATGGCCGGCCATACTTGGCATCATCCCAGGCGCGTTCCACATACGCGATGGATGGGCAGATGTGCATGGTGGCGCGGTGCTGCGGCCCCGCCCCGGACAGCGCTCGAAAATCCGGAAGTCCTGTGAGCGCCAGATTCATTTTTAGAGAAGTGCCCTCGATACGGAAGCGTTTGATGGACTCGAGAAATTCGGTATCGAGATCCTTGGGATCAACCAGCCGCAGAAAGGTAACATGGGGATCCAGGTTTGAGGCGACCACCGGTGCGTGCACCTCTTCGCCTCCTTCGATCACGACGCCTTTGACAACGCTGCCGCGCACGAGCAGGCGCTCCACCGGCACGTTGACGCGAATTTCCACCCCGTGGCTGCGCGCAGAAGCTGCAATGGCTTGCGAGATGGCGCCCATGCCTCCGCGTACGAACCCCCAGAGGCCGCGCTTGCCGTCAACGCCTCCCATGCAGTGGTGCAGCAGGATGTAAGCTGTGCCAGGCGAGCGTGGGCCGCCATTGGCTCCGATCACGCCGTCGGTGGCGAGTGTCACCTTGATCTCCGGAGACTCGAACCATTCGTCCAAAAAATCGGCGGCGCTCTGGGTGAACACCTTGATTAGGCTCACCATCTGTTTGCGGTTGAGTTTTCGCATGCGGCCGGCAAGCTTCAAGTAATCGAGAAAATCAATCACATTGCGCGGAGGAAACTCGGGCGGCGTGGTAAGCAGCAGCCCCTCGACCACCTGGGCCAGTTGTTCTAAGTGCTCTTCATAAGCCGGATAGACTTCGGCATCATGCGTCGAGAATTTCGCAATCTCTTCGAGCGTTTTATGCGGATCCTGCCACATGAAGAAGTGGCGTCCGTCCGGAAAGGCCGAGAAAAATGCGGGGTCTTTCGCATCTACTGAGTAGCCAAAACGCTCCAGTTCCAACTCCCGCACAATGCGCTCCTGCAGAAGGCTCGACAGGTAGGCAGCGGTTGAGACGCGAAAGCCCGGCCAGATCTCCTCGGTAACCGAGCAACCGCCCACCAGCTCACGCCGCTCGAGCACCAAAACCTTTTTGCCAGCGCGGGCCAGGTAGGCAGCGGTTACGAGGCCATTGTGGCCTCCCCCGACGATGATCACATCGAATTTCTTCTCAGGCATGGAATCTCGGGAGAGTCACGTGCGGCGTCGGAAGGCTACTACGGCAAGCGGCGGCAAAGTAATGGAAATGCTGTGCGTCCGGCCATGCCGTTCCACGCTTTGCGCGGGAATGCCATGAGGATTCCGTACGTTGCTTCCGCCGAAGGACTCCGTGTCCGTATTGAAAATTTCATCGTAGATTCCATCAGCCGGAACGCCGAAAGCATAGCCCTGGCGCACTACCGGCGTGAAATTACAGCAAAACAAGATAAAGTCATTGGGATTTTGAGCCTTGCGGAGAAACCCGATGATTGAGTTCTCGACGTCGTGGAAATCCACCCACTCAAATCCCGTGTAGTGAACATCTACCTCATAGAGCGCGGGCTGCTGCCGGTAAAAATGGTTGATCTCTCTTACCATATCCTGGAGCTTTCGATGATAGTCATGTTGCAGCAGTTCCCAGGATACGCTCGAGTTGTAATTCCACTCTTCATATTGACCCACTTCAGAACCCATAAACAGCAGTTTCTTCCCAGGGTGAGCATACATGTACGCCAGAAAGGCGCGGGCGTTTGCGAAACGCTGCCATTCATCGCCGGGCATCTTGGCTAACAGCGCTCGCTTGCCGTGCACCACCTCATCATGTGAGATGGGCAGCACAAAATTCTCCGTAAATGCATAGAGCATGCTGAACGTAATGCTGTGATGGTGATACTTGCGATGGATGGACTCTTTGCTGAAATACTCCAGCATGTCATGCATCCATCCCATGTTCCATTTCATGGTGAAGCCCAACCCGTTCAAATAGACCGGCCGCGAAACGCCGGAGAACGCCGTGGATTCTTCGGCAATTGTAATGGCGCCCGGGACTTGGTGGGCAAGCTCGTTGAATTTTCTCAGAAAATCGATGGCCTCCAGATTCTCGTTTCCGCCGTATTGGTTGGGAATCCACTCTCCGGGCTCGCGCGAATAATCCAGGTAAAGCATCGACGCCACGGCATCCACGCGCAGGCCATCAATGTGATACTTCTTCAGCAAGAATAGGGCGTTTGAAATCAGGAATTCCCTTACTTCGTTACGCCCATAATTGAAGATCAACGTGCCCCAATCGCGGTGCTCGCCCTTGCGCGGATCGGCATGCTCGTAGAGCGCGGAGCCGTCAAAATAGACCAGGCCGTGCGCATCCTTCGGGAAGTGCGCCGGCACCCAGTCCACAATGACCGCGATCCCTTCCTGATGACAGCGGTCGATGAAGTACATGAAATCGTCAGGCGTGCCGAATCGCGAAGTGGGCGCATAATAACCGATGATCTGATAGCCCCAGGAGCCGGAAAACGGGTGCTCCATGATGGGCATCAGCTCGAGGTGGGTGTATCCCATGCGTTTCAAATAACCGACCAGCTTCTCCGCCAGCTCTCGATAAGTCAGGGTCTCGCCGTGCGGACCTCGCAACCAGCTCTCCAGGTGCACTTCGTAAAATGAAACCGGCTCACGCAGCCATTCTTTCGTGGCGCGCGCCTGCATCCATGCGCCGTCTTGCCACTGGTACTTGTCGATGTTCCACACAACGGAAGCCGATTTAGGAGGAACCTCGCAAAAAAACGCATACGGATCGGCTTTGAGCTGCCGGTATGCATGCAGGCGAGAGCGCACATTGTACTTGTAAGCGCAGGCTTCAGCGGCGCCTGGAATAAAGATCTCCCACACACCGCCGTCGCGCAGCCGCATGGGATGCCGGCGCGTGTCCCATTGGTTGAAGTCGGCGGCAAGGGCGACTACCTCGGCATTCGGCGCCCAGACCGCGAAACGCGTCCCGCGCACGCCTTCCACCTCAACCAGATGCGCACCCAGCATGTTATACGCCTCGAAGTGAGTGCCTTCAGAGTGCAGATGCAGCTCGAAGCTCGACAGCAACGGCGGAAAGTGGTAGGGGTCATCAAACTCCACGGCGCCACCATCGAATAATTTGGCGCGCAAGCGATATGATTGCTGCTCGCCTTCAATCTGCGCCACGTAAAAACCCTCTTTGTGGCGCCGGACCATGGGCCAGGCGCGGCCATCGATGAGCACTTCGGCGCACTGAGCATGCGGAAGAAAGGCACGTACCTCCCAATGAGGCCGACCATGGCGCTTTTGGATGGTGTGAGGTCCTAAGATCCGAAACGCGTCACCGTGATAGCCGCCGACAATGGCCTCGATATCCGAAGCGGTCATGCGACCCTATATTATTGCAGGATGGCCGGCTATCACGAACTCCGGTTAGCGGAATTGCACCTGCACTTGGAGGGTTCGGTAACCCCCGATACAATCCGTGAAATTGTTCCGGGGTTGGCGCCGGAAGAGGTTCGCAAGCGATACCAGTTCTCTGATTTCCTTGGATTTATCGAGTGTTTTAGATGGGTCACAGGACACCTGCAGACGCCAGAAAACTACGCACTCATCACGCGCCGGTTGCTCAAAAATCTGGAGTGCCAAAACGTCCAATATGCGGAAATTACGCTGTCGGCTGGGGTGGTGATTTGGAAAGGCCAGGATTTTAACTCGATTTATGACGCCGTTTACCGCGAGGCCAGCCGTTCTGGGGTGGCGGTGCGCTGGAACCTGGATGCCATTCGCCATTTCGGCCCGAAGCACGCGATGAAAGTAGCCGAGCTCGCAGTGGAGCGCGTCAACAATGGGGTGATTTCGTTTGGAATCGGCGGCGACGAGCAGCGCGGCCCCGCGGAATGGTTCGGTGAAGTTTTTCAGTTTGCACGCTCCAATGGGTTGCGTCTGACCGCCCATGCCGGCGAGACCGCGGGGCCCGAGTCAATATGGGGCGCCTTACGGCTTGGGGCGGAACGCATCGGCCACGGCATACGAGCGATCGAGGATCCAGTTTTGATGCGTCATCTGCGCGACCAGAATATTCCACTCGAAGTCTGCATTTCGAGCAATGTCTCCACCGGCGCCGTGAACTCTCTGGCTGAGCATCCAGTGAAGCGGTTGTACGAGGCCAGCGTGCCCATCGTCCTGAACACTGATGATCCCGGTATCTTCGATACCACACTTCGGCGAGAGTACGACCTGGCTGCCGAGGCGTTCGGATTTTCTGATCAGGAGCTGCGGGGGATCGCTGAAAACGGGTTTAAGTACGCATTCGCTGCTGGATGACGGTTCCTGCTACATTGAAAAAGCATGGAGCCAAGCGCGCGCAAACGGTTTCAGAAAATCGAAGCGATCCTGCAATCGGTCGCCCGGCAACAGGCAGCGGCGGAAGCCCGCGCTCGCAAAGAACAGATCCAGACCCGACGGTTGGACTCCCGGTCAAGAGCCCGTGACAGGCAAATTGCGGTCGAGGTTCGGACGCGCCTGGACGCCGAGTTCAAGGCCCGTGATGAACGTGTCGAAGCCGAGTGGAAGAAGCAAGACGAGCGCCTCGACGCTGAGTTCAGAAAGCGTGATGAACGTCTCGAAGCCGAGTTCAAAGAACGGGACGAAAAATGGGAAGCGCGAGTCCAGCGCACCGAAGCCCGGCTGGACAAGCGAATGGACGCAATCGCGAAGCTCATCCAGACGGGCATGAGGCTCATTGTCCGCATAGAGGCCCGGCAGGCAGATACTGAATTGAGGCTGGCCGAAGTGACACAGAAGCTGGATGCGCTGATTATGGTCGTCGATGGTATTGTGAAGCGGCCTGGCTCCGGCCCGCACTGATCGCAGTCAAATCTCCTTCCAGCATCAGCCGGATTTTTCAATTGCTCTTGCCGCTATCTGCACGATATCCATCAACTGCGGCGGATTTGTAGAAACTGCAGCCAGCGCGTCGCGGAACATGGATTGACAGAAGGGGCACGCCACCCCCACGGTGCCCGCTCCGGTGCCCACCAGTTCTTCAACGCGCGCCATGTTGATTCGCTTGCCTTTTTCTTCACCAAGAAACATTTGGCCGCCGCCTGCACCGCAACAGAAAGAACGTTCCCGCGCGCGTGGCGGATCGACGCTGGTCGCGAATCTCCCCAGAACCTGACGGGGTTCGTCATAAACATTGCGATACCGGCCCAGGTAGCAGGGGTCATGGTACACAACCCGTTCATTCGAGCCATTAGGCGAAGGGAGGCGCTCCTGGTGGCGCGCCAGAAATTCGGTATGGTGCTCGATGGTGAAGGCTGCGCCGAATTCCTTCCAGTCCTCGCCGATGGTGCGCACGCAATGCGGACAAATTGAAATCAGTTTGCCCACTTTGCTCTCTTTCATGTGTTCGATATTAGGTTCGGCCAATTGCGATAGCAGGTAATCGTTGCCCAGCCGGCGTATGGGATCGCCATTGCATTTCTCTTTCCGCAACACGCCGAAACTGACGCCCAGGTGCCGCAGGACGCCTGTGAGCGCGAGGATAATTTCGCGCCCGTGGGGATCGTAAGCGCCCATGCAGCCCAGCCAGAGGCAGTATTCCTGGCTTCCGTCGAAGATGGGAAGCCCGTTTTTTTCGATGAACTTCTGCCGCTCACTGGAGGGAAAGCCCAGTGAATTGCCGTTACGCTCGAGAGCCAGGAAGAGCTTAGTTCCATACTTGTCCTCCCACTTGCCGGTATTGACCGCGCCGCGCCGTAACCCGATGATGATGGGCAGATGCTGGATACCGACCGGACAGGCGTACTCGCATCCACCGCACGTGGTGCATTGGAACGCCGCCTCTGCCGAAATGTGCTTGCCCAGGAGTGGCTCGTCGGTTCCCGCTCCGAATTCATTCAGGTAGCCGCGAAGGCCAAGAATAATTTCCTTCGGATTCAACACTTTGCCTGTGTTGAAAGCCGGACAAAATTCGGTGCAACGGCCACACTCCACGCACGTGTACGCCTGTAGCGCCACCAGATTGGTCACATTTTTTCCGGTGTCCAGACCGAAATCCTCATCGTCGGCCAGCGGAGGAATCTTGCTGAAACCGTCGCGCCGCGTAAAGATTGTCACCGGACTCAAGAGCAGGTGCAGGTGCTTGGTGTGTGGAATCAGCGGCAGGAAAAACAGCAGCGTCAGCGTGTGCAGCCACCAGTTCACTTTCCCAGCGATGGTCGTCTCGTCAAGCCGGAGACCGGCAAGATAGGTCACCATAAGGAAAAAAATGAGGAATGCGATGAGTCCGGATTCCGGCGACACTTCCCCCAGCCACACCGGCCGCGCAATGTATCGCCGGGCCGCGAGTGCCGCAATTGAAACTGCCACCAAAATGGCGAACACCGCGACGAAGCTGAAGAAGATGGTTCCGAAAGAGCCGGCGGGCGGGATCAACGTCGCTCCATAGCCAGTTGCCAGATGGTTGACGGTCACCAACGCGAACGCGCAGAAGCCCCAGAACACAAAAGCGTGTGCGAGTCCGGCTAGTGGACGGTCGACGATCACTTTGCCCTGCAGTAGCACTTCCCAAATGCAACGGCTGATGCGCGGGCCGATTGGTTTCAGGCCCCATGTCTTGTCGGGCTTGGCGCTACGCAGAGCGCGGACCACCACGCGAAAACGCAGCCAGAAGATGTAAAGCGAACCACACATCAACAACGTAAGGATCAACACTTCCGGAGCCGAAACCCGCATGGTTATTTGATTAGACTAGCATCAGTGAGCGGCATGCAATTGGTCGGTTACAATGGAGATCACCATGGGAGCTTTCGAGTTTTGCGCATCGTGATCTCCGGAGCTGCGGGCTTCATCGGCTCGCATATGTGCGACCGCCTGCTGGCTGAAGGCCACACGGTTGTGGGGATCGACAATTTTCTGACCGGATCGGCGCAGAACATCGCTCACCTCGCAAGCAATCAGCGGTTTCAATTCATCCGTCACGACGTCACGCAGACGACCGAAGTGGACGGTGCGGTCGATGCCGTCATCCACATGGCTTCGCCGGCAAGCCCCAGGGATTACCTCGAACACCCGATTGAGACGCTGGCTGTGGGCTCGGCAGGCACGCGCAACATGCTGGAAGTGGCACGGGCGCGCAACGCCACATTTCTGATGACGTCAACGTCCGAAACCTATGGCGATCCCCTGGTACATCCACAAGTCGAGACTTATTGGGGGAATGTAAATCCGGTGGGACCGCGCTCGTGTTACGACGAGAGCAAGCGCTTCGCCGAAGCACTGACGATGGCCTACCATCGTACCCACCACACGCGCACGAATATCGCGCGGATCTTCAACACCTATGGTCCGCGCATGAAGTTGAACGACGGGCGCGTGGTGCCTGCATTTTTGGATCAGGCGCTGCGCGGCGAACCTCTTACAGTCTTCGGCGACGGCTCGCAAACCCGCAGTTTCTGCTACGTGAGCGATTTGGTCGACGGGCTATATCGCCTGATGCAGTCGGATGAACGTTATCCGGTCAATCTCGGAAATCCGGGCGAGATGACAATTCTCGAGTTCGCCGAGCACATCCGCCGCCTGACCGGTTCGCAATCGGCAATCATTCATGAAGCGCTGCCACAAGACGACCCCAAGCAGCGCAAGCCCGATATTTCGAAGGCACGCCGTCTTCTTGGCTGGGAGCCGCACGTGCCGCTCGATGAGGGTCTGGCACAAACCATCGACTATTTTCGGAAAACCCAGGCCACATTGGCATAAAGCCGAGAAATTGGCGGACGGCCTCTCGACCAGCACCGAAGCTGCTGGTTTTGACAGGCAGCGATGGTCGCTAGGCTATCGACCTGCCAGTTGTGCTACCAGGCTTCTTTCGCGGAGAAACTCACCCGTGTTGGCGCCGTAGGATTTGCGCGGTAGATAACGGATCTCCTCTTCAACGGCGCGCACGCGGTTGCCCGGATTGGGGTGATCCGAAAGAAATTGCAGAGCGCGGCCGGAGCCCTGGGCCTCCAGCTTCTCGAAGAAACGGGCCATTTCGATGGGATTGTAGCCGGCTTCCGACATCATCTGCGTGCCCAGATAATCGGCCTGGCTCTCGGCAGTTCGAGAAAATTTGAGCAGCACCGAATTGGCGCCCAATCCGATTCCGGCTTGCGCCAACTGGCCGAACAGACCGTTGCCTGCAATGGCGCCTGCCAGCAATGCGGGTAAACGCACCAGTTGTGATTTAGACGCCTGATTTGTGGCGTGCCGGAGCGCCACGTGCGAAATCTCGTGGGCCATCACTCCCGCCAGTTGCGCTTCATTGTCCGCGGCGAGGATCAGTCCGGTATTGATGTACACCGGCCCGCCCGGCAGCGAGAACGCGTTGATGTTCCTATCGGCGACTACACGAAACGTGTAAGGATATCCGCCGGCTCGTGGTGAGCGCGTAAGGTTGCGCCCGATTTGCGTCACGTAATTGGTGAGCTCGCGGTCCCTAAGCACCAGCATCTTGCGCTCCACCTGTGCGGCGGCTTCGCGTCCCACCTGAATGTCCTGGTCCCGGGAGAACAGGTTGAACCCGGGGCGTACGTCCCTGAGCTGCGCGAATGCAGCCAACGCAAGGCTCATGCCGGCGATGTATAAGGCCAGTTTCTTGAACACTCGAAACATTCCTCCCCTGAGTAATGAGATGTCCGAAGTGCCTGGCGTGTTACAGCTACTTCAATTCTCACCATACCTCATCGACGTGAACAGGTCCGCTCACGGCTTGCGCGGCCTATCAACGTGGTGTACGTTTTAGACTAATCCGGAGCTGCTCCGATGCTTAGAATTCTTGCTGTTGTGACGGTGTCAATCATGTTGCTTGTCACTACGCCTGTTCAGGCGTGGTTCGACGGCGGCCACATGGTCGTGGCTTACATCGCCTATCAAAAACTGGCTCCCGTGACGCGTGCGCGTGTCGATGGATTGTTGAAGCTGAACCCCATGTACTCGGCATGGACCAAGGGTGTGACTCAGAAGCGTAAAGGTCTGGTTGCTTTTCTGCGCGCCGCAACGTGGCCCGACTGTATCAAGCAAGCCACGTGCGCCCCCGGCTACACCAGCGACGGCGGCGATATTCCTCCCGGCAACCCCACCGACAATCAGAACATCGGTTATGTGGACAAGTTGATGCACAAGTACTGGCATTTCGTCGACCTTCCCGACTCGGCCGGCTCGCCGGGTGAACCGCCGAAGGTTCCGAACGCCCAGACAGAAATTCTCCTCCTGGCACACGATATCGGAAAAAACGAGTCAGACGACATCAAGTCATATGACGTGGTTTGGCTGGAACACCTGGTAGGCGATGTTCATCAGCCGCTGCATTCCACCTCTCGCTTCACCAAGAATCATCCGCACGGAGAAACTCTGTGCCTTTTTGTGCGAAGCCCTGCAGAGATGAGCTTCATGCATATTGGGATGGCCTGCTCGGGGACAAGCTGACGGTCGCGCAGGTAAGCAAGAAGGGCCAGAGCCTGCTTGCTGGCGGAAAACCTGCCGGTGCGGACAACGCTACGCCGGTTTCGTGGATCACGGATAGTTTCGATCTCGCGAAAGCCGTGGTCTACGTTCCGCCGATCAGTGACGACAACAATCCCTCGGTAAAGATCTCGCCCCGGCCCGACGCCGCCTATCGGACGAAAGCGTCCGCAGTGGCGCAATCTCAGGTGACCCTCGCCGGCTACCGCCTGGCAGCTCTGTTAAATCTCAATTTGAAGTGAGCCGTCGGCCGGAGTGGATAATCCCTCACGAGCACCAACCCGTCTATACCGCATTGCGGTATACTGTTGGTGGACCATGCGCCCGAGATCACGGTCCTGCAATTGCCGAAGTTCAAGGCCGAGGCCACGGAGTTGATAGGAGCGGACGGTATCGAAGCGTTGGCCGTTTATCTGACCGATCGTCCAGACGCGGAAGACGTGATACCGCAGGTTTACGGCTCGAAGAAATATGCCTTTACATGGATCTCAGGCTGGAAGGCAAACCGGGCGCCGGCGGAGTCCGGAAGCTGCGATGGGCGGCGAAGGACAAGGGGAAGCGCGGTGGCGCACGGATCAATTACCTTTACGTTGTGATCGCCGTACGCAACGACCTCCTACGCTGTTATGCGAAAAATGTTCGAATGGATCTCTCCTCTCACGAAAAGAACGAACTGCGGCAAATCGCGGCTTGTCTGAAAGGAGTCAATAGAATGCCAAAGAGAGCGCCGGCGAAGAAGACGACTTTTGGAGCGGACCTGATCGACGGAATGAAGCTGGTCCTGGTGCACCAGCGGGGCAAAATCGAACTGGAACAGGTTTGGCCGAAGCCGGTCGATGTAAAGGCTATTCGCAAATGGGTAAAAATGTCGCAGGCAGAATTCTCAAGAACCTATGGCATCAGCAAGCGCGCACTGCAGGAATGGGAGCAGGGCGGACGTCAGCCGGACTCGGCCGCGCGCGCGTACCTAACGGTCATCGCGAAGGAACCCGCGGTGGTGCGCCGGGCACTCGCCAGCGCATGAAATGTGCACGACGAGCACCTTCAGGCGTGCCAATTGCGGGCATGGTCTGTTCGTTGGTCAAGGGCAAGTCCTTACTACTAGTACACTAGACACTAGAAAGGCTTCCCGATCGCCTTCTAGGCCACGTCGTAGGCGAGCTGCATGCGGAGAAGGTGGTTCATGTCCGGGCCGAACGCCTTTTCGATGCGCAGGGCCATTTCCGGCGTCAGCGCGGCCTTGCCGTGTAGAAGGTCCGAGAGAGTTGCGCGGCGCACTTTCAAAATCTCCGCCGCCTTCGACACGTTGAGGCCGAGGGCTTCGATGACTTCGGTCTTAATCAGGTCGCCCGGATGGGGCGGATTCTTCATGGGCATTGCGGCCTCCTAATGGTAGTCGATCAACTCAATATCGCTGGCGGTGTTCGTCCGTTCGTCATACCGGAAAATCAACCGCCAGTTTCCGGTGACAGTCAGGCTCCAGAAACCTTTCAGGTCGCTTTTGAGCGGATGCAGCCGCCAGCCCAGCCGGCCGGCAGTCCAAGAATTCGATCGGGTCGGACTCCCAGCCCATAGGGATGCATAGCAGAGTTCAGAGTTCATCGTGTATCACCGGATCATCGCAGAGATCGATTATCACGGAATGGAAGCGGTACTCAAACCAGCGGATGAAGGTGTCGAAGCCCCGATCGACCGGCCAGGCTGAAGGAACACAGTACCAGCCATCAAGTTGTTCTTCAATTCAAAGATCTCGCTGCAGAACTCTTTCAGATCCGCGCGCCTCTTCTTCGGTAACTCCGGAAGCAAGTAAATTGTTCGCTCGCGTCTCAGATCCTCCAGGCTCAAACTCGGCACTGGTTGGGTCCGCCTGACGCAACTAGTCCAGAAATGGCTGGGCGGCCATCACTATGACCGCTGATCAGTTGATCGCATCCATCGCCGTGCATCCGATGTGCTCAGGCTGCCTGACGGTAATCATAATTCAGCATCCCGCCCAGCCGCTGTCGGCGCCGGATGGCCCCGCTCGTTTCAACCTGGGGCTCGCGCGGAACGATCAACCGGTTCCCCCATCCCTGGTGGTTCCGTTCCAGGTGATAATGCGCAACGAATTCATGAATGGCCTTACGCAGAGAGCCTTCCCCGAATAAGATCAGTCGATCCAAATAGGATTCCTGGATGGTCCGGACAAACCGTTCTGCGTAGGCGTTCAGATTCGGCGAACGCGGCGGCAGTGTCACACTCTTTACCTCTGTAGCCGCAGGAGGCGCGGGCGACGTACATGTCCACATGATAAGGCATAAACACTCATTTAACAATGAAATATAGCAATAATACATGTCTACATAATTGCGTACAAAACAGCAGTCAAATGAATGAAGCTTAAGAGGTTAGCTCAAAACATCAGAGGTGAACATCCGATATAGTCCCACTGCAGCCAGCGCCAACGCGAGCAGAGCGAAGGCCATGAGCACTCGCGCTTGAAAGCCCTGGGGAGAGCGCGGTATCGAGGACCTTGTCCATACTGTCGAAGCTCACGGCGGTTTCCCGGCCCACCGTTCTAATGCGGCTGCGCAAGGATGGCGCGAGGCTCATTGGTTCTAGCGATGTGCGCACCACCAACTGGCTGCTTGAGAGATATCCCGGCCGCACTTGGGTGTAGCAGACATAGGCTGCCGGAGCAACTGGCGCAGTGAGGCCGCGCTGCCGCACATCCTTGACTATTCCGACGATCGTGAGCCAATGCTCCTTCGGCTCGAAACTGTCGAACCAGATGCGCTCGCCAACGGGGTCCCGGCCCGGGAAATACCTTCGTGCCATCTCTTCGCTGATAATGGCGGCTCCGGGAGTCTCCGGCCGTGTCCGATTCTGTAAAGTCGCGCCCACGGAGGAGAGGAACACTAAGTGCGCGAAAATAGCCAGGGCTTATGATGCGGTAGTCTGCATCCGCAATGCCGGGCAGACTTCGCCGATTCTCGATAGAGAAGTGTCCATCGCGCTGAATGGGGTCGAGTGGGAGATCGCGAATCAGGCCGGCCGGCAAAGGCCTCGACCCAGCCTGGGTAGTCATGGGCACGGCGGCTGAGCACGTCCTGATCCACCACCGGGATGCCGAGGACGTGGCTGAAGAAGTAGACCACCTGCTCGGGTCTTGACAGACCGCTCAGGTAGCCATGTATGACGATGCGGTCAAAGCATTGGTATACCAAAACGAGCAGGCTGTCGAACAGCTTTGCGAATAACTCCATCGGTCGCCTCCTGGATGCTTCGCAACAAAATCATCGGTCGGGCGACTGGTGGAGTCAAATCGGTTAGCAGCTGGGAGTGCCGGAAGGGAAGAAAGAGCTTCCAAAGGGAAAGAAACCGAAGGTTTCGTCCCCTTTGGGCTACTTCACGAACCATGCGAAAGGCCCAATGGCATCTGAAAGCCAAGCTTTTGGAAATTTCAAATATGTTTGGCTAGAATTTCGGTCTTCAGCTGCTGATTCTAAATGGTGGGCGCGGCAGGACTCGAACCTGCGGCCTCCTGCGTGTGAAGCAGGCGCGCAATCTACGCGTGGTTGATTCTGCAGGTACTTATAAGAGCGTATTTGACGCATAAGGCGCCCTGAGCGCCAGATTTCCGCCCAAAACTCCGCCCAAAAAAGTTTGGGCGGAAAATGCTGCACGGTGAAATAGTTCGTCGATTGCGACCTTGCCGGATGCAGTAGGGCGCGTGCGTCGCGGCCCGCAGCGCGGCCAATCCGGAGGCCCGTGTTCGCGTAGAGGGGAGTCCGGATTCTCCCGGCCTCGCCATTTTTGCAATTTCGCAACTTTGCGAATAGACTGGATTTCGAGTGCCCAGAACGAGAGTGGTCCTCTACCGGGAGGAAGACGGATCGCCCGTTCCTTGAGTGGTTCACCAAATTACCGGCGAAAGTGCAGGACAAGTGCTATCTCCGATTGGACCGACTACGGGAAATGGGACACGAACTGCGGCGGCCCGAAGCCGACCTCTTGCGTGACGGGATTTACGAACTGCGGGTCAGCCTGCAGGGGGTGCATCACCGGGTTCTGTACTTCTTCCATGGGACGGTTGCCGCAGTGGTCTCGCACGGCCTTGTGAAAGAGCGGGTAGTCCCGCCGAAGGAAATCGATCGTGCTGTCGAGCGCAAGAAGCGATTCGAAGCGAATCCGCAGAAGCACACTTACGAGGAGGCTTGATATGGCAAAAAGGTCGAAACCAACCGGTGATGCAGTGGAGATCCTGCACCGCCGCTTCTACGCAGGCAGGCCGAGTCGGCTGAAGAAGCTGGAAGAGGCGCGGGCGAACGAAGAGATCGCCCGCAAAATTCACGCATTGCGCACAGCGGCAGGCCACACTCAATCTCAACTTGCCAAGCTCATCGGTACCACGGCATCGGTCGTCTGCCGCCTTGAAGACGCGGATTACGAAGGCCATTCCCTGGCAATGTTGCGAAGGATCGGCGCGTTCGGCATAGCCAGAACTGGTCCCGGACTGATCAGACCTCGGCAGGCCGTAGAACACGAAAGCGGCCGCAACATCCGCGCGGTTCGTCGCGAAACAGAAGCATTGGCCTCCAAGCCAACAGAAGCCCGTCACAAACAGCTTGCGTTCGCCGCCGGTAGCTTCGTCCGCCCTGGGGAAAATAGGGCGTGCGGCGCCCGGTTGGTGCCCGTGCCGGAATGCAGATCGGGAACCACCGCGACATAGCCGGCTTCGGCAAGCTGATCGGCCAG
Source organism: Acidobacteriota bacterium (assembly GCA_003223115.1). Taxonomy (GTDB): domain Bacteria; phylum Acidobacteriota; class Terriglobia; order Bryobacterales; family Bryobacteraceae; genus QHXW01. Next base: position 53,570 of record QHXW01000041.1, read on the forward strand.
CTCCTGAACTCAGTCCGTAAGACGCAGTCAGGCCGCCCGCGCGCTAGGCTGGGGGGTTCAAACGATTCTAGGAAGAAATAAGCTGCGGGGGCGCGGCGGCTAGGCTACGCGAAGATACCAACTGCGAACTCAAGGTTTTCCTGTGTGCGAAGTGTGTTCGAACTACAAGTAGATCGGAAGTCGAGACGGCGATGGGTCGTCGATTCGATCCAGAGTCGACCGACCCACAATCCCACATTCTATTACCCAATCTCTGGCTCTCTGGCCTGCGGATGATGACATTTCCGAGCCGATCTAGGCATAATTAGGTAACATCCCCCGAGAAGAAAGAGCCTGGAACTGGTGTGGCATAGATTTAAGAAGAACCGGCCATCTCCTGGCGCCGTTGCACCCGCTTTGAATGGGCCCGCTCTCAGTACTGGAGTGGAGGCCAGCGTCCGGCAACTGATCGCCAACGGCAAACATAAGGTCGCGGTCGAAACCGCTAAGGAGCTTCACAAGGCGCAGGCCACAGCCGCCTCCGAAGCGCTGCTGGTGGATGCGTACGCCGCGCGGATTCAATCGCTCATCGATCAGAATCTGGCGGCGGAGGCAAAGGCTCTGCTGGAGTTGGTGCGTGAGCGCTACCCGTCTGCGCGGGAGCGGCTGAATGGGCGCAACGGCTCCGCCGGAATGCACGCCGGCCGGCTCGAGGATCTGGTGCGGCCGCTGAACGATCCGGAGCTAAGCGCAGAACGCCGCGCCGCCATCGAAGCAGCCGTCGCGCGCGAGGCTGGTGACCTCGCGTCGCTGGTGGAGTGTGCCGCATTGCCCCCGGAACATCCTCTGCGCAAGGCCGCATCCGCATTGCAGCGCGCGTTCCTCGCCGTGACTGGAGGGCCCGTTGGCGAGGAGGCGGTCGAACTGCCGGAGGTCTCGCACCGCAGCCCCCTGGCGCCCTGGAAACTGCTAGTGCGCGCCATCGCCTGCTTCTATCGGAGGGAGGACGAAGCATGCCGGCGATACCTGGAAGCCATCAAGCCGGAAGCCGCGGCGGCGCGGCTGGTTCCGGCGATGCAGGCGATGCTCGGCGGCAAACCGACGGGGCTGACGCCCGCGGCTGCCGCGCTGGTATCGTCAACAACCTCCAGTCCCGCGGTGCTGCGGAAGGCACTGGAGGCATTGGAGGTGGCTTTCGACTCGCACAAAGACGGGTCCATTCTCAAAGGCATCCGCGAAGCCGTGCGGGCGTGCCGCGAGGCTGCGCCCGATCAGATCGAGAGACTGAAACAGCACATTTCGGTGCGCAGCGCGCTGGCCAGCATGAGCATGGAAAAGGTCAAGGCGGCCATGGGCGAGGCTTCCCGGCACGACGCCTATTTCTTGAGGCTATTCGCGCGTGGGATGGAGGAACTCGGGGACCCCGAGAACGTCGCGATGGCCTGCGCGACCTGGGATGAGTACCGGCAACACGCGGTGCGCGAAGGATGGTTCACGGCGAACGGCCCGGAAGCCGCCACGCTCTATCTCCACATGGTGGGTGTGCTGCGAAAGCTGCCTCGCGAATTGCTAGTGGATCTGCAAAAAACCGCCTGCCGGCAAAACAAGAAGTCCGCCGAGGAGCTGTATTTTCTGTACCCCGAGAAGCTGTATGAACGCGCCTGCGCGCTCGATCCGCATTTCGAATCGTTCTCGCAATGGACGGATTGGGCGAAACGCGGCCGGGCAGGGACGGCCGAGAGAGTGGCCGAAGCGTGGCACAAGATCCGCCCGATGGATATCGAGCCGATTCTCCTCCTGATGGAAGAGAAGGAGAAGCGAAACGCGTTCCATACGGCGCTGCAATATTTGGCTAAGGCTGAGCGCATCGACAGCGTTCATCCCGTCGTGCGCAGAGCGCGGCTGCGTCTGCTGGCGGCGAGCGCCCTGCGGCACCTCCAGCAGAAAAAACCTAACCTGGCGGAGGAGAAGCTGGCCGAGATGGGGATGCTGCCTCAGTCCCAGCAGGGTGACCGGCCGGCTTTCCTGGCGGCCTTGCGCTACATGGTCTGCACGGTTCGCGGTGCGAGCGATCGGTCCGCCGCACATCGCGCGGAAGTGGAGCGAGTGCTCGGAAGCAAAGCGGCTGCGGCCCTGCTGATCTTCGGCGTGGCCAATGCTTCGAAGCAGGGCGCACTCGAGAATCTACCTCCCATCGAGATGCTTGGCAAAACAGAACGCGCCGCGCTGCCCGAGGCCGTGATTCGCGTAGTCGAGCTGGCCAAGGACATGCAAATGAGCCGGCCGATTCCCAGGGATTGGCTGGCGGAAGCGGCGAAGCAATTCCCGCGAAGCAGCCAATCGCTCAATGTGGGCGAGCTTCAGACCCTGGCGGAGGCAGGCTTGTATGCGGAGCAGTTCGAAATGGCTTATGCGGTTTCGGCGGCCGGGATGGAGCGCGGCGGTCCCACCGTAGCGAGCTTTCTGCTACTGCGTGCACTGTCCTTACCGGGGTACCAGGAAGAGCGAAGGGCCGTTTGCGCCGTGGCGGCAGCACAGCTTGCGCGCCAGCAGCGCCATATGGACGTGGTCGATAGGGCCGTGGAACTGTTTGCCGATTCCCCTTTCGGCGATATCTCCCTCACTCCCGAACAGGCATCCACGGTGGTTCGAAAGGAAACGGCGGAACGGGCGTTCCCCACGGCGCACCGCCCCGGCCCCGACTATAGCGATTTCTTAGGGGCGGCCTTGTGCAATTGTCCCAAGTGCCGCCGCGCAAGCGGAGAGGCCGTCGGTCCATTCGAAGATTTCGAGGAGGATGATGACGATGTCGACCTTGACGCATTTCTCGACGGAATGGAACTCCCGCCGGACATGCCGCCGGAGATCGCGAGAATCCTGCTCGAGGAGACCCAGAAGTCCGCCCAGCGCGGCGAGTCTCTCGATTCCCTGCTGAACCGGTTGTTCGGATCGGGGACAGGATTCGGCGGGAGACGCAAGAAAGGCAGGCGGAGATAATGGAACCCAGAGAAGTACTGGGCATCAACCAGGATGCCGGCGAAGAAGAGATCCGCACCGCTTATGTGCGCAAGGTGAAGGAACATCCGCCGGACCGGTCGCCGGAGGAGTTCGAGCGTATTCGCGATGCTTATGATAGCCTGCGTGATCCCCGCCGGCGCATGCGGGACAGGCTGCTTTCCGTCGATCCGTTTGCACCGTTTGTATCCGTTATCGAGCTCAAGGTGCGGGAGCGCCGGTTCGCCGGGCCGCAGCCGTGGCTGGAGGTTCTGAAAGGAAAGTGATCGGGGGATGAACCGGGAGGAGATCCTGCGGCGCTTTGAGGAATGGTTGGACGGCGCGCTCGCCGCCGAGGAGCCGCCGCGCGGGGTCGACGCGGAAATTCTGGCGGCAATGGCAGGAGACAGCGAGGACGGGGCGCGCCCGGTGCCAAACGCCGCTTACTCATTGTGGGCGGCCATGACGGCGCTTACGCAGGAAGTCAAGCTGCAGGGAAGGTCCTTCAAGGAATTGAACGACACGCTTGGCTCGCAGGCGAACCGGATGGCTGAACGCGAGCGCGACCTGCTGCGTGAGACCGAGCGCCGCTGCCGCAAGGAAATCCTTGGCGTCCTGATCGATCTGCGCGACCGGCTGGGGCGCGGCCTGGAATCGGTGCGGGCAAGCGAGGCGGGGATCTCGAAGGCCGCCTGGCGAGGCTGGCACGTGCGCATCTTCTCGCGGCCAGGCGAGGATGCCGTAGGCGCCACGCTCGCAGCCTTGAGGAAAGGGTACGAGCTGGGGCTCGATCGACTGGATCAAACCCTGGAGGAATTCAACACGCGCGAAATTCCCTGTGAGGGGCACGCGTTCGATCCGCGGCGGATGAACGCCATCGATCGCCAGGAATCGGGCGCCGTTCCCGAAGGCACGGTGATCGAGGTTTACCGCAGCGGTTACGAATGGAATGGAGAAGTGTTTCGACCGGCGCAGGTGAAGGTTTCGTGTGCGCCGGCGGGAGAAAGAAAATGAGTGATCTAATTGCCGGTATCGACTTAGGGACCACGAATTCGGAGATCGCCGCGTTCGCCGGCGGCCAGGTGCGAGTGCTCGGGCCAGGAGATACGCGCATGCTGCCCTCCTGCGTAGGATTTTCGCCAGCGGGAGAACTGCTGGTGGGCGAGGCGGCGCGCAACCAGCAGGCGCTTTATCCCGAGCGCACTGTGCGCAGCATCAAGCGCAAGATGGGCAGCGAGGAAAAAGTGCGCGTGGGCAGCAAGGATTTTCTGCCACAGGAGATCTCCGCGCTCATCCTGCGCGAACTCGCGGAGTGGGCTCACCGCGCGCTGGGCGAGCGCCCACAGAGGGCCGTGATCACCGTGCCAGCCTACTTTTCGGATCCGCAGCGGAATGCCACGCGCGAGGCCGGCGCGCTGGCCGGGCTGGAAGTGGTGCGCATTCTCAACGAGCCTACGGCGGCCAGTCTGGCCTACGGCTACGGGGACGGATCGCCGCACACGGTGCTCATTTACGACCTCGGCGGCGGCACCTTCGATGTCTCGGTGGTGACGGTGGAGGGCGACATCACCGAGGTGCTGGCGAGCCACGGCAACAACCACCTCGGCGGCGACGACTTCGATGATCTGCTTACAGAGCGGCTGGCGGCGGAGTTTGAAAAGCAGCACGGCGTCGATGTCCGCCAGGGACATCCGGCGGCGAAGGCACGGCTCTGGTGGGCGGCGGAAGAAGCCAAGAAGAAACTGAGCTTCGAACCGTACGTCAAGGTCCGCGAGGAGGCGCTGCTCACCCGGCTCTTCCGGCCCCTGCATCTCGAAGTGGAAATTTCGCGCGACGAATATGAAGGCATGATTCGTCCGCTGGTGGAATCCACGCTCGACAGCGTGTCCAAAGCGCTGCAGGATTCCGGGAAGAAGCCGGGCGACATGGATGCGATTCTGCTGGTCGGCGGCTCCACGCGCACGCCGCTGGTCTCCAGCCTGCTCATCGAAAACATCGGTTTGGAGCCCCGGCAGGACGTGCATCCGGATCTCGCCGTGGCGCTGGGCGCCGGGGTCATGGCGTCGCGCCTCGCCGGGCGCGCCGTGGAACGCGTGCTGGTGGACGTTTCGCCATACTCCTTCGGCGTCTCATATCTCGGCGACCGCGGCGGATATCCCTATCCGCACTGTTACAAGCCGATTATCCGGCGAAATACGCCGCTGCCTTTGACGCGCACCGAGCAGTACATGACCAGCCACCCCTATCAAACCGAGGTGGATGTCCACGTATATCAGGGCGACGATGAGGACGCGCTGAAGAACATCCTGGTTGGGGATTTTCGCGTCGAAGGCCTGACCGCGATGGAGGATGCAAACGAGATTCTCTGTCGTATGCGCCTCGATCTGGACGGCATTCTGGAGGTCGCGGCGGTGGAGAAGCGGACCGGTAAGTCGAAGCAAATCCGGATCGCCAATGCGCTGCGTGCGAAGAGCGCCGAGGAGATCGCGGCGGGGCGGGAGCAGATTCAGGAGTTGTACGAGACGCGCGGCGAGATGGTGGGCGATGCGTGGGAGACGGCAGAAGATCTCGAAGAAGAAGTGGTGGATGGGGGCGCTCAGGTGGTCGAAATGCCTGCTCCAGTGCGCGCGGACGGCGACGCGGAAATAGAGAGCCTGCTGGAGCGTTCACACTGGCTGCTCGCGAAGATGCATGCGGAAGACCGCGAAGAGGCGATCGACCTGCACGAGAAAATCGATACGGCCGCGGCATCCGGGGACGTGGCGGCGTTGAAGGAGGCTAGCGGCGCGCTGAAGGAGTTGCTCTTCTTCGTCGAGGGCCAGAATTGACCCGATCCGTTCGAGTGGCGCACGCGCTCGTGCGCGCCGCGTCGACATTCTTGTCGACACTGGTGCGACGCCCTCCGAAGACCCCCTCTAGCAGGGTACCGGACATACCACGAACGACTCTTTCCTCGGGATTGCGCAGCGCCGGCGTCGAGAACCGGTGCCCCGTCTGCCAGGCGCGTTTTCGCGGCGCGCGCATCTGCTCACGTTGCGGCGCCGACCTGGAGCCCCTGATGTTGCTGGCTGTGAAGGCTTGGCAATTGCGTCAAGCAGCCAGGCAGGCGCTGGAGGCCGGGAACGTGGAGCGGGCTCTCGGGTTCGCCATCGAGGCGCAAGGCATCCAAGGCACCGACGGCGGAGAGGCGTTACGTTTGCTGGGCGCGTGGTTGAAGACCGTATGCGGGTCGTCATCCTGTTGCTCCTCGCCGCGGTAGCCTGCCTCGGGGCGGATATCCGCCGGAGCACTCACCAAGAATGTCGGCCCCCACTTACACCAAAACGCGTACCGCAACGAAAACTGCACCTGAATTGATCTGCCCCGCGTTGATGCGGGCCGATGCTTCCAGGTGTCTTCCGATGAACTCAAGGCCGCCGTCTTCCTTTTCTACAGCCTACTTGACGAGCAGCAGCGTCGCCTGTTTGCCGGTCTGCAGTCCACGAAGCTGGGACACGGCGGCGATAGGCATTCTGGCTGAACTGCTGGGCCTGGATCCGCACACCGTCGTCCGCGGACATCGGCAACTGCTCAATCAGAATGTAACGACTGGGCGCTGTGGGTAGTTCGCCAATATTCAGTCCGAGGCCATAGCATTGCTGTTCAGAGCGCTAGCGCTAGCAGCTCTGGAAATTCTCGGGTTCAGGCAAAGCAGGATCACGTGCAAGGTTTTTGGGCGGAATTTCATCTACTTGGCTTGATGTTTTCCTTAATGCTGCGCGCGGAAATGATTGAAAAAGATATGGTGGGCGCGCACGGACTCGAACCGTGGCCCTCCTGCGTGTGAAGCAGGCGCGCAATTAATGCATTATAGATTCTACAGCCCTTACATGCGCGTAGTTGACGTATTAGGCGTTCGGGCCGCCAAATTTCCGCCCAAAACTCCGCCCAAAAAAGTTTGGGCGGAAAATGCTGCACGGCGAAATACTCACGGCACGCTGAGTTCTGATTGCGACCTTGCCGGATCTTTAGGGCGCTTGCGTGGCGGGCACCGCAGTGCGCCAATCCGGAGGCCCGTTCCCGCCTCGCCATTTTGCAATTTCGCAACTTTGCGAATAGACTGGATTTCGAGTGCCCAGAACGAGAGTGGTCCTCTACCGGGAGGAAGACGGATCGAGCCCGTTCCTTGAGTGGTCAGCAAATTATCGGCGAAAGTGCAGGACAAGTGCTATCTCCGATTGGACCGACTACGGGAAATGGGCCACGAACTGCGGCGGCCCGAAGCCGACCTCTTGCGCGACGGGATTTACGAACTGCGGGTCAGCCTGCAGGGGGTGCATCACCGGGTTCTGTATTTCTTCCATGGGACGGTTGCCGCAGTGGTCTCGCGCGGCCTTGTGAAAGAGCGGGTAGTCCCGCCGAAGGAAATCGATCGTGCTGTCGAGCGCAAGAAGCGGTTCGAAGCGAATCCGCAGAAGCACACTTACGAGGAGGCTTGATATGGCAAAAAGGTCGAAACCAACCGGTGATGCAGTGGAGATCCTGCACCGCCGCTTCTACGCAGGCAGGCCGAGTCGGCTAAAGAAGCTTGAAGAAGCGCGGGCGAACGAAGAGATCGCCCGCAAAATCCGCGCATTGCGCACAGCGGCAGGCCACACTCAATCTCAACTTGCCAAGCTCATCGGTACCACGGCATCGGTCATCTGCCGCCTTGAAGACGCGGATTACGAAGGCCATTCCCTGGCAATGCTGCGAAGGATCGGCGGCGCACTGAATCAGAGAGTCGAGATACGGTTCGTCCCGATGCGGCGCTCGGCATAGCAGAACTGGTCCCGGACAGATCAGACCTCGGCAGGCCGTAGAACACGAAAGCGGCCGCCGGATCCGCGCGGTCCGTCGCGAAACAGAAGCCCTGGCTTCCAAGCCAACAGAAGCCCGTCACAAACAGCATGCCATTCGCCTCCGTTAGCTTCGTCCGCCCTGCGGAAAATAGGGCGTGCGGCCCGCGGTTGGTGCCCATGCGGAAAGCAGATCGGGAGCCACCGCGACATAGCCGGCTTCGGCGAGCTGATCGGCCAGATCCTGAACAGGCTCACTTCGAGGCGGTTCAGTGCGATCCGGTCTTCAAGACTGCGCACGTCGTAGACGGGTAGGTTTTCGTCGAGACTCTGAACCTCCCGGCGAAATGCTTTCACGAGGTGGCCGGTGGGACGCGAGTGCATGAGACGATGAATGTCGCGCGCTGCGGTTGTAGAGAATAGGGCAAGTAGATCAGCGACGATCGCGTTCCAACGGGTGAGCCCAACCCTGCCAGCGCGCGCTCCTGCTGAGCAACAATCGCCCCGTCAACGCGCCACGGATCAGGAGATCCAAAAATGGAACTCGCGGCAACACGGCTTTGTGCCCCAAACTGCGTGGATTGCGCACTGCAAAGAGCTGTTCGGCTCGCCGCGCCCGGCACGTCACCCAACCAAAATAAAATACGTGCCCGCCAGAAAGGGTTGCGCCGATCAAGCAAGCATTCCGACGTTCGGCCTTGACCGTTCAGTTTCGAGTGCAGGCGAACTACAGGGTCTTCAGAAAGGCGATGAGGGCCTTTTTCTTCTTGGCCGAGAGATCCAGCCCAAAACGGTGCCCCTTGACCGAGCGCGTCCGACCGTCGTAGCCCTTGAAGCCCGTGGGTACGTAGTCATCGCGAAGGCGGGCCGAATCGAACCAGTCCTCGAGTGTAGCGACTGAACCATTGTGTTCGAAAGGTCCCCGGTACCAGAGGCCTTTCAGGGAAGGGACTCTGTAGTAACCGGTGCCTTTGTGGGTTTCCAGCGCATAGCGCGAGTCGGTGCCGACTCGCGTTGCCATGATGTCAAAGCGTTGCTTGTGGTCGGCTGGAGGCTCAAAGCCATCCACCGGGATGAGTTTGTTGTTTGTGTAGAATGGTGGCGTGTGGCACTGTCCGCACCCCTCGCGCTCGAAAATTTTCTTGCCGCGCGCCGCGACTGCGTCGAACAGGTTGGGATTCGGTGGCGGCTGAAGCGAATAGAGGTAAAGTACGAGGGCGTATAGCTGCTCATCGCTGTAGCGCGCGGCATGCCCAGCGTCAGGTTTCGGCGGCTGCAAATCACCGTATCGATCGAGCCCGGCCATGTCCTGTACCAGCGAAGAATAGCGCATAAGATCACCGATACCCCGGTGGCGCACCAGACCAGTGTGGTCGAGATAACGGCGCTCCTCGACTCCAATCAGGTCGGGAATCTGCGGCGGCACCAACATGCTGGTGTTACTCCTTGCAGTCACACCAGGCGGAATCTCTTCACCGGCAGCGACCAGTTCATCCAGTGACATCACTTGAGCGCGCCGGTTTGGATCATCTGACAGCCACGGCATTTCAAACTGACGGGTGAAGGCGCGGATCCGCTCCAGCACTTTGAAGGGATCGCCGGCTTTGGCGGCCCCGCGAAGCATCGAGGCGCCCTCGCGATCACCCGGGTTGTTGCCCTGCGCCCCGGGAACGACTGCTCCGTCCGTCATCACGCGCGTGTGGCATGTATTGCAGCCCATCGAACCCAATTCCACCTCACCTTTTCGCCGGATTACCCAACGCGCGAACGGAACGGTTCCGTCCTTCGCGACGGGCATCCCGGTCTTCTCGAAGAACGAGGGATCACGTAGATTCACCGCGCTGAAGAAGACAGGGCCATACGATGTTGGGGCGTTGAAGACGACTTCGCCGACCTTGACCCAGTCTTCGCGCGTGTGCAGCCTCGAGGGGTCGAAAGCAATCTCGGGTTCCTGCTGCTTGAGCCACTCTATATAGCCCGCTGGCTCGCGGCTCGGATGGTAAACCGGATAGCTCTTGTAAATGATGCGCACGGGAATTCGATAGTAGGTCCCCTCGGAAATATGGATGGGAGAATACTTTGGGTTCGCCAGTGGCACTTCGAGCGCCTCGACATCCGAGTTCTTCCATGTTTGGGGAATCTTAGGCTGAAATGCGCTTACCGCGAGCAGGACTGCCAGCGCCTTCATGCGAGATCTCCAAAGGATGGCGAACTCTCAATAATACCCGAGGTCTGAATCCGATTACTCATCCTCTCCATATGTCGAACAGAACAACACTGGTTCGACACACCTTTACAAGGACCGACGAAAAGCGAATGGCAGCACCATCCCGCAGGCGAGCGTCTGAAGGCTTTTTTGACAAACTTCCCACATTCCCGTTATCAGGACAATTGAGCCTCGGGCCGAGCCACTCCGGGTACCGCAACACGGTTTCGGAGAGAAACCTGCTATACGAAAAAACGGTGATCAGATAGCTCAGCGCAGTGGGCGAGTTGGAAAGGCGATCGAAGCCGCTGGGGTTTTCAATGCGCAGATGCTCGAGAAAATGTAGCGATTGGTCGGGATCCGGCACCGATGCCAGCAGCACCTGGATGCGAGCGACAATGGCTTCCGGCAGCCCGCCGGAAAGCCGGTTTAGTTGGTCGCGAGCGCGGCTGGGATTGCGGAATTCGATCTCTTCAATAATACGCGGCATGGGGCATCACAACCCGGTGACGGGTCAGATCGACACAAAGCCAAGGGTGATTATAGCGTCAGCATCACGGCGGGGCAGTCGTTGCGCGCAAGTCTCTTTATGTTTCCTTGTAACGGTATGTACGGCGGCTCCGTTGAAGTACCAGGATGTTTTTGGCTCGGACACCACAGTTTCGGCCGGCGCAGTTGACGCGGCTGGAAATGTGTATCTCACCGGTTCGACGACGTCCCCTTTGCTGCCGGTGACACCGCGAGCATTTCAGAAGACCTTTATTCAGAGCCAATGCGGGACTTATTATTTCCCAGGACCAAATGGAAGCCCCGGAGAGTCAATTCCCATTCCGTGCGCGCACGCGTTCATAGCCAAGATCGCGGCGGATGGCGCCAGCCTTGTGTACTTAACGTACTTAGGTGGTGAACTCACCGACTACGTCAACGCGATTGCGGTTGACGCCGCAGGTAACGCCTACTTGACGGGCACCACGTCTTCAACAACCTTTCCGGTCACTTTACTTGCCTACCGGTCGAAGCCCGGCAGTGGATTTGTCACCAAGCTGAGTGCGGATGGCAGTGCGCTATTATTTTCAACTTATTTCGACGGCGTCCAAGGCGAGGCCATAACGTTCGATGCGTCGGGCAACGTCTATGTGGCCGGCGGCGCTGATGGAGCCAAATTTGACACCACGCCAGGAGCGTTTCAATCCAAGGGCTACCTAGGCCATGGGGATGCGTTCGTTTTCAAACTGAACCCGTATGGCACGCGTCTGCTGTATTCGACGCTAGTAGGCGGTACTTTTGATGACTGGGCGACATCGCTTGCCGTGGACCAGCAGGGAAACGCTTATATCGCAGGCATTACGGCATCAGTCCCGGCCTACGCCCACCTTGCCGGTCCGGAGGGCTTTACACCGTTTCCAACCACACCTGGCGCCTATTACCATCCGGGTGACCGTTCCGACGTATTCGTCACCAAAATCAACGCGACGGGCACGGCTTTGGTTTATTCGGTACTCATGGGCGGTTCCGGATTTGAATGGCTTGTAGGACTTGTTGCTGACGGCGCCGGCTCCGCGTATTTTGCAGGTTACGGTACGCCCGATTTTCCGCTGACGCCCCGTGCCTTCGATTCAGGCTACAGCGGGGGCTTTGCGGGCAAGCTGAGCGCCGATGGATCGCAGCTTGTGTACTCAACTCATCTTGGCGGCATTTGGCTGCGTGATGCCGAACTGGCATGGGTAGATTCGCTTGGGCGCGCGGTGGTTATTGGATCGAGCATGAACAA
>QHXW01000042.1 GCA_003223115.1 Acidobacteriota bacterium
AGATTGTCTCCTTATTCGGACCCTCGATTGGCCCCGATACGCCCGCCACGCTCGAACTGGATGATGCCGGGCGTGTTTCAAGCCGGCTTTCGGAAATTCGTGTGCTGTTTAATGCAATGCCGGCTCCCTTGCTTTACGTTTCAAAGAACCAGATCAATGCAGTTGTGCCATTCGGCGTCGCGGGGCTGTCTCAGGTCACCATCCAGATTGAAAGAAATGGCGCATCAGACATGCCGCCGTTGCAGACTACAGTCGTGGAGTCCGCACCCGGAGTCTTCTTGGGGCCCTCGGGCGCTGCCGCCATCAATCAAGACGGCACGATCAACTCTAAGGAGCATCCAGCCGCGCGGCACTCCATTGTGTCGATATTCCTGACGGGCGCCGGCCTCATGGAGCCTGTGCCTGCTGATGGCGCAGTCCCGAAACTGCCATATGCCAAGCCTGTGCTACCAGTCTCGATCGATGGTGGCGCCGAAATTCTGTACGCGGGCGATGCACCGGGCCTGGTTGAGGGCGTGGTGCAGATCAATTTTCGATTGCCGAAACTTGCCGGTGACGGCTTGACGCCCCTGCAAATTCAAATAGGAAATTACGGGGACAGCGGCCTTCCTCAGATCTGGATTCACTAAGCCGGCTTTACGCCATCTCCGATCACCACGCGATCGCTCACCAACCCCTTCTCTACGATCCGCACCGGCGCTGGAGCCGCCGCCACCCCTGTCCCTACCGAAAATGTTATCCGGCGGGAACGCCTTTGAAATCAGCGACTGTCGAGAAGATGAAACTGAGAACATGCTAACCAAGCGATAGGGGCGTAACATTGTTACATTGGGTTGAAAACGCTGAATGAAGTTTTCGGTATGCACAGGGTCCGCAGGCGTGGGCATATGGTGAGTGTCGGTCATAACTTTAAAAATTTTAGGAAAAAAATTTCAAAAAAAATCGCAGAGGCATTTCGGGGGCTGCTAACGCTTCAGCTTTCACTGAAACGCTCTCCTGATGATGTCCTGCCAGGTGCCGTCATCGAACTGCGGTTGCGTGATGGTGATCGATCTTCCCTGAAGCTCAAGCGTGTAATCTTTCGAGTCGAAGTCTTGGACACAGAGGTGATAGGTTTTCATCGGCACTAAAGTCGCCGCGAACTGTTCGATTTTGAAGCATTCAGGGGTGTGGCTCTTCATTAAAATTTCTGCTGCCGAGTTTAGCGATTATACGTCCCTGCCTCCCACTCTCTTTTTCCACGCCGCTATACGGATGATTCAATATTCTATACGCGATGCAGCACTAACGTAAAAACCTGATTGCCATTTTCACTTGCGTGGGATGTGATAGTTTGTACTTCACCGACAATCCAAGAAAGAGCATCGTCGAAAGGCATTGTTCACATCCTCAGTACCTCAGCCTTCCCTTCATCGCCTGCTCATTCGGCTTTCCCGCGCTCTGAAGCCACGCCTCGATTTTTCCCCACTGCACCTCGTGTGATGTCGTAGGCATTTTCACAGTGACCGTGAGCCGTGTAGCAGGTCCGGGTGCGTTCACCGTGAAACCGCATCGCCGGAATTCCGGCATTGCCAGAACCGCCGCTTCGTACAGAGTGCTGGCGGTGACTTCCACACTATGCCGGATGTTCTCGCTATCCATGAAGGAGACCTGGCAAGTGCGGGCCGTGGGCACGAGGATATTGTAACGCCATAGCGCCGAAGGCGAATATGTCGAGGGTCGTAATCAAGCGGTAGGATGTCCGCATGGACTCGGCATTCGATTTAGCGTATGTTCGAATGCCCATCTCTCGATCCGTCCAGCCAGTACCGAGACCGTCGCTGGGAGCGATATAATCGGCGCAGTTGACTTTTATTTCCCGGTGAACCATATGAGAGTGATACGAACTGTTGCGTTTTGGGTAGTTGCAGGGCTAGCTGCGATGGCACAGTCACCTGAGCTTCCCACAATCGAGCGCCACGGGGATTACGCGGCCCTTACAGTTAATACATCGCGTCCGCTCGATGCAATAGCGACAGCCTTTGATATCAGCGCCGAAGACCCTTTTTATATGTTCAGCGGTGACATGATGGACATCTCACTTGAAATCTCAAGAATCAAACCTGGCACGCTCGTACCCAAAAGACAAAAGCTCACAGTCAGTTATCCAATCAACCCAGATGGTTCCGCGAAAGACCGACGCAAACTATTTGAGAGCATAGTCGAGACAGAAAACGCCCAATCACCGTTCGCATATAGGCTTGACACTGTCGGAGGGTTCTTCTTCGTTCCGACTGGGACTCACGATGCGCAAGGCCGTTTAATTGAAGTCACTCCGTTGCTGGACCGAAAAGTCTCTATTCCGCTGGGCACCAGAATGATTAGAGAAAGCGCGGAGCTGTTGGCCAATGATCTGTCAAAGCAAACGGGATTACAAGTATTTTGCTGTCAATCCGTAGTAGCGGGCATTCCATGGGGCATGGAGACAATCTCCTTTGAGGCCAACAACGAACCAGCACGAAGTGTATTGAAGCGCTTGGGTCTGAATCAATGGCATGTGCGTTGCGTTATGGAATCCTGCGTAATCGACATGCGATGAATACGTCCATCCGTTTCTATTCGGTGGTTGCTCTCAGGCTTGGTTAACAGCAACGCACTCCGAGGGTGCACCGGTTAGAGCGCTTGGCGGGTCCCATGACCACGGCGTGTGGTGCACTTTAATGTGATGTGACGGAACACCCGACCGAAGCGTGGACCGCGCAGCAGATTCGCGAAGCGTTTCCGTGGGACGAAGCGCCCAGGTACTTGATCCGCGATCGAGATGCAATCTTCGCAAAAGAGGTGATCGCGGTCGCGAAAGGCATGGGGATAAAGGAAGTGGTCACGGCGGCGCAATCGCCCTGGCAAAATCCATACGTGGAGCGGTTGATCGGATCCATTCGCCGGGAGTGCCTGGACCACGTGATTGTGTGGAACGAGAGGTCGCTGCGGCAGACCCTCCGAAGCTATTTTCATTACTACGAGAAGTCGCGCACGCATTTGGCCTTGGCCAAAGATGCGCCGGAGCCGAGAGCCGTCCACAAACCGGAGAACGGTTTTATTGTGGAAATTCCTGAGGTGGGCGGACTTCATCATCGATACGAGCGACGCGCCGCCTAGCGGGAGTTTACTTGGAACGGCATCACCCGTGAAATGCAGAAACCGCAAAGTGGTTGTGGCTGAGTGCAATAGCCTGTGGATTCGCAGGCCAGAATTGTATTACCCCATAGAGCTTGGGTAAGACGGCATAAATGTAGGCAACTGCCTAAAAAACATAACCTTAGCTTTTTGTTTCCAAGCTCTCGCAGTAAAGTCCCGCTAGCCGTGCTTCTTGGCAATGTTCTTCCCTCGATGTTCGGGTCTGTTTGCCGGGCTCAGCTTCGTCCTGAGGTTTCGGGCGAACGCGAGTTCTCCATGATCCAATGCCGCCGTCTTCCGGATCATGAATTCTGTCACCTGGATGTACTCACCGATTTGGCAGATTAGAAACTTCAACTCGCGCGCAGTCCAGAGTCGTTGTTAACACGACGCCAGTATAGAACGACTACCACGATGATTTGAAAGTTGCTGGATGCCCCCGGACACAGTTTTCGGTAAGGACAAGTAGATCACATTGTTCGAGGAGCGAATTGCTTTTGCCGAAAGGCAGATGCTCAGACCAAAGCGAAACAACCCTAGCTTAGCTAGCGCTGCCGGGGCGCGTGTTGGCACTTGGCCAGTTCGGTGGTGACGGTGTTGAAATCGGTCACCTTGAATCCGCTCGGAGAGATGGAACTGCTGAACCACCGGGCAATATCGGTCAGCGAACTCGTCCAGCGCCGAAGGCGTTGTCCAGCACACGATACTCGATCTGGCGCTGGCTTAACTGTCGGGCTAGATAACTATGTCCATTGCAGTAGACCTGCAACCGGAACGGACACCACGTGGGCACGCGTACGTAGCACAGCCCCAGATCCGGGTCGATGAAATACACGTAGTAGTGCAGGCATTTGCCGTCATCCGGCTTCAGGTATGTCTTATGCGTCTTTTTGTCATGCCACGGTTTGTAGCTGCCGCAGGGCTCCATGGCGGATAGAATGCACACCAGTCCCGGCCCTTCGCCACGTTTGTCCACCACCTCCTTGACCCGTTTCTCCTGGCGAAAGCTTCTCTTGCTCCGCACGAACTCAATCTCGATCCCGCTTGCCGACGCGATACGCTCCATGTTCTCCCGAATGGCATCGCGCAACGGCTCTGCCCATTTCGGGTAGTCGAAAATGCGGATGTTGTGCTCGTAGAAGTAGTCATGCCCTTGGCATAGCACCACTTCGGAACCGTTCCTTGGATGATGACCCGGTCGTAGCAGGAGAGAACGCCAGCGATCTTGCTCTGGTACCGCTCGGTCAGAAGTTCAACGCCCATTCGGGCATCATAACGGATATCCTGTTTGGTTCCGGCTTTGCCGGGTTAGGAGGAAGACTTTTCAAACGCGCTCTAAGACGCCGAGATCACCAGGTCAGGCGTAGCGTCAACTGCAACGTGCGCGCCCCCTGGCCAGAGTTCCGCGTGGCCAGCATGCCCGTGCTCCCCAAAGT
This sequence comes from Acidobacteriota bacterium, assembly GCA_003223115.1. Taxonomy (GTDB): domain Bacteria; phylum Acidobacteriota; class Terriglobia; order Bryobacterales; family Bryobacteraceae; genus QHXW01. The sequence continues at coordinate 4,593 of QHXW01000042.1, forward strand.
GTTGGGGTTGCCGGGATGGTTCAGCACGTTGAAGAAGTCTACGTTCAACCGTGCGTTGACGCGTTCCGTGATCGGGATACTCTTGAACGCTGACGCGTCCAGACCCCACTGGCGGATGCTCGGTATGTACTGGTTCCGCAGCGGGTTGAGGCCGCTCCATGTCGTGCGCTGCAAGGTGCCGTCCTTGAGTGTGACGAACACCGTATTGCCGCCGAAGAATTTATACAGCGGATCCGTCCCGGAGCTGCGGCTCAGGTAATCGGCCGGGTATGGCAGCAGCGGCGCGTACGCGGGCTTGTAGTCAGCCGGGATGCCCATATAACCGTTCGGCTTTCCGGTCTTCGGATCGGTGCTGTTGATCCGGTAAGCGGGAATGTAGCCGTTGTACCACAGGTAACCCGGGTAGCACGCGCCGCTGGTGCAGTCCTGAATGGGGTACTTATAGCCGTAGACTTCGAGCTTGTTGCCGGTCGGGAACATGTTATTTGGCAAGGTCAAATATGTGCTCGCCAGCGAGCCGAGGCCAGCCACCTGCCAGCCGCCCACGATCCGGTTGAGGACGTTGCCGGCATTGCCGAGAATCGGCTTGCCCTTGCCCACCGGTACGTCGAACAGCCAGTTCCACCGTACCCGGTGTTTGGGAATACCAATATCGCGCTGGTAGTTCAGAAGGCGGTTGAGCGCATCGATGTCCGTGGGCACTTGGCCCGGCAGGAACTGGTTCACTTCCGGAATCTGTGAGGTGCCCGAATAACCGTTGCCGCCCGCCATTAACACGTTGTCCATTACGTAGAACACCTGGAACGCGAAACCCTTGGAGTAGTGGCGCTCCAGTTCGAGCTGGAAGCCATTGGAGTTGCCCCAGCCGGTGTTCTGCCAGCGCTCGATGAACCCATACGACGTTCTGTCGAAGAAATTGGTGCCGACGTTGGCGAACTCACCGGTGGGCAGCGACGTGCCCGTGGTCGTGTACCAGATATAAGCCGGCGTGGAGCTGTTGTATTGTTATTGTACTGATAGAGTTGCTCCAGGCGGGTGCTATGGTTGCCGATGTAGCCGGCGCGCGCCACCGTGTTGGGCATGATCTCCTTTTCCACGGTGAAGTTCCAGTCCTGAACACGCGGATCGGGCATGTCGCTGTTGAAGTAGGATATCCCGCAGCAACCGCGCGCCAGGCTCTTGGAAGCATCGGAGGGCTGCACCAGGTTCGTCGTGTTCTGGCCAGAGATGTATTGGGGCACCGTGCGCAGGCTGAGGTTCGCGATGCCGTCCGGCGAATAGGCCGCCTGCGTCTGGCTCCAATAGAAGCGCGCAGTCATGGGGACGTTCTGGCGCATGCGCGCCGCCCAGCCACCCATCACGAAGTGGAAGTACGAGATGCGGTAACCGCCGCGGACCACCAACGACTTGGACCCGTCCCCCATGCGGTACGCAAAGCCCAGTCGCGGTCCAAAGCCGTCCTTCGAAGTATTTATCATGTGCTTGGGCAGGCCCGCCTGGTCGTAGGTCTCGAACTTCATGCCCATGTCAGTCAGGCGGTTCACGATCGACGGAAAGGTATATCCTAATTTGACCAGGTTGTCGACAGGGGTGCCCAGAACCACCGCATGCTTCGCGGGATCGAAGCTGGATACGGCATTGTTCTTCTCGTAATACGGCGGAAACAAGTCGTAGCGCAGACCCAGGTTCAAGTTCAACCGCGGCGTCACGCGCCAGCTGTCCTGGAAGTAGAAAATTACTGAAAAGGATACGGTGGGCGCGACAGGACTCGAACCTGTGACCTCCTGCGTGTGAAGCAGGCGCTCTAACCAACTGAGCTACGCGCCCTCGGAAGGCTTTCCCTGATTCTAAACAATTTCCCGGTTCCATTGCATCGCATCCACAGCCAAAAACTGGCCAAACTGTCTCAAAACTGTCTCAAAACCCCTCAGTCTGGCCTGCCTGTTCAATACTGCTCGCGAGCTCGTTAGCCTGGCGATTCAGCTTCTGCAACGCCTCGCGCTTCATCTGCAGTTTCATCTGCGAATATTTCTTAAACACCTTTGCGTCGGTCTGGCGGAGCAACTGCGTGACCCACTCGTCCGCCACAACCCTGGCGCTAAGTCAGAGTCTCCTGGCCGCCGCGCTGTTGTGCCATTGACGTCGCTGGTGGCTGGAATCCGGGGCAATTTCGAGTTGTGCTGGTGCTGATTGAGACTGTCGGGCGAGGCTCAGATATATTTGTTCTCACGCAACCAAAATATTCTTGCTGGGCAATTGCCTTTGGCGCTTTACTACGGTTATTAATACAGAAGGATGTAAACAGGGACTAATGCGATCCTCGCTGTATCCAAAGTTCGTAAGCGAGAGCAGAAGTCTCCCCTTGGTTGGCAGGTTCTGAGATGACGTTTTGAGTCGCATCTTGGCGCGACTCGGAACCGGCCATTACGGCCATCTTTGATTTTGCACAACCGCCTCCTTTTTTCTGTCGATGGGACACTTTTGACTTCCAGGGGGGCGCAGTAAGAAAGCAGGACAACTCTTCGGGAACAGAACTGAAAATCAGCCCTATCTCGGTTAAAAGTTTGGACCTGTTATCCGGTGATGTCAATAGGGGCCGGAGGAGATTGGATGTGGGCCTGAGCGTTGCACGTCGGACCATTCACAACTGCCACCAAGAGTGCAATACGCTGGTAGCGCCATTCGAGATTGCAGTGGCGATTCTAACCTCAGAGTGGACCCGTATGTTCTGGTGGGCATCTTCCTCTTGCTGATCGCCGGTTGGATATTGCTACGGCGGTGCTCTGCCTAATTTTCCTGACCATGTGGTTATTCCATCGTTTTAGAGACCGTTAAGGGAACGGACCCCCTACCGGTCCAGTGCAAGCCCAAGCTTAAACGGCTAACCTTGCCCTGGCGCCCGAGAAAGGGGCGTGTCCAGCGCTTCTCGAATCTTTCCGACGAGAGTCAGGGAAGTGAATGGCTTCGGCACAAACGGAATATTCCGCGTCTGCTCCGGCCGTAGTTCCGCCTTCTCGGGATACGCTGACATGTACACGATTGGCAGGCGCGGCCTGATCTTCCGCATCCGTTCCGCCAATTCAAAGCCGTCCATCATTGGCATCACGACATCGATCACCGCTACATCAATTTTCAGGTCAGGCCATAGCTCAAGCATGTGGAGGACTTCTTGCCCACTGGTGGCCTTCAGGACGGTGTAGCCGTGGCACACCAGCATCAACTCAGCCAAACTGAGCATGAATGTTTCATCATCCACGACCAGGACGGTTTCGGTCCCTGCGAGAATCGTCATTCTTGACCCGGCGAACTGGTGGCCAGGATTGAATTGCCAATCAGCGTTAGCGAATTGATGTTGTAGGTACCAGGTGACAAAGTTAAGGTCTTACCGCCAACCACTGCTGCTTATGTCCCCGCGCGTTTCACCGTCTCAAATACCTGTTTATGCCGCCACCAGTACGCCTTCAGTGAACTCCATTGGCATGGGATTCACGATACCCCTGAGTCTCCTCGATTTTGCGATTTACGCCACGGGCACAGGCTGCAGCACAATGAGGATTTCTGGTAAGGGCTCCGTCGACAGCTACGATTCCAGTCAAGGCAGCTATGCACAAACAAAGCAGCTCAGCAAGGGCATTGTCGGTACAAGCGGAAACGTTAGCCTGAGTGGGGGCCTACTGCCGTATTCAAAGCAAAGATCGACCCGTTGATTGCGGCGGATCCATGTGTTCAAGGGAAACCTGAGATAAGCATTTCGGGTAGTGCCAAGGCGACTGGAGGGTACATCAGCTGAGGCTTTGAGGGGATTTCCATACCGGTTCACAAAGATGAGTTCATCTTCCCGACGAGGCTTCCTTTCCAATAGAGCCTTCAGCAGTTCGACAGTCTCGGGCCAGTGCGGGCAGATTCGCTCTTTTCTCCCTAGCGCCGCGGTCCTGGCGGTCCTCTATAACACGGTGCGCGCATTCAAGAGGCGTTGGACCTTGTGCAGCCGCCAACGGTTCACGGTCGGCAACGACCTTAAAGAAGCTGTGCAGCGCCGCCAATCGCCAGTTCCGCGTTCCGATCGAGGACTTGCGAACTTATTCGACGTCTCTCAGAAACGCGAGAACCTCGAACGCCAACGAGCAATGCAAAGCGAGTCCTCCGGAATGTAAATGTAAATGTAAGGCAAGGAACAGACATGAGCTGACCGCGCGAAGGAGATCCAGAAGTTGTGGAAGGCAACATCCACCGCCTTGTTCGGGTGACTGCGTATGGTTACTCGATCTTTCAAGAGATCGCGCCAAAGATGTCAGCACCGAACATGGACCTGGGCATTAGACCGAACCCCAACTTGCACCGGGCCCACAGCGGCCCAATCAGAGTGCGGATAGAAGCATGGCAATGAGTGGGTGGCACCAGCAGGGCTTCTTGAAGGACCTGTCGGGCGCGGATCAACACCGGCCTGCTGGAAACTGTGGCTACGAATCTCAAGCGGCTGTTGCCAAACAGCCCGGACGTGGGAGGCTTGGAGTTCGATCTGGGGCTCTGGTGGCCGGCCGAACGTGCGTAAAGGTACTGAGCTGCAGTGGCATGCTCACGGCGGCGCTCTCCAACGCCGCTGGAGAGTGGCCGCCAGCGCCGCAAAACGACTGCACGCCTTTTTTTTGCTTGTTTCCCTTTTTTCGATGAAGCGTAAATTCTGATTCTGGTTCCAAAGTTGAGACACACCTCTGCGAGCCGAATTGGAACCAATTGGAACCATTTTGTGGTTTCGGATATCTGGATGGTGGCCAGGGATGGCAACCCACAGCATTCGACACTTTTCTCGATCCCTCTAGATTCCAGATGGCGTGTACCTCGACCCGAGTCTCGATCTGAGCCAGGGGGTACAAGGTGGACGGGGCTTACAACTTCAGGATCTCCAGTGAACGGCAAACAAGGGAAAACCAATTTGAGGACGCAGATCGGCTCGGGCGCAGCGGCGAAATAGCGTACCGTCATGCCGGTTGTCGCATCGTGACCGCTGCCATGGCCGGGGTCCACGGAGCGAAGCATCGACCCGGTGAGAAGCTGTTATATTCTTGTCAGGCTAGGCTGGAGTGCGCATGTGAGCCTGCAAGTGAATACGACGCGCGTCGAACCGGATATTGTCGTTGTGCTCTTCTCCGGCAGCCTCACAACTGGGCCAGAAAGCCAACTCATCGCCAAGCCGCTGGTCAGCGATCTGCTTCACCGAAACGACAAGAAATTGATCTTCGACCTGACCGGCGTCGAGCAAATCGACAGCACCGGCGTAAACATCATCATCCAGTGCTTTCTAGCGGCGCAAAAGGCGGGCGGGGGATTACGCTTGGCGGATGGCAGCGCGAGGGTGGCTCGACTTTTAAAAATCACGCGGCTCGACACCGTTATCCCCTGGTACGCCACGGTAGCCGCAGCCTGCGAGGGTTCGCTGTCCCGCTGAAGATGAGCGAGTAACTCGCTGGATCAACGCCCAACCGCACAGACCCTTCGGGCCGCTCGCCAGTCGTAGTGGCGTCGGATGGAGGAGCTGCTGCCGATTCGGTTGTTGCCACTCCCGCGCCCTGGCGCATGCTTCTCGTAGCCCAGATGATGGCTCATCTCGGCATTCATCGCTCGCTCAATCAGCGTTTTGGTGAGCTGTTTGAGCAAGCCGTCTGGGCCGACAATCTCTTCGGTCGTTTTGCCGGCCAATAACTCATCTAATGCAGATTCCAGTTTCGTCGGTTCTGACATGCGTTCTCCTATTTTCCCGGAGAACGCTACTTACACAAAATGTCTTATACCCTCGGTTTCCCACTCTTTCCACGAGCCCCTTGGGAATCTCACCAAAAGCAGGCGAGATTCCCACATTTCCACAGCTCCGGCGACGATGGCGGATGGAAAAGTGGAACCAAAAGCAGGTTTTCCACTTTCCCACCGCCTCGGTTTATCTCTCGCAAAACAAGAAACCGCGCCGCCTAGAGAAAGGAATCAACCACAGCCTCGAACTTTGCACGCACGCGCCCCGCACCAGTGGGACACGTTGCGCGGCTCGTCCGAAGCAATCCCTGAAGTTGCAGTCCAACTTCCGTATGGCCGACCATCGTAGAGTTTAAACGACTTCGTTTCACGTATGGGTTTAGGGCGCGGCGATGCATGATGGCGATTCGACACACCGTGACGAAAATTTCACATGCTCTAAGCTACCGATGACATGGTTCATCAGCCCATTTCTTAGGAACCGTAAGTGCTATGAATCGCGGTCATTGTCGCTTGCTTCGCCAGCGCTAAAGTTCGCCAAGGCCGGCGAAAAAAAAACGGAAGTAGGCAGGATGGCACGATACTCCTGTTGAAATAGCGAGCTTTCTATTCAGAGGTCAACCGTGAAACTTGCCATCGCTGCCGCAGCCTGGATTCTCATAGCCTGTAGTGCTCGCCCGCAAACCCTCGATGAGCTCGCGGCGTTGTATCGTTATGACCGTAACGCGCCCCTCGACATCCAGCAAAAGGAACTGGCTGCCCGGGACGGCTATAAGCTGTACTCGATCAGCTTCGCCCTCCCAAAGGGCGCCCGCATGCCGGGCTTTCTGGTGTCGCCCAATGAACCGGGCCGCAAGCCCGCGATTGTCTGGATGCACTCGGGCGGCGCAATTGAGTTCCTTGGTAACGCGGTTCTGATGGCGCGGGCCGGAGCCGTCTCACTTCTGGTTGGGGAGGCAGAAGGCATGCCCGGGGGAAGCGCAGAACAAGCAAGAGACCAGTTAATTGCCGACGTAATCGGTCTGCGCCGACGCCGACCTGCTTCAAGCCCGCAATGACATCGATTCCTCGCGGCTGGCTCTGGCAGGCCATAGCTCCGGCGCTATGATGAGCGCGGTTGCCGCTAGTATCGACGACCGTTTCCGCGCTGCGGTTTTTGAAGTTGGTCTGCTCGGCATGAGTATCCACATCGCCACGAGCCCCGGACCCTGGGCCGAGGGCGTGCGAAAGGAACTCGGTAATCAGCTCCCCCACTTTCTGGAAGTAATTTCAGTCGTCGATGCCAAACACTATATCGGTCGCGCCCCAGCCATCCCCAAGCTGTTTCAATCGGCTTGGTATGATCCGGAGTGCCTCGCACCGACGCGGAAGATTTCTTCAAGGCCGCTACCGGGCCTAAGGAGCTGAAGTGGTATGACACCGGGCACGACATTGATGACATACGCACTTTATGCCGAGTACGCAGCCCAAGGCGTAGAATTCACTAACATGCCATGGCACTCGCGCGAGTTCGTGGTGAAGGATTGCGATGGCCGTCTGCTGGCTTTCGGCGCGAACCTGTAGTCTTCTTCGGTCGTCCCTTCCAGAAGACCGACCTTGCAGGTGAGTGGCTAGGAATCGGCTTTCTGGAAAGTGTGCACTTGGTTTTGCGGACGGATCACGCGCATAAACTGGCCTGATGCCCGCGCTCCCCCTAACTTCCGGAGAATCTTGAGTTTAAAGGATGCGTGCACAGATTGGACCAGTTATGCCGAAATTAACCGGCCATCAAGGTGCTTGATTATAGAGTGCTTACGCTGAGATTTTGGTCCAAGCAGATTTGGACCGGTTAATTTTAGCCATCCGGAAGTTGACGGGCCGACAGCATCGGTTTTCCACCAGGCCGTTGGGTTCACCAGCATCGCTCACTTGAAGTGGGCGTATCGTTAGAGTGGCCCCCAAAGCAGAGTGGCCCCCAAGGCGTTCGGCTTCGGCCAAGGACCTACGCGAAATGCGACCTCCAAAGTAATCCACTTCATCCGATGCTTCGCCTGCCTGAAGACTGAGCCTCTTCGTTCTTCACGCAGCCTGCTGCCGACGAACCTGCCGCTGTTTTCGCGCCTCCGCCAGCTTCCGATCCCGTTCGGCATGGATCTCCTGCTGACGCCCGGCTAGCAAGGCTAGCATGTCCTTCGGCGTGATGTAGCCGGTGGCACTGTTCAGGCGGACCTTGGTTGTAATGCTCGACGTAGCCCTCCACCAGACGCCGCGCATCGTCCAGCGACAATGGCGTTCCCGGAGACGGTCCGTGTAATCCCGAAGCGGTTGCCGCTCTTTGAGTTTTTCTTCCTGCGAGTTCTCCTGGCGCGGTCTATGCAGGCGGGCGAGATGCCGTGTAGGGAACTGTTAGTCAGCAAAGTTCCAATAATAGATAAAGTCTCTCTTTTCTTGACTATCAATGTTTGTCCATCTTACTCGCGACATTAGTCAAGGAAGTTCCATTACCGATAGTTAGTTTGTTTTCTTGGTGATCAATCATTATCCACCTAGCACTGCACAATAGTCGAACAAAATCAATGAAAGTCCACGGGAAAAAAGGATGTGGAAATGGACAGTCGTATGCGGAGTGGGACAGTCGTATGCGGAGTGGAACATAAAGGGTTGGGATTCACTGGGCTCTCCTTTCCAGTTCTAGTTCCACTTCATCAGTAACTTAACTTGGTCCGGGATGCGTTGTCGCGCAAGTGAATCCCGCTTGGGACGCATGCATTTTTTTTGTTTTTGGCTGTCAGAAAACACCCTCTCCCAAGGCTTTGAAAGTGAGGGGAGTGTTTCATGCCACAACGCACGATCCGGTTCTCGGAGACCACGCTACAACAGATTCAACAGGCCACTCAGCAAAAGGGCTTTGCCTCGACCGCAGCAATGATCCGACATGCGGTCGATCAGGAACTGAGCAGTGGCGACGACGTCGAGCAACGTATTGCCGCCACGCTCGGCCGGATTGAGAGCGATTTGTCACGAATGCAACGCGTACAGCAAACTCTGTTCGCATTCGTCGATACTCTCGCCAAGGCATTGCTCACGGGGTTACCCGAGCAATCGCCTGCTTCGGGGGCCAAGGGGAACGAGCGTTATGAACGCTTCTTGAAGAGCGCAGCGGCCACAATGCTCAACTCCTCGCATCCCGTGTTGCGGCACGGGGTGGAGCAATGACATCCGGCGCAACCACCAGTGCGGTGCGCCAGCAGGTGGCCGCTATGGGCTGCGAACTGTTCGAAGTCGGAGTCTTCCGGCCGGAGACAGCAGGAACTGACGCGAGCATGCTGCTCCGCGTGTGGAATCCGGACACTCTACTTCGTGCCGTGCCCTGGTTGCAACTGCAGAATCAGGCTGGCAGGCATATCTACATTCGCCCAAAGGGCGAGCACAACCTGAGCCTCGTCGACGATCTGACTTCCGACGCAGTTACCGCAATGGATCGCGATGGATTCCACCCGGCAGTTGTTGTGGAAACGTCTCCATTCAACTTTCAGGCGTGGCTTAAACACCCCGAGCCGCTCGATAAGCAGCTCAGCACGGCGACCGCAAGAACTCTTGCGGAACGATTCGGTGGCGATGTCGGCGCGGCTGATTGGAGGCACTTCGGGCGCCTCAGCGGGTTCGAAAACAGAAAACCTCAGTATCAAGACGTCACAACAGGTTTATATCCGTTGGTACGGCTCATCGAAGCCGAAGGAAAGGTCTATCCACGAGCCGATCGCTTTCTCGCCATCGTACGGCGCAGCGTCGAAGAACGTCTCCAGGCGCGCGAACGCTTACGTCTTCAAACGATTACACCTCCGATTGGACGGCAACAGAAGACCATCGACTCCTTCCGGTCCGATCCCCGCTATTCGGGCGACGGAAACAGAATTGACCTGGCATATGCGGTCTACGCTCTTTCCCACGGAGCCACAGAAGAAGAAGTCGCGGCTGCCATCCGTACACGTGACCTCTCCAAAAAGGGTGCAGAGCATCGTCAACAGGATTATGTCGAACGCACGATTCGCAAAGCCGGTGTTTGTCTCCTGGAGCCAAGTCGTGGGAGATAACAAGCCGAAGGAGTTCCGGCTCTATCCCCGTAGGCTGCGCGGTCGGCAAACCAGTTCGCCCCGACCGTGGTGCTCCACCTACATCCTTCTTCTTCGCTATGTCCGGCTCCTACGCGCCCATCGCGGGCCTCAGTCAGGAAGACGGGCTTCGGTTCGCCCGTACAATCAGCGATGCGCGGTGAGAGTAATGTACGCGAAGAATGCCACACGCGGGCAATGGAAGGCACACGGACGTTATATCGCCCGCGAGAGCGCCAGCCAAGGGCGCGCCGCTGAGGCCGGGTTCGACGCTACCGAGCGCGGGATCAATATCGTAGCTCGTCTCGACCAGTGGCAGTACGCTGGCTATGAACGCCTGTGGAAGCTCATCCTGTCGCCGGAGTTTGGAGACAAGATTGACTTGATCCGGCTGACCCGCGACTTGACGAAGCGCATGGCACGGGACCTCGATACTCGCCTCGAATGGGTTGCCGTATCGCACTTCAATACCGATAACCCTCACGTTCACATCGCTCTGCGCGGCGTTCGTGCGGATGGAAAACCGCTCCGTCTCGAACGTGACTACGTGAAGCATGGCATTCGGAGTATCGCTGAGGATCTCTGTACCCGGCAGCTCGGGTACCGCACGCAATCTGATGTCGCCCAAGCCCAGCACCGCGAAGTATCGCAGCAAAGGTTCACGTCGCTTGACCGGGCAATTGCCCGGGACAAGCCGATAGATGGCCAGTCCTCGCACTTCCCGGTCAACCGGAATCCCGCTCCGCTGAAAAACCAGTACGTCATCGCCCGGCTGAAAACGTTGGAGAGAATGGGACTGGCCGAAGCGGCCGGGCTGGACCAGTGGCTGGTGCGCCAGGATTTGGAGACTGCACTGCGGGCGATGCAACGCCTTGGGGACCGGCAAAAGATCCTTGCCGCTCACGGCGTGCCTGTATCGGACACGCGGCTGCCGCTGGCCATGTTCGATCTTGGCAAATGCACAACCCTCGAGGGCCGGATACTGGTGCACGGCGAAGATGAAGGGAGTGGTCGCAGCTTCATGATGTTGGAGGGCACCGACGCCAAGGTGCATTGCATCTATCACACACCTCAGATGGCCGAGGCGCGTGGCCGCGGCGGATTACGAACCAACAGGTTCGTACGCCTGCGAAAGCTATTCGAGAATGGACGACCGTTGCTTGAAATCGACGAGCTGGGGCACTCCAAGAAGATCCTGAGTGATCGACATCATCATGAAGAAACGGCCCGGAGACTCATGCAAAGTGGGACGACCCCAGTTGAAGAGGGCTGGGGTGGCTGGCTGGGTCGTTATCAAAGCGCCCTTCGCAAGGCAGCTATTGAGCTTGAGGACGTGCGCAAGCCTAGCCGCGAGCGAGATCATCCGCGAGGGCGCTGAACGCGCAGACTCAGGCAAAGCTGGAACCGCGACCACTCATCCAATAATCCCGGCAAGTTCAGGGAGCGCAACTCACACGTGCGTCGCGAAAACGGGGACTCCTGCCGGTCATCTGTTGCGCAACCGCGTATTGATCTCGGGCCACGTCCAACCGTCCAGGTGGAGCCGGATGATAAGCCGAAGTTCCTCGGTCGAAGCCAGAGAGTCAATATTCAGTGGCTGTTCCGAAGAATTCGCCGCATTTGACAGACGGGCGTTCCAAATCTCCCGGTCAAGGTCATCAAGAGATTTCTTCATTCGCCGCCGGGATCCCCGGAGCTGGATCCATAGCTCTCGCGCTGTAGTAGCAATCATTCTGTGCATCCACTCGAGCAAATCAAGCTTCACAAGTCTTCTCTCCTCTCGGATCGAGCGTTGCGGCGTGCGCATGTGGGAGGTTGTCCTCTCCTTCCCTTTGTGCTCGCGGTGTTTCGGGGCTCCCTTCCTGTTCCGGTGTGATCCCCCGGCCTTGTGCAAGGCAGAAACGATCAATCCTAGGCCGGCTATCGACCGCACACTTTCTGTCGGAGACGAACTGGAGAATCGCCTTGGCAGATGTCGAGTAGAGATCGATGCTTGAATGAGAAGAGCGACGTGATTCCTCCGGGAACTCTGTCGATGCCATATGCAGGCCCTCGCCCGTGCAGGCTGGGGGAGGTCTCTGGGAGGTCTCCTAAGGGTCTCCTAAGGCAAAGAGGTTTGGGAAACTGGAAAACTCAACCACCGTCACTCGGCAAATGTGCGCTTTCAAACTACCGACGCTCGCCGAAATTTATCTGGGTGAGTTTTGCTTTCCTCAAAGCCTCTTAATATTGGAAGGGGTTGTTCGATCCGTTTGCCGGCGGCTTCCATGAACCAGCGGAAAGACGCTCAGGAGAGATTGTGGATTCGGGAGCGGGATAGCCTCGGGAACATGGTCGATCACGGGCTGATCGAGGCAGCAAAGCGGGTTTGGGAACGTGCGCGACTGGTGGTAATTCGCTATCTCGCTGAGGATACAGAGGCGCCCGAGATTCTTGAGGCTGCAGTCGACTCAGCGTCCCGCGTTTTGCGCAACCGCCAGTCCATTCAATTCTTCGAAGCTTATCTCCTAAGGTCGGTCGCTCGGGAGTCCGTTCGCCGACTTCGAAAAAGCCAGCGCATCTCGTATGTGGACCATGCGGATCTCGAGCGACTCGCCGGCACTGTGTCCCATGACCTGGACCGCGAACTCGATGAAGCTAAGCGAATCGAAGTCTTTCGCGCTTGTATGGATAAACACGGGCGGACGATGTACGACCTTCGTGTTTTGCGTTACGATTGGCGGTCCATCGCCAGGCTCACGGGATATTCGGACGCTCATAGTGCAGAGGTGCAGTTCCGGAAGAAGATGGATCAGGCGGTGGACCGATTCCGGGCTCACTACCATTCACGATTGAAACCGCCGTGTAGCGAGTGAATTCTGATGGCTGAATCTAATCAACCCGTGTCCTCGAAGCAGGTGAGAGACGTCGTCGCTCTTGGTAGAAAGTGTGCCAAGACTGCCTATCCAAATTCCAAGCGCAAAGGCTGCCCGGACCTTTCTACCTTACGAGCCATGGCGTATCGAGATCGGCGGCTCAGCCTGACAGACCTTCCGCTCTCGCACGTTGTTAGCTGCTCCCCGTGCTTCCAACAGTACCTGCGGTTCCGCCGAACCTTGGTTTTCGTGCGCGGGCTCCAGTCTGCGGTCGCATCTCTGGTTGTGCTCGGCGTCCTGTTCGCGGCGGTGAGCGTTTTTCAAGATCGCGCGGGCCGACGCGTAGCCCCGACCATTTCGCAGAAGCATGCCGGCCAATCGGCTCAGACGGCGGTTCAGCAGCCTCCACATCAGTGTAAACTTGGCTTCATTCTCGCCCACCCGCGGAGGGGACGCCAGGGACCCCGGAAATGGGATACATCTCCCACCGAAGTTGCTCCGGGTCACGTTTCTGTTGCCCGTGGGGATGGAAACCGGGGAGTACGCCCTTCGACTGGAGGATTCTACTGGAGCTGTGTTTGCCGACGCGCGCGCGCTAGGGCGATCAAGCGATGGCATCACTTCGCTAGAGGTGGATTTTGATCTCGGGGCCGCCTCCCGACGCAAATTTACCTTGATGATTCAGCCACCTGGTCTAAGCTGGCGGAAATTTCCGGTTGTCGTTGAATGAGGATGATGATCAGTGGACGGTTCAAAAAAACGGAATCGCCTCAGAGGAAACTCTTGTGCTGTCTGCGGGATTCGATACAGTCTCGCTTCCTTCGCCGGACAGCGCTCCTGATCGCCTGCAGTTCATGTGCGGCAGCTCAGGAGCCACCGGCAAAGGAACTGCTTGCCCGAGCCCTTCATCTTGCTGATCTCTATAACTGGGCCGACGCTGCTCCCGTATTCACCGAAGCGGAAAAGCTGTTTGCTCGCGCAGGCGATCAGCGGAACACGCTGTACGCCGGACTTGGCCGCATCCCGTCGAACATAGAGCGCGAGCAGCAGGCGCTACCGATGGTGTCCGCACAGCTTGCAGAAGCGCTGGAGGATGACCCTCTTCTCCAGAACGATAAGGAACTCCGTATGTTCTGCCTCATCGTCAAAGGGGATATCGACACCGAGACCAATACCGGCGCGATGCGGCAGGACTGGGAGCAGGTCCAGATACTGGCTCGGGATTTAGGCGATACGAAGTGGCAGTATCCGCCCTCGCACAACTCGGCATAGCAGCGTTCTACGATGCCGATCTTGAAACTGCTCGCCAAGATCTTGTCACTGCGCTAGCGGCAGCGACGAAGGCCGGGGATGCCGGCGCCCAAATCAGGTTCTTGACGATGCTCGGATACGGCTTGGCAGAGTCCAAGATGTATGAACAGGCGCTGGCGTATATCGAAAATCCAATCAACATCGCAACTGCTACATCCGACGCCGGTTATCAGTTTCCGGCACAAGAAGTTCGTATAGCCGCTTTGATCGGCCTGAAGCAACTTGATACGGCTCAGCGGGTACTGGCTGAATTCCTGATGCGCGCACGGGAGACCCGCAGAACTGTACACGAGGCTAACGCACTGGTCCTCGCTGCTGATCTCGCCGAAGCTAGAAATGATCGGCAAGCGGCATTGGCGATACTTCAGCAGGCCATAGACCTTGGCGAGTCCGGGGGTCTCCCACGCGTGCTCGCTTCAGTGTACGCCCGAGCTGCCGAGATTCACCGAGAGAGCGGCAACCTCGAAAAGGCAGAACGCGACGCCGAATTAGCGGCCGCCTCCACACAATCAAGTGGAGATTTGTGGGCCGTTCCGCAGCGCCTACAAGCACTCGCGCAACTTCAGGTTGCCCGAGGCAGGTATGCAGAGGCAGACCGCGTATACGACCGTGCGGAGGCCTTCCTCGATGCCATTATAGGCAATGTTTCAACCGTACTGGAGAAGACGGCTGTGATCACGGCATCTAGCCAAATCTATTCGCAACATTTCGCCATGATTGCGGAGAAGTTCAACGATCCGCAGAAAGCCTACACCATCATCGAACAAGTTCGAGGGCGTGTAGCTGCCGATCTCCTGGCGGCGGGGTCGATGGCCCCGGCGGGCGCGAAGAGAGTTGAGCGGGCAATCTCGCGGTTGCGACTCAAGCTGATGGCGGCGCGATCAACGGACGAAGTACGCAGTCTTCGCGATGAAATCTTCATGACCGAGCAAACTCGTTCGATCAACCCCGGAGTGAGCGTGCTCAAGAGCAAGTCACGGGAGATGGTCGGACTCGAGCAGATTCAGCGGGCACTGTCTCCATCTGCCGCACTTCTGGAATATGTAATCGCTGATCCCAATTCTTACTGCCTCACGATCTCGCGCGGTGAGTCCCGCATTGTGCGATTGGGCAGCAAAGCTCGGATTGAGGGGCTAGTCGCAGCGTATCTGAAGGCCGTAAAAGCCAAACTGGCTGTATGACTGAAGCTCGCAACCTGTATGACGCCCTCGTTCGCCCGATCGGTGAGGCGCCACAGAAACAGAGCCTCATCATCGTTCGTGACGGCCCGTTGCATCTCGTGCCGTTCGACGGGCTCAGAGAGGCGTCTGGCCGCTATGTCGCTGAAACCCGAACGGTCATCTATTCGCCTTCGGCAACCACGTTTTACCTGTTGACGGAACAGAAGCCGCGTCCACGCATAGCTAAAACCGCGCTCTTGGCGATTGGAGGGATTCCGTATTCACGGAGTCCAATGAATCGGTCTGGTCTCACGCGGGGGTACGATCGCGGCGGATTTGTCGACATGCCTTCATCGGCGGATGAAGTGCGGATCGCACAAGCGGCGTTCGCCAAGAAGGAAACCAAAGTGTTGTTGGGACCATCCGCAACTGAAGCCGCTTTCAAAGCGGCGGGCTTATCGGAATACCGCGTTATTCATCTCGCAGTTCACGGGTTTGCAGATTCCACATTTCCGGATCGAGCAGCTTTGGTCCTGTTGAGTGATCGTCTGGCAGGCGAAGACGGGTTTCTGCAGGCGTCAGAAATTGTGCAACTCCGGCTCGATGCCGATCTGGTAATTCTTTCGGCTTGCGATACCGCTGTCGGCCCGCTACGCGGACAGGAGGGCATCGCGAACTTGTCGAAAGCGTTTCTTCTGGCTGGTGCTCGAATGGTGGTACCACAAGACGTTGGCTAGGCTTATGCGTTGGATCAGGTCGCGAATCGCGGCAGCCACTGCCGGTCTTCCAGGACGACGGCGCGACTTCCAAGTCCAATATCGAGCGAACGCCCTGCGATGCCAGCGAATAACTGTGTCTGGCTTCACGATGTACACCCAGCGCCGCCAGCCGGGCCACAAGCGCGACAACAGAATCCAGAGCAGTCGGTCGGCCTGCTTGAGGCACAGACGACGCGGTGAGCTGCGTTGGAGCACGGCGATCTGGTGGCGCAGAGCGGCGATCTCGGCCTGCTGGGCGGCGCGAGTCTGAAATGTAGAGGCAAGCAAAGCGAGCAAGGCAACGAAGACAGGGCTCATTGGTGTGTGAAAACGACGATGATCTCACGAACGACTTAACGTTGGTGTTTTCAAGCGGGACGCAGTTTTCGGTAATAACGCCGAAAAAGACACTCGACAGCTAAAACGGTCGCGGCGCTGACACTGCTCGCCCGCCGCTCAAACCAGTCGCCTCGCCCCTCCGCCTGCGAACACGCCGGATTCTTGATCTTCACCCAGCTCGTCTCCTCTGGCGCGTACAGCCCGTCCTTCCGCTTTGCAATGATACCCTCTAAGACCATGTGGCACGCGCGCCTGAACAGTTCGACGCCTTTCGCCTCGACGTGATTCTGCGCAATCTGGGTTTCGCATCATGATCAACCGCTGGTTGATCTGGAATCCGCACGCCGAGCGTCGAGTACTTCCCGGATCTTCCGGGCGAGTGCAAGTGGGCTGAAAGGCTTCGCAATGAAATTGATCTTGCCGTACCGCTCCGGTCTGAGCACTGGACTTTCGGAGTATGCAGACATGAAGACGATTGGAAGCGAGGGCCGGATTTGTTTCAGTCGGAGTGCAAGATCAGTCCCGGTCATTTCCGGCATCACGATGTCGAGGAGCGCCAGATCCACGTCCAGATTAGGTGACGACTCGAACAAGTGAATCGCTTCAGCAGCGCTGTTGACGGCCAGAGCGCGGTAGCCGTACGTCGTCAGCATTTCGTGCGCAAGGCTGACTATGAAGCTCTTGTCATCGACCACAAGAACGGTCTCCGTGCCCTCAAATGCTGGCATAATAGTCTTTCCAGATTACATCAGGTGTTCGGTGGGCGACGGGGACGAAATCGGACCACGGAAGATCCTAGGGATCGTGAATTGTCCACAGAAACTGAAGCTGATAGATGAGGTACAGGAGCTGCTGTCCAGGCTGGCTTAACCGGCGTCGAGTAAGTCCGGCGAATACTCGATAAAGAAGATTGCGGTTGGGACTCATCTGCCTGTCGAACTGGCGCAACCTCTGGGCACGGCAACGCTAGGGCTTTGACAGGCTCAAGACCGCGCACCAAATGGATCTGGCCTTGAAAGAGTTCCCGCCTCGCTCTCTCAAAGCCTTTCAGAACCGAAACGGGTATCACTATGCGACCCTGCACAAACACTTTCCGGACCAATGTAGAGCGATCCAAGAACGGTTTCGAGAGTATGGCGCCGCCGTTGTCCGAGAAAGAGATGCCAACAAGATCGCGGAGTTCCGCCAGGTCGCGTACTAACTGCATGCGCAAGGAACGGACCTGCTTGTGAACCGCGTGCTCACGCGGATGTCCGTGCATGCTTGCAGACTCAAAATCCCCGAATTCCCGGCCCCTTATAACAGGGAAATCGGAAAATCAACCGCTCCTGTTGAGGTAGAGCTTGACGACGCTTACTATACGTCACGCAGGGGGAGAGGCGGCAAGGGGAGTCCGGCAAGACAGGCATTTGTGCCAGAATCGCCCGAGGAAACTATTATCCTGTCAACAACCGTGGTACGGTGCTACCGGCGCTAGGTGCCTCACGATTGGCGCGACAACTCTCAACCTCTCATTCCAGCTACGGCGGCGCGAGCTGGCTTGGGTCTATGATTTATCGCTTGGGCGAGCGAGCACACATAGCTTCTGGATGCGGCAACTTCAAGAGTTCGCCGTACCTCCTCATGGTCGAAGGGTTCGACCAATACATCGTAGCCACCCTGCTCCAGGACATCGAGCCAGAGATTGGGGGTCGCCCAAGCGTGAACAAACGACGACTTCGATGTTTGCGCACCCTTGCACCACAATTTCAAGCACCCGCCGCCAATCTCCGTCGGGCAATGCGGTGTCCGTCACCACTACCTGGACCGGAGGCTGAGCTTCAAGCATCTGGTGGGCTTCGTTGCAATCGCACACCGGCAGCACTTCGATACTGCAGGACTCAAGTACGTCAAGCAGCGGTAGGCGGCGTTCCCGAGCCATGACGAGCAGGGCCTTGATTTTCGGCGGCATATTGCTAACGAGATGAAGGTATTGGTTTACCGGGTAGGATCACCGCATAGGTGTCGCCGGGCGTCGCGGACCAGCGGGTAGACATAGATGTCTTTGATGGCTTGACCGTGGCTTTTGTGCTCCCGGTCCATGCGGCCGCGTCCGGTGGTCTGCCCAACATAGATCCAGTTGGCCGCCCGGTAGCAGGTTCCGCGAAACCGGATGGCATCCACCAAAGTTTCCAACAGCAGCGGACGATGCCCATATCGGGTTTGCCAATCGTGCGGTAGTTGCCGGGCGCTCAGCGCCAGGATCTTACTCGCCAGCCCTTTGACGCGTACCCAGGGCAAAACCAGAAATCGGCCATTGTTGACGATCGACTGGAGGTGGCGTCGCCGCTGCTCGTTGTTCCAGCCGATCCAAGCGTCCCGCGCCCGCATTTTCCAGGCGGGCGATGTCCACAGCAGGCAGGCCAGTTCCCGATCGCGACTCCGCACCCAATAGCGCAAGTTGGCGCCGAAGGGCACGCGGCATCCCAGATAGTGATAGCGTTCCACGTGCTCGCGCCACAACCGGCTCTCCGCTGGGCCTTCCACCAGGG
>QHXW01000304.1:0-1986 GCA_003223115.1 Acidobacteriota bacterium
GGAGCGCCAGGTTTTCCAACTGGAGAGCCAGGCGCCCACGTGCCGCGGGGCCATACTGGGAGAGGAACTGCGGGGTTCCCAGTTGACGAAATTGTGCCGAGAACCACTTTTTTCAACCCCGCATTATCAACACCTTGCAGGCAGTTCCTCCAAAGCGGCTCGGGTTTTAAAGAACGATCGGGCGGCGGCAACCAGCGCGATTAGCACGCCGAGCCTTAGGTCACGGAGGTGATGGAGAATGCGCAAGCCCCATCTTCTCAGATCGTTTGAGATTTACGGGAGGCACAGCGGTCACGTGCGCACTGTGCCGGTTCCCGACTGGGTCAAAGCGCGGGTCGATGACTGGATGAAAGCGTCGGGAACTGCATCCGGCTGTCTCTTCCGCTCCATCAATGAGCGCGGGATCGTTTGGGGAAATGGGCTGACAGAAAAGGTCGTCTGGTACGTCGTTAAGAACTTCGCCAAGACGGTCGGTATTGAGAAGGTTGCGCCCCACGATTTGCGTCGCTATGCGCCAGGCTCTGTCACGTTGCAGGTGGAGAGCTCGAACAGATCCAATTTCTGCTCGGGCATGTCTCGGTGCAGACGACAGAGCGTTACCTTGGTTGCAAGCAGAAAATCAAGGGCGCCGTTAATGACTGCATTGGCATCGAGCCGCAACGACTAGCATGAGGCGCCGCCAAATTCCCGGTGTCGCGACTTACCAGGACCTATGTATGTCGGAATGAGGAGGAACGTGCCACACCAGTCAGTCACTTTACGCTCCAAGAGATTTACTGCTTGGGGGTATCCATGCCGCTACCCCTTGTCGCCCTAGCGTCCTGAAGCACTTGAGCTTTTCATCGCCTCTGAACGATAGAATGCAAGTGGAATGCCATGCTGCGCGTGAACCAGCTCATTGCCATCTTCTGGATTGCCAGTTCCTGGTCCATGTTAATTGGACAGCCAGAGAGCGCCTCCTGGCAGGGCAGAGTGCTGGATGCTGGGGGCAAGCCCGTAAGTAACGCTGGTATCAGGCTGGAAAACACGCAGCGGAACTGGGCCGCAACTACCGATTCGAGCGGGAATTTCCATCTTCCGAGCCTCGCACCGGGTAGCTACTCCGTTTCGGTGTTCCAAGGGCAACGGGTGGCGCGCCTGCAAGCGAAAATCAATATCCCGGCGGGTGCGCATCTCGGGACCCTGATCGAGCTCACAGCGTCGGGCGGAAGCGGAGTTTCTTACCGCGACCGAGATCCAGGGGACGTCCGCAACAGGTGGTGAACACCTGTCAAGCAGAAGCGTTGCCGGACTCCCTCTCAACAAGCGCGACTTTAGCCAACTGTTGCTGCGGTGAACGGGCAGCGCGGCACAACCGCCGTTTTCGCCATGGCCGGCATCAACACCACCGACCCTGAGCTGGGCGGCACGACTTTCTCCAACTTCAATGTTGACGCCATTCAGGAACTTCGCGCGAACTCCGGAGTGATGCCTGCCAAGATCGGCCACGGCGCTGCGAGCTTCACCGATATCATCACGCAGTCCGGATCGGACCGCGTTCACGGGGTCGTGTTCGAGTTTCTGCGCAACGCAGCGTTCGATGCACGCAATTTTTTCGATCGCAGCTCTGTCGCCAACCTCGGTCGCCTGCCGCCGTTCCAGCGCAACGAATTCGAATTTACCAACGGCGGCCCGGTGGTTCTGCCCGGAATCTACGATGGCCGCGACAAGACTTTCTATTTCGGCCAGTATCAGGGCTTCCGGCAGGTGCTGGGGACGACTCAGGTGATGCCCGTGCCGACCGTGGACGAGCGGCGTGGCCGCGATTTGACCGCTTTTCCGGGTGACACGCTGATCGTACCCGTGAATCCGCAAATTGCTGGCGTCCTGGCACGTTATTCCGCTGCCCAATGATCCGCAAGGACCTTTCTACACACGAACGGCTTCCGCTCATCTGGAACTGGAAACCACGCTCGGCTATGTTCGCAGCACGCCGGTATTTCAGCC
>QHXW01000304.1:1997-9214 GCA_003223115.1 Acidobacteriota bacterium
GGCTTGTACGGGGCGTTTAACGCGCCCGGCCGGACCATCACCGGAGCCTACGGAAACGTTTTTGAGGATAGGCAGACGGTCGCTTATACCAGTGCGAAACACGCGTATAAGGCCGGCTTTGAAGTTTGGGCGAACCGCGATACGACCGTGTTCGGGCTGGCTCCGAACGGCGAGTACACATTTGGCGGCGGTACGGTGCATACACCTGTGGCGATCGAGTCGGTGAGCGGCCGCCACCAGATTCTACCGGGCGATACGATGCCGGATTCGCTCAGTGCGCTCCTTACCGCGACGGCATTCTCCTACGACATCTCGGTTTCGCCGCGCCAATTTCCGCAGGGAGATCATAATCGGTTTGGACTGCGCTGCGGCGCGAAGCTTACAACGCCTATTTCCAGGACACCTGGAAGGCCCTCACCCGGCTCACGGTGAGTTACGGACTCCGGTACGAGTTCAACACGCCGTTTCGCGAGCCGACCAACAGAACTTCCGACCCTGTACAGGACGACTACAGGTATCGAGCAGCAGTTCTTGGTCAACCCTCAGCCGCCTTTGAAAAATGCCTGGAAGGGCTGGGGGCCTCGGCTGGCGTTCGACTACCGCGCGAGCGACCGGCTGGTGTTGCATGTCGCCGGGTCGATCACCACCATTCTGCCAAACCTGTTTCAGAACGATTTCCTAACGGCCAGCGCGCCGTTCGTATTTATTCCTTACCTCTCCGCGGCGCCCGGCTCACCGGTGCAGTTCGAAAACACCGTCACCCAGTTCGACCTTCCAACGGCCTACACGACGGCTGGAAAACCAATCTTCGCGGCTGGCCGTACCACCGATGTCCGATGTCCCGCCGAACACGCCCATGGATGTGCAGCGATTCGAACAGGACTTGGCGGCGGTAACTCCAGGGCGGCAGATCCGGCCGCTGACGGTATACGGCAACGCGGAAAATTTCCGCAACGGTTACATTGCGACTTACACAGCGGGGCTCGATCGCGATTTCGGCGATGTCAAAGTTAATGCTTCTTATGTGGCGATCGCCGGCGTCGGTCTGGCCGCGATGTGGAACCCGAATGGCTATGGCGGAGCGGAACCGGCGTTTGCGCCGTTTACCAGGTTCGATGCCGCAGGGCATGTGCTCGGTGGCTTCGGACCGGAATCGGTTCTCACCAACCGGTCCCACTCGACGTTTCATTTCATTCTCTGCAAACGGGCGTGCAAAAAACTCCCACCCGCTTCGGCCGCGGTTTTCAGGTCAACTATACGCTCAGCAAGTCCTTGGATGATGTGAGCGCCGTGATCGGAAGCCTGCCCGGCGGATCAAGCGGCGCGTTACAGCAAACGCAGCCGCAAAACCCGTCCGATAAAATAAAAGGGCCCTCAAAGATCGATGTGCGCCATGTGGTCGCGCTCAGCCTGGTCCAGGAACTTCCCTTCGACCGTTGGTGGCACGCGCATACGCTCCTGCACACGGTGACTTCCGGCTGGCAGTTTTTCAGCGTATCGACACTCGCCAGCGGTTCTCCGTTCACCATTTACTCGGGAATCCAGCAGACGGGAGCGGGATCGGGCGGTGTCGACCGGCCGGATCAGATTGGTGCTCCCGTGCTTTCCATCAATCGCACCGTGCGCGAGGATTATTTCGGTCTGGGCGCCAGCAATGCGTCCTTCTTTTTCACTCCGATCACGTAGCTAGCGGCACCGGTCCCAATCATGGCCGGTTTGGCACGCTGGGCCGCGACACTTTTCGAGGACCCGCCTTTCACAACTTCGACATCTCAGTGATCAAGGAGACACCGCTTTCGCATGAAGCGGTCAAGCTGCAATTCCGCGTCGAGTTTTTCAATATTTTCAACCTGGTGAATTTCGCTTTGCCCGCGAATATCGTGCTCGGTCCCGGGTTCGGAGTCATCAGCCACACTGCCGGGCCGTCCCGCCAGATTCAGCTATCTCTCAAGCTTCTGTACTGACTGCCCCGTGCCCGTGTGCTTAATCGCCTGGGCCCGTCCGTAACGATAAAATTGAAAACGGAATTCACTACCTAACGCCAAGAAGCGCTCAAAATCGGGGAATTCAGGGTTTGTCGTGGGGCGGTGACCGCCTCCGAGGGTGGAATGCGAGAATTTCGGGGATGCAAGATCATGAACTTTATCGGCGCATTCTCGGAATCGAGGCCGTAATGTCCGGTTCACGTCTCGCCAGGAATCTGACGCTATCTGGGCCGCCGTCAAGTTTCCAGTTTGGGAGTTACCCGTCAAGTTGATGTGACCGCGACTTACCAGGACTGATCCAAGAACGCCCGCTCGGGGAGCATTTTCCGAGTGGCGACCATCCTAGGCCAGGACCAAGGGATCCACTTCAATATTGATTGGCAATGCTCCTTTCCAGAGCCTGTATGTTTGCCGCCGCCGGCATCCCTTTCCCGGATACGTCCGCTACCGCGAATAGTGTTCGCTCGCCCGGAAGTTCGATGACGTCAAAGTAGTCGCCACCTACGTCACGGAAGGGCTTATAGAACGTCTCCACTTCGTAGCCCCGTAACTTTTCCAGTTTCTCGGGATGGAGTGTCTGCTGGATCTGCCGTGCGGCGATCTAGTCGGATTCAAGCTGTGTCTTACGGACAAATTCCGATGTCAGCATCCCATTCATGATTCCGTTGCCAAGCAAGTAAAGTAGCAACACACTGGTGCATCCCCGCACGCCGACTGAAACCGTCGCCTGGACCCCTGCTTATATACCTTGACAAGCATATGCTCTGTGGAGTATACCAAGAGAGTGGAATCTGTGTTCGAAATCATTGCGGAGCCGAGCCGCCGCGCGATATTGAGCCTCCTGGTCTCGTCACAACAGTCGGTTGGAGAGATCGAGCGTCAACTTCGTATGCCGCAGCCGACCGTGTCAAAGCACCTGCGAGTGCTGCGCGAGGCCGGTTTCGTGGAATCCACGGTGGACGCACAGCGCCGTCTCTATCGACTGAAGCCAGAACCACTTCAGGAGGTCGATGCCTGGCTGGCTCCGTTCCGTCGGTTCTGGTCCGCTCACGTAGATGCTCTCGAACGCCACCTCGACCGCATGGATCACTCAACACCAACGAAAAGGAAGACGAGGAGAAGACGACGCGGCCCAAACCGCGAACGTGGCAAAGGAGAAACGAAATGAAAATCAAAGTGACCGGCGTTTACGTGGACGACCAGGACAAGGCCCTGCGCTTCTATACGCAGGTACTGGGCTTTGCCAAGAAGGCCGATTTCAGTCAGGGCCCATTTCGCTGGCTGACCGTGGCCTCGCCCGAGGAGCCGGACGGCACTGAGCTGCAACTTGCGCTGAACGACAACCCCGCGGCCAAAGCGTATCAGCAGGCGATGTTTCAACAGGGCCAGCCCGGGGCCATGTTCTACACCGACGACGTCAAGGGCGACTACGAGCGGATCAAGGCCCGCGGCGCCGAGTTCACGATGCCGCCGCCAACCTCATTCAGCTCACCCAGCTGGCACGCTATTCACGCTAGGAGGTGGATGCCTGGCAGGCTCCGTTCCGTAAGGTTCTGGTCCGCTCACGTAGATGCTCTCGAACGCCACCTCGACCACATGGATCAATCAACACGAACGAAAAGAAAGGCAAGGAGAAGAAGGTGACCGATCGCGAGCGGTACGCACCGGGTCCGGCCAGCGGGGCGCAGGTACGAAAGGACGGAGAGAAGTGGACGCTCATTCTCGTCAGAGAACTGCGCCACCCGCCGGAAAAAGTCTGGCAGGCGCTAACCGACCCGGCGCATCTACGTGAGTGGGCGCCCTTCGACGCCGATAGGAGCCTGCGTACGGTTGAACCACGGTGAAGCTCACCACAGTGGGAGCGCCCACGCCGCATGTTTCCGAAACAACAGTGACGCGAGCCGACGCTCCCAAGGCGCTTGAGTACAACTGGGGTGGCTTCGATATCCGGTGGGAACTCGAAGCCTTTGGTGGCGGCACGCGCCTGACGCTGTGGACCAACATCGATCGCCGCTTCATCTCAATGAGTGCTGTCGGCTGGCACATTTGTTTCGATGTTCTGGATCACCTTCTCAGCGGAACTCCCATCGGCCGCATCGTTGCTGGTGAGGCGATGAAGTTCGGCGGCTGGCAGCGGCTGAACGCGGAGTACGCCAAGCAGTTCGGTATTGAAATGCCCAACTGGCCGCCTCAGGCGGCTCAAGAGTCGTGAATCGAGGTGGATCGCAAAACAATGCACCAACCACGTTCGCGGAGGCGACCATGAATACCGCACTTGCAGGCGGCCGCTAGGCTGGGCTGAACGGATCAATGGGAGGAACTTATAAATGAGTCAAAGATCGGCGCGCCTGGGTTTCTGGATCACGACCTCGTTTTTTTCGTTCATGATGGCGTTCACCGCCTACAACGAGCTGGCCAGTCCCCAGGTCGCCGAGGTCTTCGCTCACCTGGGGTTTCCGAGCCACGCGTTGCGGCTCGAGCTGAGCGTCGCCAAGGTGCTGGGCGTGCTGGCGCTCCTGCTGCCCTTCGTGCCGTGCAAGCTCAAGGAGTGGCTTACGCGGGCTTCACCATCAATCTGCTCTCGGCGCTCATCGCGCATCTGGCCGCGGGTGATGACGCCTCCAAGTGGGTTTGGTCCCTGGGTTTCTGGGGGCTCCTGGCGCTGTCCTACGTGTTCCGCGCCAAGCTGGCGACGGGCGCTACTGGCCCCGCGTCTTGACCGGCGAGCGCCTGACCGCGCACCGCCGGCGGTTTAACGAGGAGGCGGCGACGTTGGCGATGCTGAGCCCGTTGAGTCGAGAGGCCAGCGTGGGGATGTTGTTCACCAAGGCCACCCACTGCGAGAAGTCGCTCGGGTACGCCAGGCGCCGAGGATGACAAGTTTGTTCGCGCCCGCATTGCGCACGGCCTGCAAGAGCGAGGCCATGTCGGCGACGTTGTAGGCGTTGCCCGCCGCGTTGCCGGTGAGGCGGGATTTGACGTAACGTACCTTCGCAGACGTTCGGAAAGGCGGGCTGTGCGACCTATCCTCCCGTTGACGCTGACCTTGAATTTGCGGTAGTCATGCATTGAATTTGCGGTAGTCATGCATTCAACATTATTCCAATCATCCCTATTAAACCCGCACGCGGGTTGCCACCATCTTTCCGAACTGCTATCGAACCAGAAGAGGCTTCCACTTGCGGAGGGTGCAGGTTCGTGTATGATTTCGCGCACTTTCGCGAGCGTCTTCCCGCGCCAGTCCCCAAGTTCCTTGATCTTCTCGTTGAGCTGTACATGAAAAGGCCCGTCCCGGTGGAATCTACCTCTGCATTAATCGACATCCACGAAGGCGACAAGGTCGGTGAGGCGGCCTTGAAGGATCTCATCCGCGCTGCAATGGCGCTTAATCTCAACGTGCAAGCACACAAAGCCTAACTATCCTTTGGATACTCTCCCTCGAACCGAACGTCTCAAGAATCCGATGGCACATCACCAGGCATGATCCCAGCAGCGGGAGCGGACTCTTTGCCGAGACGTTCAAACGGATGCTTGTCTTTTTAGTTGCTCGGCGTCGAAGCACACTCCTTTCTTCCAGACGATCAAAGTGATAGTGGCGATCTTACGTGCCAACGTCAGCCGGGCCATCTTCGGCTTCATCCCTTTCATGAGCAATGCCGTATAGAAATCATGAAAGGGGCCAGCCACGCTGCTGGCCTTTGTCGCCGCTCCTTTGAAGATGTCTTTCAGAATCATGACTGTGGTTCTGATTGAGACCACGCAGCTGGACTGGCTTGTTGCATCGTTGCAGTTGACCTTGCACAGAGTGGTATTCTCCACTGCTGTGCGTCTCCAGCGCCAAACCGCTGTACGCCCAGAGTTGTTTCTTGGTGCGAAACCGGTGCGGCGTCTGGATCAGCGCCATCAGCAGAGCCGCCCGAATCGGACCGATATACGGAATCTGGCAGAGCAGGTTCGTCGCGGCATGCTTGCGGCTCTCCGCCAATAGATCGTGTCGCGCTTCTTGACGCAACCCACTGGCAGGGACACTCAGCAAGCGGGTCTTACAGATGGATCCCCACGCCATCGGTCGCGTTGCGCGCTCTGCTGGACGCCTTGAAAGTCCGTATGCCAGAAGCCTTACCCCACACAGACACCCGTGTAGTCACGCGAAAAAAACTCCCCGAGCAGCGCAAACCCCGTTAAAACCCAATGTCTTGCGCCGCCAAGCTAATCCGTCTCGAAGGCTGAACATCCGCTGAAAAGAAAACAAACAGCTTTCCTATTGCCAGTAGCTCCAAGTGCGAAGGTCAGGTTAACTTCCCCTAACCTGCACTTCATCCATAAGAACAACTCTTCGCAGTACCTTGAATTCATGATCGGGATCGCCAGCCAGAATGGCGTGTTCGGCGGAATTGGTACGCGCGGCGGCGAGTAGGTTGCGCCGCGCCGTAGTACTACACAGAATCAAACAGCAGCACGACGTAGTTCTTGGATTCGAGTGTGTTCTCGATGGTGGGTCACACCTTCTGATGCGTCTCGGAAGCCACCCATTTCTGCCGCAGCTCCTCGCTCTGGTAAGTCAGCTGGAAACGGTAATTCACGCCGCTGGGCGCTGTACCTAGGATGGCCGATCGCAGCTTTCACATCTTCACATCGACATAGCCTGGAAACTTCGTGGCCACGGGTTTGAAGATCGTGTGGAAGTTGTGCAGCATCTCCTGTTCTTTGACCGGATCGACCGAAAGATCCACATACAGTACGATCGGGTTCTGTGCCTGCTTCTTCTGCCCTTGGGCCCCGGCGTCGCTCAAGCCAGCCGTGGCAGCCAGCATTGCCTTCAAGTACGACCGTCGCTTCATCAACTCCTCCTGTGACTATCGGTAAAGCGGTTTCTCGCCCGCGCTACCGCGAGTTTGATGCGGTACACACTAGTGCGGGCAGTCATGTAAAGCGTCTTACCATCTTCCGCCCATCCGCAGTTCGCCGGTGTCTCGGGCGGCTTGATAGTGCCGAGATGCTTGCCATCGGGTGAGAACACCCATAAGCGCTAACTTAATAATTTCGAGACAGAGTGTTCTGGCAACAGGGCTAACGTGCTGAGAAGTTAGCTGAACGTGATCGGCGCGACGACTCGAAGGGCTGCATGCGGAAAGCGGCTTCGAATGTAGTGGTTGAAGTAGGAGCCCTTGGAGCCGGCCTGTAGCAGACCGTGGTAGGTCTTGAGGGGAACACCGGCATACTGATACACGG
>QHXW01000303.1 GCA_003223115.1 Acidobacteriota bacterium
TGTTGATGGTCACTTGGCCGGTGTCGGCATCCACATAGCGGGCGCGCATCGTATCGCCAGTCGCCAGATAATTGACATCGCGCGCGCTCGCGTTCTTCAAAATCAGCGTCTGCTCACCCTGTTTCAGCTGAATTCCATCACTCGCGGCTTCGATGACCGTGGCGTCGGGCGCGTTCACTTTTTCCACACGCGGCGTGGGCTGCTCGAGCAGCAGGCTCACAACCAGCAAAGCCGCCAGGCTGGTGCAGGCAGCCAGAGCTCGCAAGCTGAAAACTGCCCGGGGCAATGACCGGCGGCTCACGCACTCACCCGCCTCCAGACCCAGCCGGATATTGGCTTTCATTTCCACGGCCAGGCGATTCCAATCCAGCTCCGGAACTTCGCCCGCGTCTCGGACTTCCTCGCGCAACTTGGCAAACCCCGCAACTTGCCGGCGGCAATCATCGCACTCTTCCACATGATGCCCAACGCGCCAGCGCGCAAAGCGTCCCAGTTCTCCACCGGTGAATAGAGCCAGCGTGGCTTCGCTCGGATGCTTGATCATGTCAGCGTCTCCTTCTGGCCATGTAGCGGCGTAGCTTGATGCGCGCGTTGGCGATGTGCGAGCGTACCGTGGCTTTGGAACAATCCAGCCGCTTGGCCACTTCTTCGGCCGAGCAGCCTTCCACATCGCGCAGTACCAGCGCCGCCCGCTCCCGCGACGTCAACAGGCGCAACCCGTCTTCGAGATAATCTCGATGCTCGGAGCGCAGCAGTAATTCCTCGGGCGACTCCTCGGAGCTTTCGGTATGAACATCGATCTCGCACTGCACCATGCGCCCGTGGCGTCTGAGAAAATCGATGGCCGTGTTCGTTGCGATCCGGGAAAGCCAGTGCGCTGCCTTCTGCTCATCCTTGAGCTGCTCCTGGCGCTGCAGCGCTTTAATAAAAGCTTCCTGTGCGAGATCCTGAGCGTCCGCCACATTGCCGACAATCCGGTAAATCTGCACAAAAATGCGCCGTAGATTATCGGAAACAAACCGGTTTTGCCGCTCCAGAGCCTCGAGCGGCGGGGGGACTAATTCGCTCATGACCTCGCAGTACACAGATACCCGGTCCTAATCCGAATGACGCTTGGACCGGGAAAACGTGGAGACTACTTTACGCCCTAAGCTAATTATATGAGACCAGTGGCCGTGGTCGGCGTGGGGAAAACGCGTTTTGGCGCATTCCCTGACCGCGGTTTACGGTCGTTGGCTGTCGAAGCTGGCGAGAAGTGCTTGAAAAATGGTCATGTTAGCCCCTCTCAGGTAGATTGTTTCTTTTTGGGGAATTTTGCCGGTCCGTCTTTCGTGGGCCAGAACCACCTGGCGCCCTATGTCTCGACCGCGCTCGGCATTCGGGATGTTCCGGCGACGCGCATCGAAGCCGCTTGCGCCTCGAGCGGATCGGCCTTTTTCCACGCATTTTCGGCTGTCGCTGCCGGGCTATATGATTCGGTGCTGGTCGTTGGCGTCGAGAAAATGACCTCCCAGACAACCGCGCGAACCACGGAGATTCTGGCGGGCGCGGGCGATTGCTCCGGTGAAATCAAAGCCGGGTCAACCTTTCCGTCGCTGTTCGCCATGATCGCCCGGCGGCACATGTACCAGTTCGGCACCACGCGCGAGCATCTGGCAGCCGTGGCTGTCAAAAATCACGCGAATGGTGTGCTCAATCCCGACGCTCACATGCGCAAGGCCATTACTATGGAGCAGGCGCTCAACGGGCGTTCGGTAGCCGAGCCGCTGGGTTTATACGACTGTTCGCTTATCAGCGACGGCGCGGCCGCGGTGCTTGTGATGCCGGCGGACAAGGCGCGGGATTTCACTCCGAAGCCGGTGCGGATTTTGGGCACGGCGCAGGCGTCGGATTTTGTGGCGCTCGATCAGAAGCCCGACATTACGACATTTCCTGCCCTGCGCCGCGCCGCGCAAAAGGCTTACGAGATGGCGAGAGTGGGACCGAAAGACATACAGTTCGCCGAAGTGCATGATTGCTTCACCATCGCCGAAATCGTGGCCATCGAGGATCTGGGATTTGTGGAGCGCGGCCATGGAGGCCCGTTCGAGGCTTCCGGACTTGCGGCGCGCACGGGTGAAAGACCGATCAACGCCAGCGGCGGCCTGAAATCCAAGGGCCATCCGGTGGGCGCGACAGGCGTGGGGCAGATTTGCGACATCGTGGCCCAGATCCGCTGCGAAGCCGGCGACATGCAGCTTAAGCGCAACTCGCTTGGCCTCGCGCAAAATCTGGGCGGTTCGGGCGCTACTTGCGTGGTGACCATTTTGGGCAACGCATGATGGGAACGGTCTATACCGAAACTGTTGTGCACCTGGCGCCCGAAGCTTTCGCGAAAGACGTTCCTTACCAGGTGGTGATCGTGTCACTCGAAGATGGTTCGCGCGTCACCGGCCGCGTGCGGGGCGAGCGCATAAAAATCGACGATCGCGTGGAGCAGGCTGAAATGCACGACGGGGTACCATTCTTCCGGAAACTCGCATGAAACTTGCAGAACGAATGAGCCGTATTGGCGTGGAATCCGCCTTTGAGGTGCTGTTGCGCGCGCGCGAACTGGAGCGGCAAGGGCGGCACGTGATTCATCTGGAGATCGGCGAGCCCGACTTTCCCACGCCCGCACACATCGTCGAAGCCGCCAAGCAGGCACTCGATGAAGGCTATACGCATTACGGCCCCACTCAGGGACTGCCTGAACTGCGTGAAGTCGTGGCCGAGTACATCTCGCGCACCCGCCAGATCCGCGTAGGTCCGGAGCATGTCTCGATTGTTCCCGGCGGCAAGCCCATTATCTTTTTCCCCATCCTGGCGCTCATCGAGCCGGGCGACGAAGTGATCTATCCCAACCCCGGGTTTCCGATTTACGAATCCATGATTCGCTTCTCGGGCGCGCGTCCCGTGCCCATTCCGCTGCTCGAAGATCGCGGTTTTTCGTTTGATCTGGGCGTACTCGAGAAGAGCATCTCTCCCAAGACGAAGATGCTGATTCTGAATTCGCCGCAGAATCCCACTGGTGGAATCATCCCGCCCGAGGACATACGGGCCATCGCCGATTTGGTGCGCGATCGCGACCTGTTGGTGCTATCCGATGAAATCTACTCGCGCATCTATTACGGCGAGCCTCCTGCTTCCATTGCCAGCTTGCCCGGCATGCTCGAGAAGACCATCATCTTGGACGGATTTTCTAAGACCTACGCCATGACTGGTTGGCGCATGGGTTATGGCGTGATGCCCGAATGGCTGGTCGACGCCGTGAATAAGTTGATGGTGAACTCGAACTCTTGCACCGCCAGTTTCACGCAGCGGGCCGGTTTGGCGGCGATTCTCGGACCGCAGCAACCGGTCGAAGATATGGTGGCCGAGTTCCACCGGCGCCGCGACACTTTCTGCGCAGGTCTCAACGGCATTCCGGGTTTTCGCTGTGCGCTGCCGGGCGGGGCCTTCTATGCGTTTGCCAACATCACCGGCACCGGGATGGGTTCCAAGGAACTGGCGGATCTTTTGCTCTACGAAGCCGGTGTCTCCTGCCTGAGCGGCGGCGCTTTTGGGGAGCACGGCGAGGGCTACATCCGATTCAGTTACGCCAATTCCTATGAGAACCTCATGCTAGCCGTGGACCGCATCCAAGCCGCGGTCGCAGCGCGCGTTCCAGCCGGTTCGCGCCGCTGAGAGCCCTCTACTTTTCAACGCCGATTTTTTAACGCCGAGACGAAGAGACGCCGAGAAAACCAAGGATCCGATTGGCTCGGAACCGTGACCGCCAAGGGAGCGGAGCGGCTTATTTCTCTACGTGATTTCTCAACAATTCGCGGCAGCAGATTATTCAGATTTCTCGGCGTCTCGGCGCGCTGAACGTTGGGCGCTGATCGAAAAAGACTACTCTGAGGGCGGCGGACTGTCCGGAATCGTGATTTGGCTTTGTTTCGCAAATTTAGAATTAGAAATTGGGTTCGACTATAGGGCGCCATTCCTTTCTTTACGCCGGCGGGCACCGTGGGAATGAATAGCAGAGGCAGCGATCGGTGGAAGACCGGCGCGCGAACAACATGCTGGTAATTCAGGCGCTTCTAAATTTTCTTCGATTGTAATCGCCGGGCGCGCACGTGCCAGCCGATTCGCGCCGCTGACCGCCCTCTGGCTTTTTTTAACGCCGAGACGCCGAGGCGACGAGATAACCGTGCAACCAGTAGGGTGCGCAACGTTGCTAGACCTTTGCTAGACCGCACATCGTCTCATTCGCTTTTCTAGCTAACACCGGTTAATCCTGGTTTCTCGGCGTTGAAAGCCACCCCTCATTTCAGGGTCACGATCGTCGCGCCCCAGCCACCAGCCTCCGCCGGAGCATCCCGGAATGTCT
>QHXW01000305.1 GCA_003223115.1 Acidobacteriota bacterium
AAATCCCGATTCAGGACAGTCCGGCGCCTCTCCACCGCGCGTCTGGAAGTCTTCTCGATCAGGGCCCAACGTTCAACGCCGAGACGCACTGGATGATGCGGCATCAGTTTGCGGCGTGTTTGCGCGTCACCTGCGCTAGTGCTTCGGGGATGGTTGAAGGCTTTTGAGTAGAGGGTGGCGCTGTGACCCCATCACCCTTGAACCCGCAACTTCCGGTTCAGGGCCAGCAACTTCGCTGAAAAACTACTCCTTCGCAGACTGAAGTCCGCGCCACATCATAAGTGTGCCGTGCGAACCTGCACTGACGATTCAGCGATGATCACACGACGGAAAGAGGGACTCGTATAATCCAGCCCGGCAGGCGCACTGCGCATCAGGATTTGAGGAAGGGGCTGCCAAACGAGCCAGGGCGCAACGGCCAGATGGGTCTCGCGATCCTAGGGCTATTGCAGTCTGAAGTTTCTGCCGTGCATCTCTCGGTTGTGCAGCACGCTCCAAAAGCAAACCGTGTACTACATACGGTCCGTCCCATTCCGGCCAACGGAGTTCGATTTCTTTGAGCGCCTGCTCAGCCGCTGAGTTCCTCTCCAGCAGCGCCAGTGCGATCGCGTTGATCAGAATCAGGTCTGCGTTTTGAGGATTGGATTGTAGCGCCAGTCCAAGAATCTTCTGCGCTTCAGCCGGGCGATGGTGCTGGAGCAATAACAGGGCAGCTTGCTGAGCCACGTGCGGGCGGGATATGGCGCGGCCCAGGCCCTCCTGCAGCACTTTTTCGGCTTCCGCACTTTGCCCGGCAGCATCCAGTATCCTAGCTTTCATCAGCAGGTAGTCTCCCGCCTGCTCCCCATCCGGTACGGTGTCGATCATCTGCAACGCCGGCTTTGGCCCATCGGTAAAGAACAATGCAATCGCCAGATCCAGGCGTACCCCCGGCACGTCGGCTGAAGCACGCGTGAGGAATTCCCGTGCCAGAGCATACTGCTCGGCTCGAACGAGAGCCGCTCCCCCTTCAGCCCAAATGCGACTGTCCGCATTCAAAGTCAACAGCGTACGGAATTCTCCGGCAGCTTCCTCCAATTGGCCGTCCACTAAAAGCAACACCGCCAGACGTAGTTGTAACTCCGGGTCGCCCGGATGAGTGTGAGCGTCTTCTCGCAGCCGTTTGATCTCCCG
Source organism: Acidobacteriota bacterium (assembly GCA_003223115.1). Taxonomy (GTDB): domain Bacteria; phylum Acidobacteriota; class Terriglobia; order Bryobacterales; family Bryobacteraceae; genus QHXW01. The sequence continues at coordinate 1,174 of QHXW01000305.1, forward strand.
CCCCGTCCGTTCCGCAACCGGCAGCGTGGCCAGTTCGATCATCCCCGCTTCCCGCCGAGGATCCCGGTGTCTCCGTGGCCTGACTTTCTCGAACGCCTCCAGGTAACTCCGGGCCTCTTCTTCTCTATCCAACGAGATCAACGCGCGGCCCAAATGCATCAGCACCTCCGGATCCTCCGGCGAGATTGCCAGTGCCCGGCGAAGGACTTTCTCAGCCGCCGCAGGCTGATCGAGAGAAAGATAGGTAAGGCCAAGCTGATCGAGTGCGCGTAGGTTTTTGGGATCGATCTGGACGGCGCTCTGAAGGTCCGGCAGCGATTCGGCTGTTCGACCCAGCCTATGTAGCAGCCAGGCTCGGTTGTACCGAGCCGCTACGAACTTCGGATCCAGTCGTAACGCGGTGGATAACTGATCGAGAGCCTTCTGCGGGTCAGCGGTCCAGGAAAACTGCGCCAGATCGTAATATCCAATCGGATCGTCCGGATGCTTCTGAACGTACCAAGCCAACTCCTTGAGGCCTTCGTCCAACCGAACTACCGTATAACCATAGGCGCGAGCGCGGTCGCGGCGAACTGTATCGTCGGGCTGGATCTGCAAGTACTCGTCGTAGGCCAGAGCGGAGTCGCCGTAGTAACCGGCATCCTCCGCGGCGCGCGCGAGCGCCAGCAGGATGTCAGGACGTTTGGGCGCCAGTTGCCTGGCCTGGGCCAGAACAAAGACCGCCCGAGCGTAGTCCTGGGTGGCCGCGTGGGCTCGCCCCAGTTCAAACAGCGTGTCCACGTCGTTCGGCTGAAGTTTGAGCGCAACCTCGAGTGCACGCTGCGCGCGATCGTAGTGTTGAGCCCTCGCCGCAGCGCGGCCCAAGTTGAACAGGACCTCGAAATCGTCTGGACGCTTCGACAGCACACTATTGAACGCAACCTCGGCCCTGTCGTACAGGCCCATGCGCGCACAGGCGATGCCGAGCGCAAAACCCACGCGTGGATCAGCGTTTGCCTCCGGCCGCAGACCGTCCAAAATTCGCACTGCTGTGGCGTGCAGACCTGCAGACTCCGAAGCTTCCGCGCGCAACAGTTCAATCGCCGGGGTGGAATCTTGAATTTTCGAGAGGTATTGGAGCGCTCTGGTCCCCTGTTTCCGGTCCGCGGCAATGCGGGCCAACTGTAGGTTGGCATTCGGGTGCGCCGGCTTGATTTTTAATAGCTGCTCGAAGTAATTCTCGGCCTTACCGGGCTGGCCGCAGATGAGGTAATGATTGCCTGCGTTATTCAGGACGGCGGGCGACGACGGACTCTTCGAGAGAGCCTGTTGATAGTAGACCTCCGCTTCGTCGCACTTTTGTTCGGCATCAAGCTGGCCCGCTCGCCGCAGCGGGTCGTCCTGCGAAAAACCCGGGCAGGTCAGCGCCAGATAAATCGCGGCAAGTCCGGCGCTTCGCCTACATTCGGTCAGAACTCTACTCGCAACCCCAGTTGCGTCCGCCGCCCGTGAGTGTTCGCCAAAATATCGGTCGAAGTTCCAAAGGTGCTGGAGTAGATATTAGTGTCCGGGTCAGCCCATGTGATGCTATTCAGGACGTTGAACGAGTCCATGCGCAAGTCGAACTTAAACCGCTCGGTGATGTGGAACCCTTTCACCAGAGAAGCGTCGATGTTCAGCATCCCCGGACCCGTGAGCCCCGAGTAAAGCCACGGATTCGTGCGCGGAGTGTAAGCCGGTAGTGGCGAGAAAACAGAGGTGTCGAACCACCGGTTGTGGTTTGAATTAGAGATCCGCGGGTCCCCGGTCACCACCGCACCGCCGAATTGCATGTATCGTCCGGAGCGCCAGGTAATCAGCGGGCTCAGGTTCCAGCCGCCGACCAATGCGTCCAAAATGCGCGGAGCGCCAGACAGGTAATGCCGGCCTTTGCCGAATGGAATCTCCCACGTGCCAGCCATCGACAGCCGCTGCCGCGAAGTAGGAGAGTCGATCCATGTGTAGTGCTTTTCGTACTGGTCGATGTCGTCAAAGTACCGGTGATCCTGTTCGAAATGGTGGTTGTACCCCAGAAGGAACGAGAACCCCTTGCTGAAATTCTTCTGCAGCTTGATTTGCAGCGACTGGTATTTCATATTGCCGCCCGGCTCGCCATCGATCACCCAAAGATCGCCGTACTGGGGATAGGGTCTCATCAGCGACAGAATACTCACTGTCTGCTGATATCGCAGCGGTCCAGGAAACTTCTCGACCGGCAGAATATTGTAGAACGGATTGTTTACCTGCTGGTTCACCGCATCTTTATTCTGGTACGCGATGTTGGGATCGATCATGTTCACGTTTCGCGTCGTATCAAAGATAAAGCTGCTGCGGTTGATGTAGTAGGTGACGTCCAGGACCATGCCGGTAGGGAGCTGGCGTTGCACCGAGAAATTGAAGCGATCACTGTTCTGCCGCGGCCGATTCAATTCGTAGTACGTGCTGCCGTCTCCCAGTTGGGTGTACGTTCCGAGCGCCTTCTGGTAAGCCGGCACCACCGGATAGCTCGCTGGGAAGGGGTTCGACAACTG
>QHXW01000046.1 GCA_003223115.1 Acidobacteriota bacterium
CGTGACGCTCGAGTTCACGGGAACACTGACTTCGAGTGCGAAACCATGGGCCTCTCGCTTCCAGTTGCTTCGGATGGTCCCGTAAAGAGACTTGTGCGAAGCCCTGACAAACGTTAGACCCTCGACTGGATAAGGCCGGATGATGGCATGCTTGAACCCCGGATGCTCTGGATCGGAGCGGATGCCCGCCAGATACTCGTACAACCAGACGCCGAGATCTCCAATCTGCATGACATGATTGCCGGAGTTCATCGCCGGATCCGCGGTATCTCCGTTCCAGAGTTCCCAGATTGTAGTGGCGCCTTTTTCGATCATGTACCCCCAGCCGGGATAAGTGGTCTGGGTGGCGATTTTGAGGGCCAGATCACCACTCCCATTCTCCGAGAGAGTGCGCATCAACCATTGCGCACCGATCAAACCCACGCCCACGTGATCCTGGCTCTCATTGTGGATTTTGCTGACAAGATGATCGAATACCGCCTGACGGGTGCCTGCCGGCTCCAGATCGAAGGCCAGCGGCAGAATGGCCGAAGTTTGGGTGCCGTTGTCGAATTGGTTCAGTGAGGCGTTGAAGAAACGTGCGAGCAAAGCGGTCTTCATGGCGTTCGCCAGGCTGTCGTACTCGGCGGCATCCTCATTTTTTCCAAGAAGCTTGGCGTACCGCTCCATCAGCCGCAGCATTTTATAGAAGTACGCGGTCCCGAGCAGCGTACCGTTCGTTTTTCTTGCGGGGTCCTGGGAGTGAATCAATTGTGGCGACTCGGGCGGCACACACCAGTCTCCGTATGTGTCCTTGGGCATAAGGCCGTCGTTCACATACGTGCGCATGTGGGCAATCCACTTCTTAAGTGCAGGGTAATGACGCTCGATGACCCGGAGATCGCCATACTGGTCATAGAGCATATTGGGCACCAGCACAAACGTACTGGGCCACGTGACGTCGTTGCTGTAGAGCACCCAGTAGTTGGGCGCGACATCGGGAATGCTGCCATCGGGGCGCTGCGCATCCTCGATGTCATTCATCCATTTGTTGTAAAAAGCGGCGACGTCAAACAGATACGACTCGCTCCGGCTGACGGTGGAGCGGTCACCCATCCAGCCCTGCCGCTCATCGCGCTGCGGACAATCGGTCGGAATACTTCGATAATTGCCGCGCACGCCCCAGAAAATGTTCTTGTGAAGGTGATTGAGCAGCTCGTTCGAGGTGGTGAAGTCGGCCACCTGTGTCATCGCATCCTGAACCACGCGGCCTTCAATCGCCGTAATGGGCGGTTCACCTGGGTAGCCGGCAACTTCCACGTAACGGAAACCGTGGTACGTAAAACGCGGCTCCCAAATTTCCTTACCGTTGCCCTTGAGAGTGAAGATGTCAGTCGCTTGAGCGGACCGGAGATTCTCGACGTACAACTCACCATTTTCCTGGAGCGTTTCGGCGTGGCGCAGCGTAACCGCCGTTCCTTTCGGACCCGACACCGTCAGCCGGCACCATCCGACCATGTTCTGGCCCATGTCGAAAATGAATACACCCGGGCGGAGCTGACGGACGCTGACCGGATGCAGTGTCTCGACCACTCGCATCGGCTCAGCCATACGGGCGGCCATCATGCCCGAAGGTGCGCGGACGATCTGTGCTGCTTGCCACTCGGAATCGTTGAAGCCTGGCCGGCTCCAATTTTCGAATTCCATGCGGGCGTCGTACTCTTCGCCGTCATACTCGTTGTTGCTCAGGATGGGGCCGTGCGTCGAAAGCTTCCAGCTATCGTCGGACGCTATTTGCGTAGTCGAACCGTCTGCGTATTCAATCTCTAATTGTAAGATCGCCCGGGGTTGACCGAAGGTCCGGGTGGCGATGGCGGCTGTGGCTCGGGGCGCATGATAGCGGCCATTGCCCAAAATCAGCCCAACGGCATTGCGTCCGGCACTCAGTTGAGGCGTAACGTCGAACGCCAGGTACTGAACGTGCTTGTCGTAGTCGGTGAGCCCCGGTGAAAGCACCTCGTCGCCGATCTTGCTGCCGTTCACCTGAAGTTCGAATAAACCAAGTCCCGATACGTATGCTGTGGCATGCTTCGGTTTCGCGGCGACCTCGAATTCCCTGCGCAGCACGCGGGCCGGCAGAGCACGCTCTTCAATGAATCCCACTTCTCCCCAGGGCTTCATCCCAACTGCACCGATGTCCTTGGCACGGGACCAACCGGAGTCATCGAAGCCTGGTTGCTCCCAGCCCGCGGCCGCGGTTTCCGCAGATTTCCATTCACCGCTGGTCACGAAGCTGACCGGCTGGCCTTTGGTGAACTCCACTCGGATAGCCGCGATGAGACCGGCGGGTTTGCCGTCCTCGCCATTTCGCGCGCGTACGGCGATAACATTCTTCCCGCTCTTCAGTTTCGAAGTGACGTCGATGATTTCAGGTGCATAGACGAAATTTCCCTTGCCTGCGTGCACGCCGTTCACAAAAAGTTCGAATTCGTGGTCGGCGCCCATCACGCAGACGGATTTGACGATGTGGCGCCCCGCGGAAAGATCGAGAGCAGCGCGGAAAAAGCGATCGCCGGCTGACGCGCTCGAGGCCGGATCACCCGCCGGCAACCAGATCCATCGAGCGTTTGCCAGGTTGTGGTAGGGACTCGCCGGCCTCTTGTAAAGCTCCGTTTGCTCCAGACCGATCCACCTCGCTTTCCAATCCTCTGGCTTGAGCAGGCCCATGGACCACACCGCCGGCCCGCTCCAGCCGGAACTTTCACCAGCCTGGTCCCACACTTCCAGCTTCCAGACGGCGCGTCTTCCCGAGCCCAGCATCTTGCCACCGTACACAACCTGCGTGGACTGATCTGAAGCGACTTTACCGGAGTCCCAAAGGTCACCTGTCGCGGCCCTGAGGGCCTCTTCGCTCGATGCCACCAGAATGCGATAGGCGCTCTGCTTGAGACCACGGTCGGCGGAGCCAGCCGACTCGAGTACCCAACTAAGTCTGGGGCGGGCAACGTCGATTCCGAGCGGGTTACTGAGATACTCGCAACGCAGGTCCACGGGCCGGATCGAAGAAGCTTGCGCCTGCAAAGGCGCAATGAGAACAGCCGCCACAAACGGCAGCAACCTCCACCAAAGACGAAAAAGTCCCTTCATTTTGGTCCCTCCAGACTTCCGCGAGCGCGAATACTCAGGCCAGTCTACAATCGCCACGGGGTGCATCCAACCCGACCCGAGGGGAAATCCTTTGATCTCGCACTGCGATATACGTCGATTTCAACGATCGAAAGGCTTAAGTATTTTATTTTGCGCCTGTTTTGACACTCGAATTAGCCCTGAACGCCCGGTAATTCCCGGCACCCAACGCGGTCTCGTGTTTCGCATTATGTAACTTTACACTCACGATGGCACCTGCTATTATTCCTCTTCCACTCCACGTTTAGAGGCGATTGTGCATGGTGACGGTTTGCGGCGCGACCCCTACCTCGTTAAGTCGATTGTCCATTCGTCGCAATTGCTTTCGGCTTTCGGAACATCCGGGGAGGCGTTACCGCTGCGCGTGATCGCCACCCGGAGCGGCCTCTCGAAGAGCATGGCGTTCCGGCTCCTCTATACTCTCGAACGCTGCAGCATGGTCGAGAAAGTAGGCGAAAACCTATATCGGTCCTGTATTCGTCCCATCAGACAGAAACTTTTCCGGTTGGGGTACGCGGCGCAGGGAACCGATTACCAGTTTTCCAAGGAGGTGTCGGCCAGCGTGCAACGGGCCGCGGCCGATTACGGGATCGAGCTGATTTCTCTCGATAATCGATACAATCCCAAAATCGCCCAGCGAAACGCCGATGTGCTGGTTCGGGAAAAAGTGGATCTGGTTATCGAATATCAGACCGATGAGAACGTTGCGCCCATTGTGGCGTCGAAATATCGCGACGCGAACATCCCCTTGATTGCGATCGAGATTCCGCATCCCGGCGCGACTTATTACGGCGCGAACAATTACGAGGCTGGTCTCATTGCCGGGCGTTACCTGGGCCGATGGGCCAAACAGCGCTGGCAATCTCAAGTCGATGAAATCGTTCTGCTGGAGTTAGCTCGCGCCGGCAGTCTACCGCGAATGCGCCTGACCGGGACGCTGGCAGGCGTGCGCGAGGTCCTGCCGTGCCTGAATGAATGTCCAGTCACCTATCTTGACGGCGATGGCCAGCTCAGCGACAGCTTCGAATCAGTGCGCAAGCACCTGCGAGCCAGCAGGTCGCAGCGCATCCTGGTGGGAGCGGTTAACGATCCAAGCGCGCTTGGAGCGCTGAGAGCGTTTCAGGAAGCGGGCCGCGCCGAGTGCTGTGCCGTGGTCGGCCAAAATGCCTCTCCTGAAGGACGTGCCGAATTGCGGGAGCGCGGAACCCGTCTGATTGGTTCGGTGGGCTATTTTCCGGAAAAATATGGGGATGAAGTGGTGCGCCTGGCTCTCGACATTCTCAATCGCCGTCCGGTCCCGCCTGCGGTGTTCGTCGAGCACCAGCTTGTGACGCCGGAAACGGTGAATCACTTCTATCCAAACGACGCGTTGACGCAGACTCAATCGTCACAGGTTTAAACGCCTCAGCGAAACAAAGACTGCGATTGTTTAGGTAGCGGTCAATCGCCGTCACGCGGGAACACGCTCACGGTGCCCCATCCTGCGAAGCGATTTTATCGATTTCCCCACTTTCTTCTGCGCCACGCGCAGGTCGTAAAGCTTTGCAGGTTGCGCCAGAATTCCGCACTCGTGCCGAAGAAATGGGCCAGACGCAGGGCCGTGTCTCCAGTGATGGCGCGCGGCCCGTTCAAAATACCGGTGATGCGGTTGGTCGGCACATCCAGATTGCGCGCTAGTTCGGCGGCGCTCATGTCTAGCTCTACCTCGGACGATCATTTAGTACTGTATCTATAGTTATGCGTTACGTCCAGCATAACGCGGGTGGGTTTGACGGACGGAAAGGAAACGACGGCCGTTCAAGGACCCGCGCCCGGCCTCGCGTGAATAAAAATCGTTGTGATATAAAGCCATATAAACAAGAGCCATGAGATTTGTATCTCTGCTGCTGGTGATCGCGCTCGCTGGGGGCATTGCCCGCACTCAAAGCAAGCCGAGCCCGTCCCTTTATGAACGTCTGGGCCGCTACGACGGGATCGCCAGAATTGCAGACGAGTACCTCAAGGGCGTTCGAGCGGATCCGCAATTCGCACGGTTCAGCGGACGCGG
>QHXW01000308.1 GCA_003223115.1 Acidobacteriota bacterium
ATCAACCGCGTTGATTCCAGTCTGTTTGCCACTCATCCAGTTCAGCTTAAAGCAGCCAGAACGATTTGTCCAGAGAAATCGAACAAAAATAATCAAAAATGTTTCAGCGTTGCGATTGGGTCTCCAACACACCGCTTCCGCTCGGCCTTCGACGATCCCCCAATCATTGAGCAGATGCCAAATCAGCATGAGTCACAAGGCGAGTCCTTGGGAAAATGCCGGATGCGAGTCGTGGATGAAGACGCTGAAAGCGGAAGAGGTGTATCGGCAGGAGTACCGCGATCTGGCGGAGGCGCGGTCTTCGATCGCGCAATTCATCGACGCAGTCTATAACCAGAAGCGACTGCATTCGGCGCTGGGCTACCGGCCGCCGGTGGAGTTCGAACAAGTGCTGGCCGTGTCGGGCCGGCTGGAGGCCCGGGCGCATCCGCCAACGCTTTCCTCAGCCCGACTGGAGCATCATCGATTTGTGGGTCGCCAGGTACTTGCTGGCGCAGCGATGGGCTCCGGCTCAGGTCCAACAGGTTCTCCGGCTCGCCAGCCCACATTTTCCTCGCCGCCATGGCAGCCCCGACGACTACTTGTGCCGCACCGTCGCCCGCGCTGCTGTCTCAGCCCAGGGGGCAGGTTCAGGTGCCGGCTTAAGGCCGGAGATATGGTCGGCGCGAGCTGCGGTTTGTTCCGTCGCCTTTACAATGACCATCTCATTCTTGACATCGGATTTGATTCTTACCCGCGGATCGTCGTGGTCTGTCTGGGTGCCTGTTTAAGATCCATCTCGCGCCAACGTCATCCACACAGTGCTATTCTCCCCCGATTTCGCAGTCATTCTGTTAACCATAGTTACTACCTGTTGCCTAACCGAGTGCCTTCAGATTCACCCTAACCAGGGAGAATATTAACTTGGAGGGGATGGATCTTTATAATAGCGGGGCGTGGCAGATAAGTATCATAATCGTGGTGTTACCTGGTCGCGCGTCAGGCGGTATATCGCAGGCATGTGGCAGCGGGTCGGCCGCACCGATTGGAACTGGCTGCCCCTTCTCATTGCTGTTGCTGGCTGGTGCGCTACGTTGCTGCTCTGCCGCATTATGCTCTCGCGCGAACGCGCGCAGGTGGCCGAGACCGCCACGTTGGCTGCAAAGACGATTCAAAGCAAGATCACTGCCGGTATCAGCACTCACGTCGCTCCACTCGAAGCGCTCGTGGCGCGCTGGGGAGCAGACCGGGACCCCTGGCAGCCGGAGTGGCAATTGGAAGCCACGCAGGTTCGTCAAACGTATCCCGACTTTGAGTCCATCACCTGGGTGGATGAAGCATACAACACCCGGTGGGTTGTCCCAGCAATCAATGATGCTCTGATCGCCGGCCGCGGATCTATGGATGCGGCTCGGCGCGCGCGAAGGACCGTGGTTGCAGCCGCCGGCAACGCTGCCACGACCGACGGTGCCGTCCTGGTTGTAATCCCTCTTTTCGGTCAACGGACATTCAAGGGATGTGTGATCGGCGTCCTGCGTACGGACCAATGGTTACACGCCCTCATTGACTCAGAAGTACCGCGAGGCTTCGGCGCCTCGATCTCCGACCGTAACGAGCAGCTCTATGTTCGAAACCCCGAGCCCAACACTGACGCACCGCCTTATCATGCCGTGACTGCGGCAAACGTCTATGGGTCACCCTGGGTGGTGCGAGCCTGGGCCACCCCCGAAGAGTGGACCGGATCGAGCAGGATGCTCTCCGCAATGTGCCTCCTCATAGGCCTGCTCATCTATTTGAGCGGCGCACTGGCGGTGTCCGCGCGGCGCAAGACTGGAAAAGTGGAATGGGCCAAGCAAAAAATGGCGACGCAGCAGGAAAATCTGCGGCAAGCCAACGAACGATTGAAAACTGTCATCCAGGCCTCTCCATTCGCGATCATTGCCATGGATCTCGAGGGTAACGTGCAGAGCTGGAATTTGGCTGCCGAGCGGATTTTTGGTTGGCGCTCGGAAGAGGTCATCGGCCAGCCGCCACTCTTCGTCACCTCTGACCATCTCGCGGAGCTCCGTGAAAAAATTGAGCAGACCGCATCCGGAGAACCTTTCGCGGGGATGGAACGGCGCAGGCATAAGAAGAATGGCACCCTGATCGATGTCGAGGTCTGGACCGCGCCCTTACGGGATGCCGCTGGATCGATTTGCGGCATGATCACGGCAATGGCTGATATCAGCGAAAAGAAAAAGCTGGAAGAACAGCTCAGGCATTCTCAAAAAATGGAGGCCGTGGGCCGTCTGGCCGGCGGCGTAGCTCACGACTTCAACAACCTGCTCACCGTGATCAACGGCTACGGGCACATGATGCTCGAAGGACTCCACTCCGCTGATCCGTTGCGGAGCCACTCCGAACAGATTCTCAAGGCTGGAAACCAGGCGGCCGCGCTCACGGCTCAGTTACTGGCGTTCAGCCGGAGACAGGTCATCCAGCCGAAATCCGTTGACCTGAACCACATCATCACCGCCATCGAAAAAATGCTGCGCCGCGTAATTGGCGAGGACATCGTGTTCCGCACTGCTCTCAGCCCCGGGCTTCACCACGTGAAAACGGATCCGAATCAAATGGAGCAGGTGCTCATTAACCTGGCTGCGAATGCGCGCGACGCAATGCCTAACGGAGGAACGCTTACCCTCTCCACGGCGAACGTACAGCTCACCGAATTGGAGGCGTGCGAGCTGGCAGATGTGCCGCCCGGATCTTACGTCGAGATCACGGTGTCCGACACAGGCGAAGGAATGGACGCGGAAACCAGGAGCCACCTGTTCGAGCCGTTCTTCACCACCAAAGCGCGCGGAAAAGGAACCGGCCTGGGACTCTCCAGCGTATACGGCAGCGTGCGCCAAAATGGCGGCGGCATTTCCGTGAGGAGTGAGCCGTCAAAAGGCAGCACCTTTTCTATTTACTTGCCCAAGCTCACGCAAACAGCGCAACTGGAAGTGGCCGCCGCGGCGGTACACGATCACGCCAGCCGGGGTAACGAAACCATCTTGCTGGTGGAGGACGAAGCGCCGCTTCGCAACATGCTTCGCGAAGCGCTGGCGAGCGCCGGATATCATGTGCTCGAAGCCGGCGACGGTTCTGAGGCGCTCAAGAAATGCGAGCGTGCGGCCGGTTCCATCGATCTGCTATTGACCGACGTCGTGATGCCGCTGGTCAACGGACGAGAACTCGCCAAACGCCTTGCTCCAATCCTGCCGCACATGCCTGTGATCTACATGTCTGGTTACGCCGATGATGTGATCGCCTTTCACGGCATACTCGAGCCTGGAACTCATCTCATCCAAAAGCCCTTTGTCCCGAATGCTCTGCTGACTAAAGTGCGCGAAGTGCTGGACGCGCGCACGCTTTCCCGCACTGGCGACCGCATGTATCAACGCGCCAGCGCCAGTTAAACCCTCAACCCGGTTATCCAAACAGCGCGGCCCAGCCCACTTTTACCAGCACGTAAAGACACCAGGTTCCCAACACACAAGCCAGTGATGTGCCCCACGAGATCTTGCGAGAGGCTACTGAGAAGCCCGTAGCCACAAGAGCCAGAGTCCAAAAGGTGAACACATCGATCGAGCCGCCCAGACTGAGCAGCCACTTCGGAGTATTCAGTGGATCGAGGAATGCCCCGATGTTAGTCGGCGTCGGGTACTGAAGGTCGAATTCCGGAGGATCCTTAAGAAAAAGCACGGCCAGAGTCATGACACTCGAGATGATGAGCGGCACCAGCGCGTAACAGTAAATTGCAAAACTCTGCCGGAAAGTCAGTTCGGCACCCATGAAGGTCCGGAAGACCAGCAGAAATACGCCGGCCGCGGCAACAGCCATGAGTGGGAATCCCACTAGAATACCTACATAGCCCATGATGGGCGCGAAGCGAGCTCCCTGTGCCATGGCTTGGTCACGCGCAGTGGCATCCATGTTTTGCGTGCGTGGGTTGTTCTCGAACTGCTGGCGCATAAAACGCTCCCAGCCCACATGCTGCGTGAAAGAGTAAGTGAACACCAGGCTCAGGGCCATCACGATGACCAATGGCGGCCACCAGCGCGGGCGCGCTGCGATGTCCCGAAACGCAGGCTGGGGGTCCCACAGGACGCCGGTAAGACGGCCAAACTCACCCATATTTTCCAGTTGGGGGAACGATGCAGAGCTCATGGGCTGCATTCTACACCAAACGTTTCTAATGGGGGACAGCGCGTCGGGGCACCGGGCTCAAAGTTTCTTGTTGATGCGTGCGGCTGAAGCGGATCAGGGCGCCGTGATGTGGCTGCCTTGTTCGATCTGTTTGTTCTCCTCCGCCGATTTTCGAAACGCCTGATACTCCGCCAGGGCCTTCTTTGCAGGCTCCGTCTGGCCGGTTACCTGGTACGCTCGCAGCAGTTCGAAATGAATGCTGCCATCTTCGTCACTTCCTAGAGCCGTCTTCAGGTGCGGAATCGCGTCCGCCGCTCTACCGGCGCGCAAAAACGCCTGCCCCAGCGCCGATTCGGCCGGCAGGAACTGAGCGCCATTTCGCACAGCAGCTTCAAGGTACGGGATGGCTGATTCCGGTTTTTCCAGATTGAGCAGGGCAGCGCCGTAGAGGAAGCTCAACTCGCGGAATTCTGTGCCTTTCTTCTTGAAATCTTGCAGCAACGCCAACGCGGCTTCGTAATCGCGTGCCCGGTACAGTGACCACACGAGCGAAGTCTGGACGTGCGCGTCATCCGGCGATAATGTCAGCGCTGCGCGCCACTCGTTGCCGGCTTCCCTGTAGAGGCCTTGCGTATCGTAGTCTCTCGCCGCATACAAATGACTCTCGAGCGACGGCGGCAGTCGCTGCAGATGTTCATATGCCTGGCGGGCCAGTCGTCGATAAGCTTTGGCGGCCCAATAGTACGCTTCGGCATCCTGTTTGGATCGCGTAGCCTGGACCACTGCGCCGTCGCGCCCGGCGAGGAATTCGCATTCGACAATTCGCTTCGTGCAATCCGGGGCAGGGACCTTCCGCTCGAGATTTCCCTCATGCGCGGCCCATGCCTGGTGTCCGGTCTGGTTGTAGACAGCGGCGAGTCCCTCATGAATGCCGCGCATTTCAGCTTCTTTCGCCGATGCCTGTATCGATAATGCCTGGCGATAGTATCTGAAAGCCGTTCCATAGCGCCGCTCGCCGACTGCAGCGTCCGCAGCCAGTGCGATCGCGTATGCAGACTCCGGCGTCGCCTGTTCAAGTTTGCGTGATGCCTGCTCGGAAAGCTGATCGTAGCTCTGCCCCAGTCCATACCAGACCTTTGGGTTCCCGGGAGCCAGATCAGCGGCTTTCTCGAAATGCATCACGGCGTCGTCGAAACGATTTAGAGCGAGCAAGGCACCTGCCAGCATCAACCTTGCGTTCTTGTCGTTGGACTGCGCGGCAATCACGCTTTCGAGTGGCGCGACGGCCTGGGCGTTTTCTCCCAACTCGGCATAACTGGCGCCCAGAAACAGGTTGGCAGTCAACAATCCGGGTGCGAGCTTGAGTGCGGCCTGAGCTGTTCCAACGGCATCGCGATAATGTCTGGCTTTGAACTCGGCGATGCAGAGATTCATCAACATTTCCGGATTATCCGGCAGTGCGCGCGCAAGCTCGCGATAAACCGGAATGGCCTGTTCAGGCTTGCCCGCGAGCACCAGTTCCCGGGCACGCTCCGCCTTTTCATTCAGATCAGTGGATTGCGCTCGAAGGCCTGCTGAGAACAGAAACAAGAGTAGAGCATGAGCCATTCCGAGGCGCATCAGAACGAGATCCGAAAGGGCTGCCTCAGGGCCAGCGCGCTCAGCGTCGAGATCCCGAAAAACCACACCAGCCAGTTCGCTCGAAGAATCACAGCGCTTGGATACCGCACCTCCACCCACTCGATTGCGGCATCTGAAAAAGGCCATTCCGTAGGGTGCAGCAAGAACTTTGCAAAAGAGCCGAAACGAGTTTGAGAAATGTATCGGATGCCGCTGCCGGCGGAAATGGTCTTCGTGAGGACATTCCCCGCGCTCACGAATCGCAGGACCCCCGACGAGGGTTCCCTTGGGCGTATGCGCCAACTGATCTGCCGTTCGTTCAAAATGCGAACCGCCGGAGTTTCTAATGCGATACCGGCAGGTACTGTCAAGAAAGGCGCGGGCGTTGCGGCATCTTTCACCTGGAGGGTCACGATCGCCGGCTGTCTCAAGGAAAGTGGCGCGCGGCTGTAAAAAGCGTCTATTTCCGCCAGTAGCAGAGCCATCGGTACAAGAAGAATCAGAACCGGCCGCATCAAATGTTTCAGCAGCCGCCCGTTGGCTACGATCAAATCACGCTGGGCCCGCAGGATGAGCCGGGGCTCGTCCATGAAGAGCCGGAATTCAAGCAGGTGCGCAAACACCTGGCTCTTCGAACGCCGGATCGCTGCTTGATCGGAAAAACGGCGGAACACCAATAGCGCCGCGACTCCAACAAGAATGCTAAGCGGGACCAGACTCCAAAGCGCCGTCATTCCAAGATCGACTTCCGTCACTCCAGATAACCGAGCCCCTTGAGTTTCTTGATCACATCGTCTTTAGAATCGGGTTCGCCTAGTTTTGCGAGTTCCTTTTCGATCATGTGTTCAATGAACTCATCCAGCGAGCTGTATCCAGCTTTCTCGGCCCACTGCGCCGCGCGCCGGCAGAGAGACTTGTTCAGTTTGACAGATGTTTTCGAGGCCACATCCCATCCTAATAAATCGTTTGTCCGGACATCGCCGCGTCCGGAGGCACACCGAATAGCGCCAGAATCGAGACCGTCAAATCCTTCAGCCGCGGCGATTCAGCGCGAACTTTGAGTCTGCTGAACAGAACTCCCGGCACGTCTTTGGCGTTAATGCAGTGATCGCCAATCCACGCATCGTTATTGTCGTCGATAACCTGCTCGGGGAGCGCTCCGAGCGCGGTTTGCCAGGAAGCCCGGTAACCTCGACCGTAGCCGACAATCAAGTCCGGTGCAAAGGGCGAAACGCCAGCGTTCGCGTGGGGTGCATCAAGTTTCTCTACCACCTGCCGGCGGTTCGCGGGATCACGAAACTGCAGCAGCCGTTCCGTGATTTTGGTGAGCAAGTCCTGAGCCTCCGCGCCAGGATGCACGATGCCTTGCTTCTCGCGGCCAGAGAGGTTCAGGTAAAGCCCGTTCAATCCAAGTGCGTAAGCCCGGGTCTTCGACCAATCCACATGCGCGAACGGAGTTTCAGCGCCTGGCGGGCCGTTGAGGGCCAGAAACCCTTCTTTCCAGAGCCACGTATTGAGGTGGACGGCGCGATCGAATGTCGTGAACCCATGGTCTGACATCACGATCACATCCGCGCCTCCGGACTGATTCAGAACATCGCCAATCGCGGCATCCACCGCGCGGTAGGTATCGAGAAGCTCGGATTCGTGTTTTCCCCAAAGCATATGAGAGTTCTGATCGATGCTCGAGATATAAACGAACAGCAGCCCCTGGTGAAAATGATGCAGAGTATAGTCCAGCAGTTTGTGCTCGTCATCAAAGACCAGGCGGCTTTGCGACAAATATTCGGGCAAGTTGAACACACCCTGGCGCAGAGCACCCGTGTCTTCCGCGATTCCCTGCGTGTAGAAGCGTCCGGCTTCGACCCCAATCGCGCGGCTGAAAGACGACGGCGCCGAAATGGGCAGTTCCGGGTCGTCCGGATCGACATTCACCGGAGAGACATAAAGCGCGAAGCTCGGCCGGAGCTCTTTCGCATACACGCGGAACATTCCCGTTGCATTGACCAGCCCGCGCACCAGCGGGAATTCCGCGCGCATCCAATCCGACCATTCACCCTGCCGGACGATCACCTGCGAATCGCCGACAACTAATCGGGCCACGGGCGCCTCAGGATCGATATCCACGGTGAGATCCACCGACGACATCCGGCGATCTTTGCGCAGTGAATTCTCCGGGCCTTCGACGGGCAGCACCACGTGATCCTCAACGGGCGGGACTTTCACAATACGGCCTCCGGAAACGTCGCGCGAGATTTCCTCCGGATCGTCGGTGTAAAAGGTGAATGTTCCGAAAGTGCCTCGCAGGTCCGGCACGCCCATCCCCGCCAGCGCGCGGCCCGCGGATTCCACTGGAGGATAATTCGTCGGCATGCGCACCACAGTGACCGGAACGTGGTGCTCGGCCAGGATCTGCCAGAAAGCTTTTCCTCTTCTCAGCGAGGTGACGCGCGCGCTCGAGAGCGGAAACAGATACTCGCCCAGTGAAAGCGTGAATCGCGGCTCCTCTGTTCTGGTCATCGAAGAGAAAGGCTGCATGGTCGCAGGATTGCGGTGAACGAAATCAAAAAGGCCGTGCTCGGCGGGATCGGTGCCCGTGATGAAACTGGCCCAGGCCACGGGGCTCAGCGGCGGCATGGTGGTCTGGAGGGTTTTGAAGCTCCCTTCGCCGCCCAAGCGGCTGAGATTGGGCAGCGCGCGCCAGTGTTCCTGCACAAAGCCGGGGTCCATCCCATCCACGCCGATGACGATGACTCTGGTTGCCTGCGAGCGGGAAAGGCTGCACCCAACGGTTCCCAGCAGCAGGACGAGAAATAGCAGGAACTTCGAGGATCGCAACATTACGCCGATAGAATGCAGGGTCAAGCCAGTTGAAGTACGGACTTTCCATCCATCCAGGCTGGCACCTGCACGCCGAACAGCGCCAAGGCCGTGGGCGCCATGTCCTCGATGCCGGGATCTTTTGCTTCGATTTTGCGATTTGAAAACAGCACACCCGGAACCAGTACCGGATCCACGCAATGATCGCCGCTCCAGGCTTTGGTGTTGTCCTCGAACACGCGAGCCGTGGTTTTTCCTACCGCGGCATCCCAGGACGTGCGGTAACCTTTCGCGTAGCCGATAATGAGATCCGGCGCGGCCTCGAGATATGGACCTTTATATATGTCGCTGGCAGCGTACACGTTGGTGATGGCAATCTCGCCCGTATCTTTGTCAGGAAGGCGAGTAAGCTTCTGGATCAGTTCCTTTCTGAGTGCTTCGGCATCCGCCTGCGCAACGATACCCTGTGCTTCACGCCCTTTCAGGTTGAGATAAAGTCCGCCCAGTCCGAACGTATAAGCGCGCGTGCGGCTCCAATCGATTCCTTCGAAGTATTCTCCGCTTTCTCGCGCGCCATCCTTAAACGCCAGATAGCCGTTCTGGAGCAGCCACGAGTTCAGGTTGACGCCGCGGCGAAAGGCGCGAAACCCATGATCTGACAACACGAAAAGAGCTGTTTGATCATCTATATGTTTAAATGTTTCGCCCACCAGACGATCCATGTCACGGTAGAGGCTTTCGATGACGTCGCGTTGTTTTTCATCGGCCGGCGCCTTTGCTCTGGCGCAATCCAGATACCGGTAAAACATGTGTTGCACACGATCCGTGGTATCGAAAACACACGCAACCACTCCGCGCCGCGTACGCTCGAGCGCCGCCATGAACATTTGCTCGCGCTCCTGCTTAATGGACTCGACCTGCTTCAAGAAGGCATCATCATCGATCACGCCTTCATTCAAAGCCCAGGTGTCCTCCGCCATTCCCAGCGTTGCGAATGATCCCAGGAGCTTCGCCAGGTACATTGCATAATACGTGGGCTGGCTGATGGGGAGCGCCGGTTTTTCGGGATCGATCTGCACTGGCGTGGCATACAGCGACACGTCAGGCTTGGTCTCGGTCAGCAGGAACTTCGCGATCCCATTGATGGAAACGCCTGCGCCGCTACGGAACCGCAGCTGGATCCACGGTGTATACTCGCCCGGTTTCAGCCGGTAGGACTCTCCTTGAATCTCGAGTAGAGCGCCGCCCTCACGATCAATCTCGAGAATGTGGAACGGAAGCCGCATGTGCCCGCTGCCTTCGATGAACGTGTTCTCCGGACCTTCGACCGCGCCTTCCAGGTGATCGCCCACGCGTGCTAGTGGATAACGGTTTCCGCCAATGCAGGCGGTGGTTTCGGTGCGCGTCGAGAACTGGGAGAAACTGCCCTGAGTGCCGAGCAGGTCAGGCGTGCACATCGCCGAAAGCAGTTTGCCGTTGAACTGGTCTGGAGGAAATGTGATGGGAACGCGAAGCACCGTGCAGCCAATCGAGTGTCGCCCGAGAATCTTCCAGAACGGCTCACTTTTGCGTCGCATCTCAACCGAGGCGCGCGAGAGGGGAATCCGGAAGCGGCCGATGCGCAACGTTCTGCCCGGCGGCCGGACTTTGGATGACGACAGCTCCGGTACGTAAGATCTCAAGTCGCGCTGCAAAAAATCGAAAATGTTGTGCTTGGCCGGATTGACGCCCGTGGCAAAGGTGGACCAGGCGACCGGCGAGAGCGCTGGAAACGTTGTGCGCAGCCGGGAATAGGAGCCTTGCTGTTTCAGACGGCTCAAATTCGGAAGCTTGCCTTCGGCCATGAAGCGCTCCGCGAGCGTGGGATCAAAACCATCCAGTCCCAGAAAAATCAACTTCCTGACGCGGGCTTTCCGGTAACCCTGTCTGCGGCTCACCAGCAGCCAAACCATGCGAAACGGCCCCACCAGAAACGACACCAGACTCAACAGGAGCGAAGTGATGAGCGTGAGAAACGAGCCCAGGAATGCGAACCCCGCGCCAGGCCCGATGTACGCCAGCTCGAGGCCGGCGTGTCCGTGTCCGTGAGGCCGCATCAGCGCTAACGTGCAAATGCTCAGGAACAGCGCATACCGGGCCGCGGTGGAATTGGCATTCCCGCCTGTGGTAGGACAAGCGTCGCATACTCGCGCTTTATCCGGGTTTTCGCTTGTGGTGCACCGCGGCTTCATCGGACCTTCCCTTCGACGAAGGGCACTTCGAAGACTTTTTCGTGCTGGATTGGCCCGTGCCCGAAATATCCATCCTCGCCGAACAGCTCGCCGTGGTCCGCCGTGACGGTGATGTAGGTATTCCTCGGGACTACATCAAGCAGCTCTTCGACTACGGTGTCGAGGTACTTCACGGCATCAATCTGGCGCTGGCGGAGCGCGCCGAGCTTCCGGTTATCAAACATTTTGGCGTTGGTCTTGCGCAATCTTCCACCCACAATGGACTCGTCCAGATGTTTGAACACTCCGTGCACGCCGCTGATGCGCGGCCACTGGTCCGGTGGCTCATCCGGCAAGGCGTATGGATAATGCGTTTCGCCGACATTCAACAGATAGAACGAGGGTGCATCTTCGCGAAACTTCATCTCGCGCACCATGGCGCGCATATCATTGTGCTTCTCCATCAGCTTATAACTGTCAAAGCCGCTGTTCAGCACGGTGGTAGGATTCAGCACCGGCAATGAAACCAAGGCATGCGTCCGATAGCCGAGTTTCTGAAGCAGCACCGGCAGGTACAGGCGCGGCACAAAGCTCTTGAACTCGATGCCCCCGGCTCCCAGCCGCTCGTTGAACTTGAAGAAATCCTTTTTGTAGTACTCCGAAGCGTACACATTCCGCGGGCTGACGTGCGGCATCAGGCCCATCAATAGGTTATAGTGCGACGGTGCCGTCCATGAGGCGTACGACCAGCGCTTTTCCACTTTTCCCAGCTTGCGCATCACTGACGGACGCGCGGTGGTGAAGGAATCGTGACGGCAACTGTCGAAAATAATAAGGACGTAATTGTTCCTGACGGGCCGTTTCCCGGGGGGCATGGATGCTCCTTCAGCTTCGCGGCTGGGCGGTACGCATCCAGTTTAGCCTGAGTGCTCTGATTAGTTCTTCGGCAGTGCAAACGCTACATACTTTCCGCCCGAGGGCGCGCCTGACTTGCCGCCACCCGCGGCGATCACAACGAATTCCCTGCCGTCCGCTTCATACACGGCAGGCGTGGCGTTCCCGGCCGCTGGCAGTGTGGTCTGCCACAGGAGTTTTCCCGTGGCCTTATCGAAGGCGTGAAATTTGCTGTCGCGGTCCGTCGCGCCAATGAAGACGAGGCCGCCAGCCGTGACCACGGGGCCGCCGTAATTCTCGCTTCCCGTGTCGCGAATTCCCTTGGCCACAAGCTCGGGATACTCACCGAACGGAATTTTCCAGGCAATCTCACCGGTATCGAGGTTAATCGCGTTGAGCGTGCCCCAGGGCGGTTCCACGGCAGGGTAGCCGTCCGGATCAAGAAATTTGTTATAGCCATCCGAGGTGTATTTCAATCCGAACGGCCACGGGGTTTGGAAAGTGGGCGCCGCAACGGCGGTGTCCTCGCCAGTCATGAGGTAGTGCACCAGCCCGCGCATTTCCTCACGCGAGAGCTGGGCAAAAGCCGGCATTCTCCCGCGGCCTTCGCGAATCATGGTTCTGATCTCGGCATCGACATACTTGTTCCCGATTTCCACCAGAGAAGGGAACTCGGGAGGGCTGCCGTGCAAATCCTGGCGGTGACAATTGGCGCAAGCTTGCAGGTAGATGTCCCGGCCGCTGGTACGCCCCTGAATCTTGGGGCGTGGCACCAGTCTTAGGATCCAGGGCATCTCGTTGGAGTTGACGTACAGCAGTCCGGTCTCAGGATCGAAAGCCGCGCCGCCCCATTCCGCGCCGCCGTCGAAGCCCGGAAAAATTACGGTTCCCTCGACGCTCGGTGGCACGAACTGGCCCGCGCTGCGAACCTTTTGCAGTTGTTCCAGCACGGCCTGATGAACCTCCGGCGTCCTGCGCGTGACCATTTCTTCGGTGAAGATTTGGCGTGCGAAGGGCGGCGGCTTGAGCGGAAGAGGTTGCGTTTCCGCAGTCTTCTCGCCGTCAACCTCGGTCGGAGGCACCTTGCGGTATTCGAGGGGGAATAGCGGTTTGCCGGTCTCGCGCTCGAATACAAAGACGTGCCCCGATTTTGTAGTTTGTGACACTGCGTCAATCAGGCGCCGGTTGCGTTCAACCGTCACCAGACCCGGAGGCGCCGGAAAATCCCGATCCCACAAATCGTGCTTCACCGCCTGAAAATGCCACACGCGTTTTCCGGTTCGAGCATCCAGAGCGATCAGCGTATTCGCGAACAGATCATCACCAAGCCGGTTCGAACCGTAAAAATCGAAGGCGGCAGAACCTGTAGGCGCGAACACCAGGCCCCGCTTTTCGTCTACGGACATTCCTGCCCAATTGTTGGCCGAGCCGCTGTACTTCCAGGCATCCTTCGGCCAGGTGTCGTAACCGAATTCGCCAGGATGCGGAATGGTGTGAAAGGACCAGCGGAGTTTGCCTGTGCGCACATCGTAAGCGCGAATGTCGCCGGGAGGTGACGGCAAATCCTCGCTCATCATGCTGCCGAGAATCAATAGACCTCTGTAAATTACGCCCGGGGTTGTGGACGTAATGGAAACTTCTTTCGGATTCCGGCCCAGACCCTGGCGCAGATCGACGCGCCCGGAATCTCCAAATGCAGGAACCGGCTTTCCAGTCTTGGCGTCGATGGCGTGCAGAAATTGGCGTGCGACGATATAGATTCGCCGCTCATCGCCCTCTCCCCAGTAAGTCAATCCGCGGTTCCGTACGGGGCTGCGTACAGGCGCGTCGTTGGGATCGAAGGTCCAGAGAAGTTTTCCCTGCGACGCATCCAACGCAATGACACGCAATTTCGGCGTAGTTGCATAAAGGACGCCGTCGACCATGATCGGATTACACTGCATCTCCGAGTCTGCAAAAGAATCGCCGGTATCGAACGTCCAGGCGACCTCGAGCTTGTCCACGTTCTCGCGATTGATCTGGTCGAGAGCGGAGTATCGGATATTTTCCGCACCTCCGCCGTAAACAGACCAACTGCGGTATTCAGTTTTCGGAACCGTTCGCTTCTGATTTCGGGAAGCGCCAGCAAGTAACAGCGGCAGGATGACGAGCAGCCACAAGGCGGTGTGTAAGAACGATTTATGTCCCAACCGTCGAGCCTAACACAGCCGCCCTAAAGCAGAAACTGGCGTTCATGACGCTAAAGCCGTACGATTTATAACAATCGAATTACCGAGACGCATATACACGTTAGAGAAGCGGTTGAACCAAACGCGGCAATGCAAAGATTTTGGTTGACAAAGGAGGCTCTGGCGGTACATCGTTGCCTCATACAAGTAAGTCGCTCACGCCGGCGCGGAAGCTCTGTGCGGGCGTAATGGGATTTTGTCCGTGCCTCACATGGGGCCTTGAACAGGGGTAACCAACGAGCGGATTTAAGAAGCACTGTAACGGAAAGGCTGGAGGGAAATTAATGTCTCGTCGCTTGAGAGCACTTGCGGTTGTTTTTTGTCTGTTCGCAGCGATCAGCATTTGCTGGGGACAGGGTGCGGTAGGCACGCTGAATGGCACGGTGTTGGATCCCGCTGGTGCCGTGGTGCCCGGTGCCGCAGTCGTGATCACGAACACGGCGACCGGCGTGGAAACCAAGACCACCACCACCGGGTCGGGCGCATACACCGTTCCGTATTTGACGGCCGGCACGTACAGCATTCGTGTCACAGCTCCTGGTTTTCGGACGGCTGAGGACACCAACGTCATCCTGCGCGTAGCCCAGAACTTGACCGTAAATATGACGCTCGAAGTGGGCGGAACCAGCGAGCAGGTGACCGTAACCGCAGAGGCGCCTCTGTTAGACACCGGCAGCGCCGAGATCGGTCGCTATATCTCGCTCGAGGAATTCAAGAGCTGGCCCATTTTCCTCGATGACGGACAGAGGCAGATCCAGAGCTTTATCTTCAGCAGCCTGCCGGGAACAACCGGCGGTGGGTTCCAGGGCTCGATCAACGGCGGGCAGATGTATTCGCACGAGATCCTGATCGAGGGAATTCCTGTCGGACGCGCGGATATTTCCGGCGGCAATAACAGCGAGTTCAGTCCCTCGGCCGAAGGCATCAGCGAATTCAAACTGCAGGAGGGCGCTATTGGCGCCCAGTACAACGGTGGACAAACTGCCGTAGCGAACTTCGGCATCAAGTCCGGCACCAACCAAGTGCACGGCTCGGGATTTGTCTACCTGCAGAACGAAGCTTTCAACGCGCTCTCGCTCTCGGAAAAAACACAGGGTCAGAAGAAAGGCAAGTACCGCGAAAATAATGAAGGGTACTCGCTCGGCGGCCCCGTGTACATCCCGAAGATCTACAACGGCAGAAACAAGACATTCTTTTTTACCGATTTTGAAAAGGATCACTACAATCAACTGCGGTTCAGCAATTTCTCAACCCTGGCGACGACTGCGTTCAAGACCGGCGACTTTTCGAAGCTCCTGGACCCGGCCTTCACCGGCAACTCCAAATCAGGCACGACGGTGGGCACCGATGCATTAGGGCGGCCCATTGTCTTTGGGCAGATCTATGACCCAAACACTACGCGGAAGGCGGCCGACGGAACCGTCGTTCGCGATCCGTTCCCGAGCAACACCATTCCGAAGGATCGATGGGACCCCGTTGCTGTAAATATTCTCGGTTTGGGTCTGGTTGACCCAACCTTCGACCGAATGCTCCGCAACATCGAGCGCCCCAGCAGTTGCTGTCCCTTCTTTGACCTCCATATTGTTGGCGTGAAGGGCGATCACAATATCTCGGATAAGCACCATCTGTCCGGCTACTACAACCACAGCTACCGCCTCCGGTACAACAACTCGGGCGGCAGCGGTGGCCGCTACCTGCCCATTCCCGGTCCGGTGACGACGAGTTGGAAAGTACAGAGCACTCCGGGCCGTATGGCACGCGCGTCGCTCAACTCCACGTTGTCGAATACCCTCATCAACCGTGTTGCTATCGGGTTCAATCGTTTCTTCAATTCAAACGGCGGGCGCGCGGACACCATCAACAAAGGTTGGGCGGAGAAGCTGGGCATTCAGAACACGTCGCCGGATTTCTTCCCGACATTCAGATTCAGCGGCAATTCATATCAGGGCGGAACCATCGCACAGATCGGCTCCGGGGGCCGGTACGATGGAGCGAATGGAAGTTGGGTGGTCAACGACGACTTAACCTGGCTCCACGGCGCGCACAGCGTGCATTTCGGGTATCAGTACTCGCGGTATTACTATAACGAGCGGAATCCCAACGGTTCAGGGGATTTCCGTTTCACTGCGCAGCAGACGGATCTGCCGGGCTTTATCAACAACACCGGTCATGCGTTTGCCAGCTTCTTGCTGGGTGCGCCTCGAAGCGCCTCCCGCGATATCAGTATCTTAAATGACGGGTTCCGGCAGCCGCAGCACGCGCTTTATACCATGGACGACTGGAAGCTCACACCCAAATTAACCATGAGCATCGGGCTGCGATGGGAGATCATTCCGCCGTTCTTCGAGCGTACGGGCCGGCTCTCGTACATCGATCTCAATGCGCCGAATCCGGACGCCGACAACCGTCCAGGGGCGTTGGTGTTTGGCAAGACTCCCAGCAAGACCTATTGGCGCGAATTCGGCCCGAGGTTTGGTGTTGCGTACCAGGCGTCGGACAAACTCGTGGTACGCGGCGGGTACGCCATGACCAACACGCCGCCCATCGCGAACAGTTGGGGCTACAGCGGATTCACTTACGGGTACTATTCAACGATCAGCTCGCGGGCGGGGACCAGCCCGACCGGGTTCGTGGACGATCCGGCCATGTACCTCAGCAAACCGTTCCCGAACTTCCGCGGCACCCTGCCCAACACCGATCCGTCTTCCGGTAACTACGATGCGTATCAAACTACGGCGCCCGATGCGAACCGCCCTGGGTACGTGCAGAACTGGAACCTGAGCGTGCAGTATCTTCTGCCCGCTAAGACCGTGTTGGAGGTGGCCTACGTCGGAAACAAAGGAACGAGGTTGTGGGGCGGCCAGGGGCAGTTCGGCGAAATGAATGGCTTGCCGGCAAGCTTACTCTCCAAGGGCGATATTCTGACGGATCATGCCTCGGACCATCCGGAGTTCATCCCCTATCCGGATTTCCCGGCATCGGACTTCACCGTAGCCCAAGCTCTCCGCCGGTTCCCGCAATACGGCAGTGTTCAGGAGGCGTTTCCGTATGACACCAACTCCAGCTACCACTCGTTACAGATAACGGCGACACGTCATCTGACCGCTGGTCTGGGCTTCCTGGCAGCATACACCTGGTCCAAGGCTCTGACTTACGTGGACGCCGCCGGGCCTGCACAGTATTATGCGACTTTCCAGGATTACTATAATCGGAAACTCGAACACTCGACGGCGTTCTTTAATTACCCGCAGAATTTCAAGCTGACGTGGGTTTATGAGACGCCGTTCGGAAAAGGAAAGCGCTGGGACTTGCACGCCTTCAATTACGTCCTGGGTGGCTGGCAACTCGCCGCGATTCACAATTACCGCTCTGGTGATCCCATCGCAATCTTCTCGTCCGGACTTAACACACCAGACGGATTTTCTTCCTCCATTCGGCCGGACGTTCTCACCGGCGTTCCACTTACGCTGGGGCCGTTACCTGGCCATGTAGATTTCTTTAATCCGCAGCCGTACCTGAACCCCGCGGCTTTTGCGAACGTGCCTACGACTGAAAACGGCGTTCCGCTCCGCGTGGGAACAGCACCGCGGTTTATCAACAACCTGCGCGGGCCGCGTACGCTCGATGAGCAGTTCCGAATGAGCAAGAAGTTTCCAATTAAAGAGCGTGCGAGCATAGGTGTCGGCGTGAGCTTGACCAATCCGTTCAACCGCACCAATCGCTACATCGCCGACACGACCATTGGAGACTCCGATTTCGGCATGCTGTACGCCGGCGGTGGAGGCCGAACGCTGCAACTCGACGCGCGCATCGACTTCTAGCCGTTCCTGAAGCAACAAGCGAGGCCCTGTGGCGCTACCGCCCAGGGCCTTTTTTTTCTCCGCTCGACCGCTGCTATCCTGGGTTAAAGTTTCAAGGAGCTCTTCCCGGATGCCTTATACCTGGGTCGGCCGCCCTCGATTTACGCCGATTCTTGTTCTTTGTGTGCTGGTAGCAATGGCGTTTTTGTCCTGCACCTCAACGAACCAAAGTTCGACGGCGCCGGAGCCGGTCCCGTCGCTGAAGCCGCTGAACGTCGTCCTGGTGACCATCGATACCCTGCGCGCCGATCACCTGCATTGCTACGGAGACGACAAGTGGCGCGGGAAGGCACGCTGTTTGAGAATGCCGTGGCTCAAACCCCGCTCACGCCTCCTTCCCACGCCAGCATTTTCACTGGCACTTACCCCACGGTGCACAAGGTCAGGAACACGGGCGGGTTCGTTCTTCAACCTTCCTGCAAAACGGTGGCGTCTATTCTTCAGGAGCAAGGCTGGGACACCGCCGCTTTCATCGGTGCATCGGTCTTAAAGAAAGCCTTCGGCTTCAATCAGGGCTTTGCGGTGTACGACGATAAGATGCCAAAGGCCGAAAAGACCGAGAAGGCCGACGCCGGCGAGTACCCCGAACGGCGCGCCGCTGTAGTGGTGAACCATGCACTGGAGTGGCTCGGTGCACAGTCAGGCAAGCCGTTTTTCGTGTGGCTGCATCTATACGATCCGCACATGCCGTACAATCCGCCGGAACCGTACAGGAAAAAATACCAGCGCAATTTGTACGACGGCGAGATCGCATATACAGACCGTGAGCTGGGCCGCTTCATCGATGCCGTCGAGAAAAAATCAACGGCGGATCGTACGCTTATCGTGATCCTCGCGGACCACGGAGAGAGTCTGGGTGAACACGGCGAGTACACGCACGGCGTGTTTCTTTACGATGCGACGCTGCACATTCCGCTCATCATGAAAGGCGCCGGTATTCCCGCGGGGATGCGGATTAAACCGCAGGTGCGCACGATCGATGTGTTGCCCACCGTGCTCGCGATCCTGGGCGGCAAGCCTCCGGCAGCCTGCCAGGGCATCAGCGTATTACCGGCGCTTTCCGGCAAACAGGTGCCGACCAAGTCCTCGTATGGCGAGACCCTCTATCCCAAGATGAACATGGGATGGGCCGAGCTGCGCGCCATCCGCACCGATCGCTGGAAATACATTCGAGCGCCCAAACCGGAGCTTTACGATCTGGCGCAGGATCCGGGCGAAACCAGCAACATCATCGGCCGGCATCCACCGGAATTGAACGAGCTCGAGCAGGCCATGAAAAAGTTCACGCAGATGCCCGACGGCCAACCGGAGAAAGTCGCGACCAGCACCGTGGACGAGCGGACCATGGGACAGTTGAAATCGCTGGGATATCTTGCTGGTTTCACCGGCAGGCAATATGAGTTGACGGGCTCAGGTCCCGATCCCAAAGATCGTGTCGATGTTCTCAAGATCTACGAAGCCGTTAAGGCGCCGGGTTCGAAGCTGTCCGTTGTGCAGCGAATTGAAATGCTGCAGAGCGCGCTCGCTCAGGATACCGGGAACCCTTCCACTTACTATTACCTCGGCGGCGAACTGGAGAAGGTCGGCCGGTACGCTGATGCTGTGAAGCTGTATGAAAGCGCCGTGAGCAACGGCATCCAAAACGGCAGGTTGTACTCGCGTATCGCGGATCTCTACCTTCGCTCAGGCCGCAAGGACGAGGCGATCCCTTTCTATGTAAAGGCGGCCCAGTACAACCCATCCGACGTCGAAAGCCAAAGCAATCTGGCCACTGCTTATCTGGAGAAGGGAAGAGTCGAGGACGCCGAGCGCGTCTTCAAGTGGATCATTACGACCGATCAGGATTACGCCGCTGCCTATAACGGCCTGGGACTGATTGCCATCCAACGCCAGGATCCGTCCGGCGCACGCGGTTACTTCGAGAAAGCCGTTCAGCTCGACCCGGACGTGGTGGAGGCGCAATTAAATCTCGGGCTCATCTACAAGATGGCGGGCGATCGCACGCGGGCCCGCGCATGCTTCGAGACCTTTCTGGCCAAAGCATCTCCGGCTCAGTACCGTGAGGTCATACCGAAGGTGCGGGAAGAGCTGACGCTGCTGCGGTAGCCGGAGCTGGTTCTAATCTGTGGCCTATCTCGTCATGCTTTCGCTCGTTTTGGCGTCCTTCGCCGCCGCTCAACAACAGCAGGGCGGCGCTTGCGACCCGGTGCGTTCCATGTCTTTGCGCGAGAGCGCGCGTGGCGCATTTGAAAAGCGTCAGTATGACGTCGCAGCGCGGCAGTTCCAGCAAGCTTTCGATGCGTGTCCTACTCAGCGCGACACCCTGATTGAACTCTCAGACGCGTACGTCCATCGCCGGGAATTCCAACAGGCCATTCATACGGCGCAGCAATTTTTGGAATTGCAGCCGGGTTCAACGCCGGGAAGACTCGCGTTGGCGAATGCCTATTTCATGGCGCAGCGGTTCACGGACGCCTTGCAGATAACAAACCAGGTGCTGAAAGCCGAATCCGGCCAAGCTAGCGCGCTCAAGCTGAAAGGCAATTGTGAGTACCTGCTCGGAAACTATGCCCAGGCCGAGGATACCTTCATCGATTTGTTGGACCACCATCCCAATGATGAGGAAGGCCCGTACATGCTGGGGCGCATCTATTATCAGCAGAGTCGGATCGATCATGCCATGGGACAATTCGAGCGCGTGCTCAAGCTCAATCCGCAGGCTTACAAGGCCTACGACAACCTGGGGCTTTGCTACCAGGCTAAGGGTGAGACAGACCGGGCGATGCGCTATTTCCTGACGTCCATCAAGCTCGTCGAGAAAGATCATCCCGATTACGACCTGGCTTATGCCAATCTGGCGGAGGTGCTGCTTGAGACAGGCGATGCCGGGAAGGCCTACGCGGCAGCTTCCAAAGCTGCGGACCGGAATCCGTACTCCGCCCGGAATTTTTATTTGGGCGGCAAGGCGCTATGCAAGCTGGAAAAAATCGACCTTTGTATGAATTGGCTGGAGCGTTCCGCATCACTCGACGCCAATTACCCGGAGCCGCTTTACCTGCTTGCTCGCGTTTACAGCCAGCTTGGAAAAGAAGAGAAGTCCAGACAGGCGCTCGAGAAATTCCGCGAGATAAAGGCTAAAACGCCGGCGACCAAGAGATGACACGAGTGCGGTTGCTGGGCCGATTGGAACACGCGGTATCGCGTGTCGTTCTCCTCCTCCCTTTCCATTTCTCTCCCGTATTATCCTGTTTAGCTCGTGCAGATCGTCCGCATCGCGACCATATTCCTCAGCTCGCTGCTGCTGTTTTTGATCCAGCCGATCATTGTCAAGACAATTCTGCCTCAGTTCGGCGGCTCGGCTGGAGTGTGGACAACCTGCATGCTGTTTTTTCAGCTCGTGCTGTTGCTGGGCTACGCGTACCCCCACTGGACAACGCAGCGCCTACGTCCGCGCACACAAATCGGCGTTCATTCCGTGTTGCTAGCCGCGAGTCTGTTGGTGTTGCCCCCAAGCGTTCCGGCGACCGGCGTGGACTCAGGAAGCGCGCGCCCTGTGATGGCGATCTTGGTGCTGCTCGCGCTCTCCATTGGATTGCCCTATTTCCTACTCTCGACCACCGGACCGCTGGTGCAGGTTTTTCACGCCCGTACATCACGTTCCTTGCCGTACTGGCTTTTTGCCGTCTCAAACGCCGCCTCGCTGGCTGGTCTTCTCGCATACCCGTTTCTCATCGAACCCTGGCTGGGTAGCCGGAGACAGCTTGCAATCTGGAGCGTTGCGTATGCCGCTTTTGTAGCGCTGATGACATGGTCTCAATTCGGCGCCCGCGGCCAGCCGATACCAGGTCCGCAGCAGCAGCCGCTGAGTCTCAAAGACCGGTTGCTGTGGATCGCTCTGGCCGCCACACCGTCAGCCCTGTGGCTGGCAACCGCGCATCAGATGAGCCAGAGTGTCGCGCCCGTGCCGCTGATCTGGATTGTGCCGCTCAGTATTTATCTGATGACCCTGGTCCTATGCTTTCATCGGGACACCTGGTATCGCCGCGGACTTTTTCGATGGCTTTTCCCGGTGGCGGTCATTTCGCTGATCGCGGCGTCACAGCAATATAGCTGGAGCAGGCACGTGGTCTGGGGCCTACTGTTGTTCAGCCTGGCGTTGTTTGTTTTTTCAATGTTTTGTCACGGAGAGCTGGCGCGGCGGAAGCCTGAAACCGCGCACTTGACATCGTTCTATCTATTGATTTCGCTCGGCGGCGCGCTAGGTGCGCTCTTCGTCGGCGTGGTCGCTCCGGCGGTATTCAACAGTTATCTCGAGCTGCCCTTTGCCCTGGTGGTATGCGCGCTACTCGCGTTGGCATTGCTGTACGGCTATGCCTCGAGGCGGAATCTCATACGGCTGGCACTGGTGACCGTTGCGGCCTTTGCCGTCTCCCTTTCAAGCAAGAATCCGAATCAGCTTCGCCTGCGAAATTTCTACGGCACTTTGGAAGTACATCAGGTTGGCGGCGGTCCGGCCGCCTATCACGCTCTCTATAACGGAAGCATTTTGCACGGTTCGCAGTTTTTGTCCGCGCAGCGCAGTCGTGAGCCTACAACTTATTATTCGCGGCAATCGGGCGTGGGACTCGAAATCCAGAACATGGGAGGAGCCGGGAGGCGAATCGGCGTCATTGGCCTGGGTGCAGGAACCATCGCCGCCTATGCCAGGGCGGGGGATTACGTTCGGTTTTACGAACTCAATTCCATGGTCATACACCTGGCCCGCGAGTATTTTCAGTTTTTGCGCGAGTGCAAGGGCAACATCGAAATCATCGCCGGTGATGCCCGCCTGGCGCTGGCGCGCGAAACCCCGCAGCGGTTCGACCTGCTGGCTGTGGACGCATTCTCTGGAGACACAGTGCCCGTCCACCTGCTAACCAAGGAAGCCTTCGAACTGTATTTCCGGCACCTGGCCGAGTCCGGTGTACTCGCCGTGCATGTCACCAGTAAGTACCTCGATCTCGCGCCCGTGGTCGAGAATGTTGCGGCCTCGCTCGGTCACGCAAGCCGGGTCGTCACAAACGGGCCCGATTCGCTCAACCAGGTCAGCTCAGCCACCTGGGTGATTGTCAAAGGCATGCGACCCGCCGTGGAGCTTAAGCGCGTTTGGACCGATGACTACACCAATCTGCTGACTATCTTGAAGTGAAACTGGAAGTCGCTGCATTTCTGAACTCGCGATCAAGCCGCCGTGCAATTTTCTCGAAAAGGCGATCAATTGCCGCCCGCCAATCGCTCACCTTGAGCGAAGTGCGTTCGGTAAGCTGGGAGAACATTCGAAAGCTGGTCCTCCAGTGACCCAAGGAAGGCCTGCCCGCCGTTATCGCCGAGTTCCTGAATGCGATTTCGGAAATCATGGCTGAGCTGAGACAAAAGCTCGCTTCGTCCGCTTCCGCCACGCGATCCCAATCCTCGCGGAGCCGGAAGTACAAGGAGCCGGTCGGCTGATGGAGCAGGAATACGCCCACATTGCGCTCGGGACGGCCGGGCAGGACCAGCCGCAGGAATGCGACTTGCACGTCGGTCTCTGGCTGCACGCGTGAAAATTTTACCATCGAAAGACATGCGCGATCTACTCGCCGTCACCTGACACCATGGCGTGGAAATCCGGATGACCGCTTTGCAGAAATAACAGGCATGACCCAGGCTGAACTCATCTTTACCGATATATGAGTGCCCGGATAGGAGAACTGCCCCAGCGCAAAACGGGCAGCGCTCCAATGCTAGTTCGAGCATGCTGAATCGCTTTAACTCGCACTGCACGCAGGCAAAAATCAATATCAGTGTCCTGCCATCGCAATCGGCGGACAGGTCGCGATACTTGTCGCAATCACAGCGGGGACATTTCCAACCGTGCAAGGGCGGTTGAGAATGGCTCGGAGTGTTTTGGAAGCCTCTTTGCCCATAAACCCAAAAACGGCGGTTAGCCCATAGCTTCAGCCAGCCGCCGAGTGCTTCCGAGAACCTTGCCGCCAAGAAAATTCTGAAAAGCAGCGCTGAGAATCAGCCGCCACCGCTCGGCTTGAGTCAACTGCTCCGCAGTCGCTTTGATTCGCTTAAGAAACCCACTCACATTCGTCAAGGCTGCCGCGATCAGCCCCGCCTTCGAATGCATGCTGGTGATCTCCACCGTGGTTTGATTGCCGTGCCGGGTCCGCCGAGCTATGCCGTACAACGCCAACGGGCGCGAGGTTACCGCTTCCACATGCTTGTGTAACGATCCTTATGCCGCCGTACCCGGACCAGGCCGGGATTCCCAAGCGCATGAAGATCGTCCACCAGTTGTAGACCAAGGCCGTGATGCGCGCCATGATCTGGCATCGCTTCCGGTCGTGCGTGGTAAAACCGGACCACGCCCACTATAAACGGCTTCTGGAGGAACGGCACAGGGTGAGCGCCCACTGGCTGATCGGCCAGCACCTCCGGGTAACCCGACATATACAACGCTTTCAATTTTCTGTGTGTGGCCGCAAGCTGATTGAACCAGTTCGATACCGTTCATCCCAGGCATTTGGATATCCGCCATCAGAACTTCGATTTCTTCTTTATGAATTTGCCAAATCTCGAGCGCCTGGCCGGCGTCGCTGGCTTCGAGTACTCGGTAATTCTCCGCCGACAACATCCGGCTGATCGATTTCCGCACCAGTTCACTGTTGGAGGTATTGCGGGGCTGGTAGGTGTTACGGACCACAGTGAAGACGCCCGGCTTGCGATTCCGATTCTGGGTGGTATTGGCGGGCTCATCTTTATTGTGCTGATGACCCTCTCGCTGCCTGGAATCGTCGTCGGGGTCGGTTTGCTTCGGTTCCGTCCCTGGGCGCGCATTCTGGGAATCGTTCTCTCTGTGCTCGATTTGAACGATGTTCCTCTTGGCACGGCGGTGGGGATTTACGGGTTTTGGGTGCTGCTTTCTCCTGAAACGGAGCGATTGTTCCGGGCTGGTCCATCCCAGCCGGTGCCAGCTTGATGCCGGGGTATTGCTGCTGAATGGTCTTTACATGGATATGAGGCCGCCTCGCGATGCTGAAATTTTGGGCGTCGGCTGTCGACGATCCCGGACCGTGCTGTATCCGGGCTTCCGTCGAAGTCGAAGATCCGTGATCCTCTCGGAAGCCGCGATTCTCCCGGACCTGTCGACCGTCATTTGTAGCGCATAGCTGGCGCTGCTTCTGCGCCAGACTTGTGGGCGAAAGCGAGTCTGAATAGGGCGTTGAGCATTTCCCAGGCCCGGCAATCCCGCGGGCGAAATCCGGCTACGAACATCCTCGCGCATCACAGACTCTGAACCGTGGCCGCGCGTCCATGCGGATTTTGAGTCCTGAGCATCGGTACGGCCGACGGCGGAAGAAGGCTGCTTTGATTGAGTTATAGTCAAAAAAGTTGTAGTATTGTGTTATGGCCCAGTCTCACCGGCAAGCATCGCGGCGACTTTTTGAGATCGCCGAGCAGCAGCAGGGCTTTTTCACCACCAAGCAGGCCAAGGCCGCCGGATTCGCCGAGAACACCCATCCGTACCACTTTCAGGTCGGAAACTGGATCCGCGAGTACCGCGGCATTTACCGGCTTGCTCTGTTCCCGATGGCCGATCGGCCCGACCTTGTGCTTTGGGCACTCTGGTCTCGGAACCGAGACGAGGAAGTCGAGGGTGTTTACAGCCACCATACAGCGCTCAGCCTCTATGACTTGTCGGACCTGAATCCGGCGAAGCTCCACATGACAGTCCCGACGGATTTCAGGCGCAACAGCGATATTCCCGGGATCCTGGTACTGCATTACGCCGACTTGCCTGCGACCGACGTGAAGATGGGGCAGGGCTTCAAGTTTACTCGACCTCTGCGGACGATTCTTGACCTGATCGAAGCAGGCACGGTTGAGCGGGGTGTTATCCGTCAGGCGCTGAAGCAGGCCGTAGACCGCGGTCTGATCAGCCGGCAACAGATTCGGAATACGCGAATGAGCGGACCTGCCCGCAAGATCGTAGAGGACGTGCTGCGGCGAGTCGCATAATGCCGTCACCCAGGACATATACGACGGCGGGAGCATTCCGAAGGGCCGTCGAAGAACGTCTGCAGCGGATATCTATGAGCGAGCAGATCGATTTGAGCCACCTCCGCCGACAGGTATCATTCGATCGCCTGCTTGCAAGGTTGTTCCGGGAAGAACCACCGCCCTGGGTCTTGAAAGGCGGCTCGATCAACCGTGGACATCGATCTAACGGTGCTGCGGGTCGCAGCATCGGCCGGAAACGACCAGAACCAGATCGCGCGGGATATGCTGCAGAGTGCGGCCGACGTGCCTCTCGGCGACTGGTTCGAGTTTACGCTCGGACTGCCTGCCCTGGATTTGATCGCCGCGTCGTACGGCGGCGCCCGCTATCCAGTCGAAGCTCGGATGGACGAACGGATCTTTGCCCGATTCCACCTGGACGCCGGTATCGGCGACGTGGTCTCGCCCCACCCCTGGAAACGATCGTCTGCCGGGACTGGCTGGGATTCGCCGGCATCCAGCCCTCGCGGGTTCGGATGATCGCTCGCGAGCAGCAGTTCGCCGAAAAGATCCATGCCTACACGCTCCCGCGGAACTCGGCGAACAGCAGGGTAAAGGACTTAGTTAGTGGACCTGGCTCTCCTGGTCGGGTTAGGAGGGCT
This sequence comes from Acidobacteriota bacterium, assembly GCA_003223115.1. Taxonomy (GTDB): domain Bacteria; phylum Acidobacteriota; class Terriglobia; order Bryobacterales; family Bryobacteraceae; genus QHXW01. The sequence continues at coordinate 26,475 of QHXW01000308.1, forward strand.
GGATAAACGGCGGATTCTGGACGCCTTGCATCTGACCTTCGAGAGAAGAAGAACACACGACTTGCCGGCGGGTTGGCAGGTCCCGTTTCGTGCCCTGGAGGAGGATCCCAGCCGATGTCGTCGCGGTGTTTGTGGTTGTGGGGATACAGGAGTTCCTCGACGAAGTGCGAGCACAGCGCACCGAACGGTGAACGCGGTATGACTGAGAACGGTTCAGAGTCTCTACCATTCGAACCTCCAGAGCAGGAAAATATCCGGCTCCGAGAGGAGAATGCTAGCCTGCGGCGGCTGCTGGCGGTTCACAGCATTCCGATTCCGCAACTGGTGCCAGAGAATCCGCCTTCAGCCAAAACCGTCGAGCCGGCTCCCCCGGTGGATAAAGAGGAGCGAGCCAGAAAGAGAATCGCGCTATTTCGAAGCCTGTTTCGCGGCAGAGAGGATGTCTACGCACGGCGATGGGAGAACGATGATGGCCGACACGGATATGTGCCGGCGGACGTAAAGGACTGGAAGGCCATCAACAAAAGCCGGCCGCAGGATCGAAAGAAAGTCGCCCAGAAGACACGGAAGTTCCTCCCAATGACCGACACCGTCATCGAGCAGCACCTCTTGGGCAAGGAGACGATCGGCGTGTACCCCCTCTTGCCAGACGAAACGTGCTGGTTTCTTGCGGCAGACTTCGACAAGAAGACCTGGGAGTATGACTCGCTGGCTTTCCTGGAAATCTGCAAGGAGTCGAATGTGCCCGCTGCCTTGGAACGCTCCCGTTCCGGGAAGGGCGGCCACATTTGGATCTTCTTTGACCGTGCGCTGCCGGCGATCACAGCGCGCAAACTTGGATGCGTACTCCTCACACGAACTATGGAGCGGAGGCATCAGGTCGGCCTCGATTCCTATGATCGCTTCTTTCCAAACCAGGACACGATGCCCAAAGGCGGGTTCGGTAATCTGATTGCCCTTCCCTTGCAGTTCGCGCCTCGCAAGTTGGGCAACAGTGTTTTCATCGCCCCCGACTTCAACCCGTACCCAGACCAATGGCAGTTCCTGTCGACGATACGACGAATGCCGGCCGATGCCGCGGAGCAGGTTGTGGCGCAGGCTCAGCGCAAAGGCGACCTGATCGGAGTCCGGATGAGTATCGCCGATGATGAGGGGGCACAAGATCCGTGGACCTTGCCCCCTTCCCGCAAACGGAAGGAGCGGCCGATCGAAGGGCCGCTACCAAAGACTGTTCAGATTACTCGCGCGAATCTTGTTTACGTGGAAAAGAGGGATCTCCCACCAGCCATGCTGAATCGGTTGCTCCGGCTGGCAGCATTTCAGAACCCCGAGTTCTACAAGGCGCAGGCGATGCGGCTCCCCACGTACAACAAGCCGCGTGTGATCGCATGCGGTCAGGAATTCCCCCAGCACATCGCTGTGCCTCGTGGGTGTCTGACGGAGACACTGGCTCTTCTGGAGTCGCACAAGATTCGGCCCGAGGTTCGCGACGAACGGTTCGCGGGGACGCGTATTGACGCCGAGTTCCAGGGACAGCTCCGGCCGTTCCAGGAGGAAGCCGTTGCGAAAATCACCGCTCACAACGAGGGCATCCTCTGCGCTCCGACGGCATTCGGCAAGACCGCCGTTGCGGCGTGGCTGATCGCGAAGCGCAAAGTTAACACTCTGGTTGTGGTTCACAGACAGCAGTTGCTCGACCAGTGGCAGGAGCGCCTTGGCATGTTTCTGGATTTGCCAGCAAAGGCGATCGGACATATCGGTGGCGGGAAAATGGACCGGACAGGCTGCGTTGACGTCGCGGTCATTCAAAGCCTGTACCGACAAGACGAGGTAAAGGACTTCGTTGCGGAATACGGTCAGGTGATCGTCGATGAATGTCACCATATATCCGCCTTCACGTTCGAACAGGTCATGCGGCAGGTGACGGCCAGGTATGTCGTCGGCCTGACTGCTACTCCGACGCGGAAGGACGGGCACCATCCGATCATCTACATGCAGTGTGGCCCCGTACGGTTCAGCATGAGCGCCCGGGCGATGACCGAAACAACGCCGTTCGCGCACAAGGTGACTCCTCGTTATACCGAGTTCCGGATGGCAACCGAACTGACCGAGACCACGATCCAGGACATCTACGCAGCACTCGTTGATGATTTCTCGCGTAACGAGATGATCGCCAATGACATCGTGCGCACTGTAGAATCGGGACGTTGCCCGCTGCTTTTGACCGGGCGGACAGACCATCTCCAGTTTTTCGCAAGCAGACTCGCGTGTGTTGCCAGGCATGTTTTCGTTTTAAAGGGAGGCATGGGGAAGAAGCAGCGCCGGGAAACGGCGGCTGCCCTGGCATCCGTGCCGGAGAACGAATCGCGGGTAATCCTGGCCACGGGAAGCTACATAGGCGAGGGGTTTGACGACGCGCGTCTCGACACGCTATTCCTGGCAATGCCGATCTCCTGGAAGGGCACGCTGCAGCAGTACGTGGGCCGATTGCATCGTCTGCACGACAACAAACGATTCGTGCAGGTCTACGACTACGTGGATCACTATGTTCCGATGCTGGCGAGGATGTACGAGCGCAGGCTGAAGAGCTACAGCACGATTGGATACGTGATCGAAGCAGAGACCCTTCTACCCGATTCGCCAACACCTTTAAGCGGTAGAGTGGGGAGCGCATAGAGAAACGATGAGTACAAAGCAAAAAAGGGAAAACGTAGCGGGTCAACGGCTTCGCCTGAGCAAGACACGGCTCGATGACCTTGTCGAGGAAGCGCTGGTGGACGCCTACGGCGAGTCGGAGCAAGTGACCGGCTTCTATACCATGATGGAGAACGACCTTCGACTTCCTTTCGAGACGGAGATTCTCGGCATGACCGTGAATGTGGAAGGGATCGATATCACCGAAGACGACCAACTCGTCGCTGTGTGCCGGAAGGATAAGACCAAGCAACGGATCTCGCTCTCGGAACTGCGGTTGCCCTCGCCGCTTCCAAAAGGAGCCGAGTGGATCGTTGCATATCGATGCTGGCGAACCGGCAAAATTTCGATGAGCACAAGAGTCCGAAAGCGCGTGCCGGCCCGCTCCGACCAGCGGGGCACCGGTCTACGCAGGGATGTGCAGGAGGCGATCGATCATCGATCGTGTCTAGTCGGATGGCATCGTCGAGATGTCTCTTGGTCCGGATGAGTCATATTTCTCAGGACTTCACCCGAGGCTGTCGAGAGCCCTCCGCCGCATCAGGAACACTCGCCTCGTTTACTTTACGAGCGCGAAGCAGACGGAGGGCCCCTGTGGTGGGAAGAGTCCGATCCTGAAGAGGACCCGCCGGACGAAATCGAGCGATCATGTTCGTATCACACGTTTTTCGTAGTCCCGACCGCGAAGGCTTTACATTCGAAACCGAAGCCGAAGGCGTTGTAGAACCCGAGTTGACCGATGACTTCGCAGAAGCCGGGTGGGGAGAAGATCCGCCCGTAAGCCGAATTCCCGGTAGAGGCAGAACCGGCTGGGTGGTGGCGGTGTCACTGCTGGCACCCTTTGCCGTCATCGAACTGAGCGACACGGTTGCCTTTGAGGATGGCAGCAGGACGGAGGCTGAAATTGAATCCTATGGCCAGACCGCGGGCGAGCGGGTCGCCCCAGAAGAAAACTTCCGGGAGGTTTATGGCGCTCAGGCGTACAAGACCATCGTGAGCTTGCGCGTCAAGATCGCAGACATCCTTGAAGGATTCGGAATTACCGTGTTGGCAGCGGAAGAGTGGCGGAAGCCTGCGCCCTGGTTGCAAGGCACTGAGGAAACTCTCATCGGACTCGACGGGAAGGCGATCCGTGTGCCGGACGCGTTCTTTTTCGAGAGCCTGTGAGAGAGGCCGCCTATCTCTCACCTGCCACGACCACGCGGTACGTGTAACCCTGCTCGGTGAGGAACAGTTTGCGGAGGTGACGAATTCCTCTTCGCGCGTGTCGTGTGAGACGAGCGTGAAGAAGCCCCCGTGACGGCATACAAGTAGAATAGGCGGTTTTACGGTCTAAAAAAACGACCAAAAACACTCAAACATATCGCGTTAGGGAATGTATGTATGTTATATTACACCTGTACAGAGATGGCTCGCCGGGATACGCCGGAACAGGTAAAGCGGTGGTTTCAGGGCACCGTCCAGGATCTTTGGCCCATTGCGATGGGATCCCTATCTCTTCGCAAAAGCCCTTGCATACGAGAACACTGCCGATTCTGCAAGTCGGGCGTCGGCCACTCGAGTTACGCATTGTACGGCCGAAAGGGTAACCGGCGGTTCTCGATCTATGTGGCGGATGAACTCGCTCCCGAACTGGAGCGCGCGATCCGGAATGGCCGGCAGGTTCACGAGTTGATTATCGAAGCCGGCCGGAGGTATGCTTTGGCACTGAAGAATGAACGCCGTTCGTGCCGGAGCTGAATCGGGCTCGGTCAGTGTCCGGTCCCACGAAGTGCCCGAGATGCTGAGCAACGAGGAGTTCCTTCTTTGGTGCCGCCGGCTGGGGTTGTCGCAAGAAGGGCAGGAGATCGTTACAAAGATTCGCACTTCCGGTCCAGCCCGGCGTGTTGGAGGCGGGCGCGAGAACGTGAGCGGCCATTACCCAAGCCGAAAGATGGGCGTGACCATCCAGTTTGAGAGTCATCGGAGCAGGGAAACAAGAGTCGCAGTCGACAGTTCTTACGGTAATATAACCGTAAGAACATGTCGCGTATTTCTGATTCCAAAAGCGGAATCCATCCCCGTTGCACGGAATGCCTCCCTGGAGCGTCACGCAACGCTTCCTGGAACTCAGACGAGGCCTGGAGCAGATCGAGTATTTCTGCAAAGGCACAGTTCTGAAGGGGATGATGAAGTGCGGCAAACCCCAGTGCGCCTGTGCCTCCGATGCCACCAAGCGCCACAGTCCGTACTTCGAGCTCACTACAAGGCCAACGGCAAAACAGTCAATGTCAAGCTCTCACCGGAAGCGACACCGCTGTATCGGGCCGCGGCGCAGCAATACCGCAACTTGAAAACCCTGCTCAACCAGCTCGACAAACTCTCCAAAATCATTCTGCGTTACCAAGCCAAACTGGCAGCGTCCCAGCGCCAGGGTTGATCGCAAAAAGAGGGATTATTCCGATATCCCCAGTCTAAGCGATAGTCGAAGACAGGTCGAATAGTCCTAACCTAAACCTATTGACTTTATAGATGCTTGGCTGTCGTTCTAAAGTAGCCAGACCCAATTGATTTGAACCATGTGCCACCGGCACCTGCGGTCGCTTAGGTTGCCATAGCTCGAATCAGCCCCAAGCGCTCTGCTATCCTGGCTCGTTATGTTGGTCGAGCAACAGATTGCCGAACGGCGGGAACGAGCCGTCGCCGCCATCGCCAAGGTTCTGGAACGGCCGAGCGGAGAGATATACGGCGACTATCGCGTCAAGTCTGCCAGCGGGAAAACTTACCGTGTTGCCATGCGCGGCCCCGGTTTGTTCGAGAACTATTGCTCTTGCTCGGACTTCGCCATCAATACTTTGGGAACGTGCAAGCACATCGAGGCCCTCTTTTTGCGGCTTGGCAAACGCTATGGCAGGGCTCTCGAAAGCCGCAAGTTTGTGCGGGCACGCGCCTCCATATCGTTGCAGTACGGCGAAAGTATCGCTGTTCGATTGCGGCTTCCCGCTAAGCCATCGCCTGCTTTGCGGAAGTTGGCTGACGAGTACTTCGATCCAGCCGGCTTGCTGCGGCAGGAGCACTTCCAGAGCTTCCATCAGGTGATCGAGGTTTTCCGTCAAGCCGACCTCGATGCGGTCATCTACAGCGACGTGCTGGAATACCTTGACCGGGAGAATGAGCTCGCCGAGGGTCTGGATCTGGAACGCCAGCTTCTGGCAAAGCTGCGGCGTGGGCGGCATCCGCTGAATGGAATCCTGAAGACGAAACTTCTGCCCTACCAGGAACGGGGCGCCATCTTCGCCGCCTGCCGGGGCCGAGTGGTCCTGGCCGATGACATGGGCCTGGGTAAAACCGTGCAGGCCCTCGCCGCTACCGAAATGCTGCGCCGCCGGCGCGGCATTCAAAGGGTGTTGGTGGTGGCTCCCGCCTCGGTAAAGTACCAGTGGAAAACGGAAATAGAAAAGTTCTCCGGACTCTCGGCGCAGGTAATCGAGGGATTGCTGCCGCGGCGGCGCGAATTGTACGCTTCCCCTCAGTTCTTCAACCTCTCCAGCTACGAACTGGTTCTGAAAGATGTGCGCTACATGCACGAACTCGCGCCAGACCTCATCATCCTCGATGAAGCCCAGCGCATCCGCAACTGGACCACCGCCACAGCGCGCACGATCAAACAATTGAAAAGCCGCTACGCCTTCGTTCTCACCGGAACTCCGCTCGAAAACAAGCTAGAAGAGTTGTTCTCGGTGGTGGAGTTCATCGATGGCCGGCGGCTGGGTCCCGCTTTCCGCTTCTTGCACGAGCATCGGACGGAGGACGAAAACGGCAAACTGATTGGCTACCGCGGACTGGACCGAATTCACGATCAACTGGCGCCGATTCTTCTGAGGCGCACCCGCCAGGAGGTTCTGAAGGATCTGCCCAAACGCACGGACCAGATACTCCACGTGGGCCTGACGCCACAGCAGGCGGAGCCTTACTGGGAACAGAATGATATCCTGGCCGCCTTGATGCGCAAGTGGGAACGACAGGGCTGGCTCTCGGAAATCGACCAGAAGCGGGTCCTGTGTTGTCTGCAGAACATGCGGATGCTCTGCAACTCCACCTTTCTTTTTGACAAGCAAACGAACCATTCGCCAAAACTCGCCGAGTTTCGCGAGATCGTTCGTGAATTGGCGATCGAAGAGGGTCGCAAGGTGGTGGTCTTCAGCGAATACGAACGGATGACTCACCTGGCGGGCGAGGAACTGGAAAAGCTGGGGATCGGATTCGTGTCGCTGCACGGCAGCGTGCCTTCCCGGGATCGCGGCGCGCTCATGGAGAAATTCCGGCACGACGCCGACTGCCGCGTTTTCCTTTCGACAGATGCCGGAGGAGTTGGACTGAATCTCCAGGCAGCCTCGGCGGTCGTCAATTTTGAGCCCCCGTGGAATCCCGCCCGGCTCGAACAGAGGATCGGGCGAGTCCACCGACTCGGCCAGTCGCGTCCGGTCCACGTGGTGCACCTGCTGACCAAGGACAGCATCGAAGAGCGCGTGTGGGAAACGCTCAAGCTGAAGAAATCCCTGTTCGCTGGGGTCTTCGACTCGCCGACGGGCGAGGTGAGCTTCGCTGCGCTCGGACGAAAGAGCATCCTGCAGGTAGTGAAAGAAATCTTCGCGAATCAACCGGGACGACCGAAACCGTTAATCGATCAGCCCACAACCAAAGCAGTACCCATACAATCCATACCCGGATCCATCCCTGCGGCAGCGTCGCCGGCTGCCGCCCCCGCTGCAGCGGCTCCATCCACTGAATTCGAACAAGCCGCTGCTGGGCTCATCGAAACTGGCGTGCGATTCCTCGAATCGCTCGCGGTCGTGGCGCAAAACGCTCCCGTTGACGAAACCCTTTCGAATCTTGTGTCGCTTGATCCACGCACAAACCGTCCGGTCCTCTCGATTCCACTGCCCAAATCGGTGGATCAGAATCGTCTCGTTCGAGCGCTCTCGGCCGTCTTGGGCGCGTTTGGACGGTCCGCTTAATGTACCATCCGCGACCCATCTGCGGCGCATGTGCCTTGAAGCATAAAATGGGAGCGCCGCTGTCACTTTACTCAAAGGTTTGCAAAACTGGAACCATACCTTTGCAAACTGGCGCAGAATGCCAGCTCTGAGGTCAAAACTGCTGCAGGAAACCCGGCCTACATCGTTCACTTTCTTCGACCTGCCAACGAACGAAGGATTGCAAAGGTATGCTTCTAATTGGAACTCTGTGCAAACCTATGCTTCCAACCGTGCAAACCTTTGGGTGAAGTGACAGCCGCCAGCAGCAGCCCAGGGCCGGAAGTCCGTTCCGATCAGCGTATACGTTCCGAGTGATGGACCCGTATTGGGAAGGATAAAGTGGCAGTGAGTGCGAAAAGGAAGGATAACGTGGCAGGGAATGCAGATTGAAACCGAGGATCGACCTGCCGCGGTCTCGGCCACTCCGCAGCAGTGATCCATCACGGTGCACCATCAATGCACTGGTTCAGATTCGTTTGAGCGGAAAAGGGCGAAACAAAAATCGTATTTATTTAC
>QHXW01000307.1:0-403 GCA_003223115.1 Acidobacteriota bacterium
TTCTCCAGTTCCGACAACGTGGTGCGCGTGACTCCAAGGGCGGCAGCGGCGTCCATGATGCTCAAGCCCAAAGGCTCAATGCACTGGCGCAACACAAAACCTCCGGGGTGAGGCGGATTGTTCATCGGCATGGTGCAAACGCAGCGGTAGTTCCAATAATCAACGTCGAAAACCGCCTAATTGCATCCGCATGAGCATCTCTATCTTCACACGCCGCAAGCTCTCTCGATGGGCTGCGATTGTGTAGTATATGATATATTATAGTCGGGTCGGAGGTGGCGCATAAGGTTGCCCTCACGCTGGCCACCGTCCGCCGCTCAAACTGTACGTGCGGTTTTCCCGCATACAGCTTTCACGAAGACACAAACTACGAGATACGATCCAGGCCCTGCCGAGTGGGGCC
>QHXW01000307.1:608-2447 GCA_003223115.1 Acidobacteriota bacterium
TTTCGCTTATAGGGTCGCTTACCCCAAACCCTGCTGGGGACTCTGCCAGTCCTCCTGAGGTCACGCGCTGTTCTTCCGTACCGTGCCGTCCGCAAGCACCTTGGTGCGGCGGGTGAATGAGTACGCCTTCGTCTTCATACGGGTCGCGGTAGGGATGCCGGTTTCCCGACACCCCCCGCACAGATCCGTGCTGGCGCTCCTAACGCACACGGTTCTTACCTTGGATGTTCTGCCCAAAGTTCGGGTGTTTGAACGCAAAACGAACATTGGGATACGGGTGCAGGATTTCGACTTCCGGTAGGAGATTGCCGAGTTTCTCCAGAAACGTTTTCCACGTCCAGCGGGTGCGTTGACTCCGCCGTCGAAGCTGCCATAACCACATGCGCTGCACTTCGCGTCGAAACGTCTTCAGTCGCTCCTCGTTACGCGGTACCGCGTGGTATTGGAAATATCCGCGAACCACTGACACGAGCCACTTCACCATGTTCGCCGTCGCATCGTGCAAGTGTCTTCGCAGCTCCTGCCGAATCTTCTTCAGCTTCGCCGCCATCCGCTTGCCGATTGTCTTGCGGATCACCATGAAGTACCCCGTCTTGTGATTCTTCCCACAGTAGTGAGGTTGAGTAGGCCGATGGAATTTTTCCACCGGCCTTTCGCAGAACCGAGCGTGAGACTCTCGCCTCACTCGGCTCCCATCAGGCAAACACGCCGACCATACCGTTTTGCCAATGAACGAAGAGATTCGGCTGCTCCTTGGCGAGCCGTTCAAAAAACCGGCCCACCAGCCGTATGAACTCTGACTGGAGTCGCGAACAGTGTAGCAGCACGCCTGCCCACAACAATCGCTGTCTCTTGCGCGCCAGTTCTTGCGCATGACATGCAGGCGCAGTTCGGAGATATTGCCTGAATCGTCACGAGTATACGTCGGCTGTGCGTCGAACGCGCCGCACACGGATTTCTTTCTCACGCTTGCGGGTCTGCGCGATGTCGTAGGAGGATTGCATTCTCATCAGCGTGTCCATCTTCACGCCGAAAGCTTTCTCCATGCGTAGCGCCATGTTGCCGGACAGGCCGGCCTTGCCGTTCAGCAAACTCGACAGGGCAGGGCGGGAAACCTGAAGCGCTCCGCCGCGGCCGTCACGGACAGGCCTGCGGGTTCAATGATCTCCGTCCGAATGAAATCGCCGGGATGGGGCGGGTTCTTGATGGGCATGGCGCTTACTCCTGTGGTTAGTGGTAGTCTTCTAAATTCACGTCTCAGATTTCGCGTTCGGCGGTGTTACGTCACACGGCGGTTCCGGGTGACGCTCAGGCTCCACGCATTATAAAAGGGCGCCCCTTTTCAGCTAGGTTTTAGTGTCTAGCGAAAGCACCCTTTATGGATAGTACAAGTATATCGGCATGGATGTTCACAAGGAGGCGACAGCGGTCGCGGTCATGAATGCGGCCGGCAAGTTGATCATGGAGTCGGTTGTCGAAACGAAGGCGACCACCCTTATGCAGTTTCTCGAAGGGCTGCGTGGCGACTTGTATGTGACCTTTGAAGAAGGGACTTGGGCCGCCTGATTGTACGACCTGCTGCAGCCTCACGTGACGAAGGTGGTGGTGTGCGACCCACGCAAGAATGCTCTGCTCCAGACGGGCAACAAGAGTGACCGGATCGATGCCCGGAAGCTGGCGGAGCTGTTACGCGCTGGACTGCTGTCGGCGGTCTATCATGGCCAGACGGGTCCACGAACGTTGAAGGAGTTGTGTCGCTGTTATCTGACGATCAACAAAGATCTCACGCGCACCATGTATCGGCTGAAAGCACTGTACCGAAGTGGGAGCATTCCTTGC
>QHXW01000306.1 GCA_003223115.1 Acidobacteriota bacterium
TTGCGCCGGGGTTATCTCCATATCCCCGACCCAAGTCACCCTCAAGGATAGGCAAGTTCATCCTAATACGCTGACCTGCAAGCACTTGGCCGTCGTTCTAAAGTAGCCGCACCCAATTCAAAACGGCAAGAGGTAGAGAGCAGCATCCCGACCTCAACCTGCTCACGGACACAATCCCGGATACAATCGTTCAAGCAAAAATCAGGCACCATGATACAAAATCGCCGTCGATTTCTCGTCGATACGGTTGCCGGCGCGTCTCTCTCGGCGGCCGGCGGATTTGGCTCAGCCGCGCCAACTGCCAACGCTGTTCAATGCAGGATTACCGACGAGCGATCCGGGCTACCAATCACGGCCAGAGTGCGCCTGACAGATGCTCGCGGTAACGATGTCGTCCCGTTGGGCCATCCCTCCGCGCTGGCTCCGGATGCGCAACAAGGCGACGTTCGTTTCCAGTCCAAACGGTTTGCCTACGTTGATGGGAATTTCTCCGTCGATCCAAACGCCCTGCCTCTGCGATATCAGATCATCAAGGGCTACGAGTTTGTCATCGCCGAGGGAGAAATCTCTTCCGGCTTCCTGCGGGACGGCGCCATTACCATCCCACTCTCTCGCTGGTCGTCGCTCGCCGGCCGGGGTTGGTACAGCGGCGATAATCATATTCATCACGTTTCACCAAAAACCTGCCGTCTCGAAATGGATGCTGAAGACCTGGACGTCGCGAATATCCTGACGTCGGACTTTACGCTCGATCAAGCCGAGTTTGAAGGCAGGCTCAACAGCTTGTCGGGCGGCCGGCGCCTCATCTATGTGAATCAGGAGTTCCGCAACGACCATCTGGGGCACATGTGCCTGTTGAACTTGAAACGGCTCATCGAACCGGTCAAGACCATGCAGCAGCATGACTACCCGCTGCATCTGCGCGTCTGCGACGAGACGCACGCGCAAGGTGGTTATGTCTCCTGGGCGCACTTTCCGAGCTGGCCTGGCGTGGAAAGTCCTCTGGACGTCGCCATGGAGAAACTGGACGGGCTCGAGATTCTGTGTGTGCTCGATCCCCGAGCATTCCCCGTTTTCATGAAAAAAGTTGTACCGGAGCTCGAAGCCAACCACGGTTTGCATCTCTGGTACCGCTACCTGAACTGCGGCTTTCGACTCGCAGCCACGGCGGGAACGGACAAGATGACCACCTTTGTCACGGTGGGTGCGAACCGCGTGTTCGCGCACGTTGAGGGAGAGTTCACGTATCAGAACTGGATCAACGCTTTGAAGCAAGGGCGCACTTTCGTCACCAACAGTCCCGTGTTGACGTTCACGGTGAACGGGCACGACGCTGGCGCCACTCTGCGTTTCGATTCGGGAAAACAGCGCGTAGCTCAGGTCCATGCTGTAGCGGAGTCGCAGATTCCTTATGACCGGTTGGAGATTATCGTCAACGGGACGGTGGTCGCCCAAGCCACTCCTGGCGGGCGGCGCCACTTGGCGGAAGTTCATTTCGAGCACACGGTCGACCGAAGCTGCTGGATCGCGGCTCGGGTATGCGAAGACATGGACGGCTACCGCAAACGAGGTGTGGACTTTCAAGAAATCCACGTTTCCCGCGGCACGGGTTTGAGCGACTACTACGGCACCCGACGGCCGGAGACCGTGTTTGCGCACTCTTCCCCGATATACTTGATCCGCGACGGGGCGCCCATCCGGAGCTGGGAGGATGCCGAGTACTTTGTGCGCTACATGGACAACGCCATCCACTGGTTGGAAACCGAGGGTAAGTTCGCACGTCCCGCCGACAAGCAGGCGTCTTTGGAGGCGTTCGCACAGGGACGAGCCATCTATGAGACTAACGCACGCGAGTCTCGCATCGGCAAGTAAGAGCGGACCGCGCCGGCTGAGGCGAATGAGTGACCGATGAATTCTAGATTCAACGCGGCCGGCAGGAACACCTTCGGGCAAGGTGCTCGCCGGGCGCATCCCCAGAATCAGTTCGATCGGATGCATCGGCAAGTAGCGCGGGCTTGCCATCTACCACACGTCCAAGGATCATCTCTTTCGGACTTCTAGTCACAAGTCATCCCGACGGCCAATCCCCTACTGAGCGCGTGGCCGTTTACGGCGTACACTTTGGTGAGGAAACTCCCGAACACATACAGCGATTTATTGATCTCGTAAGCCGCCGAGACCCCTGGATCGAATAGAACTATACGGCCCAGTTGGTCATGATGTTGAAATTGGGCTGCGCCGAATTACGGGGCCTAGTCTAGGCGAAAGAATTGACTTGCAGTCCGGACAAGTCACCCAAACCTCAGACCGAACGGCCATCGAAATCCGGCCGAGTGACCAGATCCGGCGGTGTTTGAGCTGCCCCAGGGGTTTCGAAACGTAACGTCTCTCCGAGCGAACTGGCCGCCGCGCAGGCGAAAGCATGCTGCCAAGCGTTGAAGGGTACTGATATGGCGGTGCTCCAATCGGCGGACGAATACTTTCGCCAGTTCCGGTTTGATTGGTAAGCCTCCGTTAACGGCAGGGTGGGCAGAACTATTCGAGTCCCCGCTCTCTTTAGTAGGTCACCTTCTGGTTAACTGAACCTCTATTAACGAGTGGTAGAAAGAGCATCATTCGGGGGCCCGAATGAAACGTAAAGCGCCAGCAATGCGCGGCCTCCGATTAAAATAGAAGCAGTGGGGCGGAGTGCAAAAGAAGCGGACCGGCCGGACGCTCAAAGGCCAATGCCACTTACTTTGCTGAACGAAGTCATTTGCCGCCTTTCGGATGGTGAGCCGAAGTCGGCTCCTTACGCTGGTGTTTGGGAAACGTCGACCCTCTCCCCCAGACGGCTCGCGGATAGG
>QHXW01000312.1 GCA_003223115.1 Acidobacteriota bacterium
ACAGGTCCGCCGCTATATCCGCGAGCAGGACAGCGCGGATGGTAACAGCGGACAATTCTGAACCGTTAACGAAGGCGCGCTTCAGCGCGACGCCTAGAACCATGACCGACCGCCTTTGAGGCGGCCCAACCCATCAAGCCACCCGCTTCGCGGGGGGTGTCTGACTATTTTTGCGCTGGGCGGCGTCCGGGCGTTCCCTTTTGACGCCGATCGTCCTTGCGGGTGCTGTCCGTGATCAGACGTACGCGACGCGCATTCGCCACGATGATTTCATGGCTCAAATCCGCTAAATATCGACTTACCCAGGGAGAATGCGTCCCCACTTCCAGCGACACTCGGCTCCGCGGGTGGTGAGCGAAACCCCAGGGGCGGCTAACATGACCAGAGCTAGACTGGCTGTAACCGAAAGCAAAATCATGACGAATCGCCGATCAGCGACCGAGTCCGCGATGAGAGCCTTCATGGTCGCGCTAAGAAACACCGGCTGATTCGAATCGAGCGCCGCAATCGCCCGCCGGATGGCTTTATCCATGTCTCCAGTGGGACGTTCGGTTCGTACGACTACAAAATACGAAGTTCGCATCGATCCCGCAGCCAGATAAACATTAGCCTTCGCCGGCTCTTCCAAAGCGGCGTGGCTTGCACTCGACACGACCCCAATCACTCGTTTCCAGTTGCTCGGACTCTCCGGTGTGCAATCGACACAAACCCGCCGCCCCACGGCGTGCGCGCCCGGCCACAAGCGGGCGGCCACGAGGTCGTTTACAATAGCCGCATCATTCGATTCCGCCATTTCCTCTTCGCGAAACCAGCGGCCTTCTAGGAGGCGAACTCCCATCGATTGGAGATACTCTCCCCCCACGACGTCGATTTCACCTTCGAGCTTCGACCCGTCCGCCGCGCTGACGTATCCGCCGTGATTCTCGCCGCTAAACGGCAGGGCGTCTATTGTGCCGGTGCTTTCGACTCCAGGAAGCGCGCGCACCGCATCCAGAATTCGCTTGTAGAACAGCGCCCGCTGGGTGGGATCGCGATACCGCTCGGGCGCCGGCAGCACTACCGACGCCAGGACGCGATTCGCCTGGAAACCAGGATCGGTGCGGATCAGTTTTAAAAAGCTTGCCAGCAGTTGTCCGCCGATCGCCACCAGGACCAGGGAAACGGCCACCTCAGCCGCCACCAGCGATGAACGCGTGCGGTCGTGCCTTCCAGATGCAGCGCCCCGCGAGCCGAATCCGCCGCATGCGACCATCCGGCTTCTCGCCAGCAGGAGTGCGGGTGCGATTCCAAACGAGGATACCGTTGACGATCGCCAACGCAAGAGCGAACTCGAAGATCGCCGAATCTGCCCGCGAGGTGGCCAGCCTGGGAATACTTACCGGCGCCAGCGCCGGCAAGATCTTCCATGCCGCGAGTGTGAGCCCGTAAGCGCCGAGACCGCCCAGTGCAGCCAGCAAACAGCTTTCTGTCAAAAGTTGGCGAACGACTCGCATCGGGGCGGCGCCGATCGCGAGCCTTATGTTGATATCCCTCTGCCTGGCCAGCCCCTGCGCCAGTAATAAAATGGCAACATTGGCGCACCCAATCAGCATAAATAGGACCGCTGCGGCCAGAAGCAGCAGCAGACCGTTGGCAGCCACCCCGACGGTACGGTCGCGAAGTAGGTTCAGCCGGAGAATGCGATCGCGGTTGGTTGCTGGAAACTCGCGGGCCAGATCCTCGCTAATCGAAGAGAGGTCCTGGCGCGCCTCGGCCAATGAAACGCCTGGGCGGAGTCGTGCCACCGCGCCGGTAGCAGCGTTTGGGTTGGCAGGAACGATAAACGGCGCAGCCCAAAACTCTACGTAAGGGGAGGGCGTGTGGGCCGCTTCCCGACGCAGCGGAAAATTGAACCCCGGCGGCATCACGCCGATCACTACGCAGCCGTGGCCGTTGACCGTGACCGTCCGGCCGACTGCGGAGCGGTCCGAGTTGAACCGGCGCACCCATAGGCCGTAGCTGAGGATCATCACGTCCGGATGGCCGCGTTGGTCCTCTTCCGGCACAATATTGCGTCCGAGCATAGGTGAAACGCCGAGTACCGGGAACAAGTTTGCGTTCATCCGCACGCCGTAGAGCGCTTCCGGAGTCGCGTTCGAGTCGCCTCCAAGATCGAAAACAGCGTTAGTGAAAGCGCCGATCGATTCGAGCGTGCGCGTCCTTCGATCGAGCTCACGGGCGTCGTTCCAAACCGCCCAGTCACCATGCGCCTGCTCCTGCATGTTGGGGAACTCGCTGCGCAACTGGACAAGCTTATCGGCGTGCGCGTACGGCAGTGGATCGATCAGGACGGACTTGACCGCGGTGAACACGACCGCCGTTGCACCCACACTCACCGCGATCGACAGGAGGGCGATTCCGGTGGGAACGGGAGTCCGCCGAAAGAGCCGAAACGCGAGTCGGATGTCGCTTAGAATTGACATCTGCTCCCCATTCTATATGTGAAGGCTCGCCGGGATTCACAGCTTCATCTCGCCACGGGAATCGAGGTAAGAGCGCAACTTGACGCGGCAGCGCATTTGACGGGGAGGAACCAATTGGCCGGGAAACGCCCGTTGCTCGCTTCTGCCTGCCCAAGCAGGTGTCAGACTTCAGTCAACGAGACTACACGTCAACTTGAATGGTAAACACTATGGCGTCAGGGAGGATCTATCCCCCAACTGCTGGTGCGAAGGGGATTTGTACTAACCCACTCGCGCGGCGGTATCATATGAATCGCGCCGTGTAATCGGCCTTTCCTCCGCGCCTGGCAGTTATCTCTTTTCTACCCATAAGTTTACGATTGAATCCCCATAGGCCGGTTCAGTACAATTACCGTATCGGCAATGCTCCGCCACCGACCGCCGCCACATCCCCCAGAGCTTGCCCGCCGGAGCACTGCCGATACAGCCCTATAGATTTCGCAACAGCTATCGGTCTTCTAAACTCGACGGCGTTACTCAGGACTTGAGATGAAGAGACTTACGCCCGGCCATTCTGAGCAGTCCTTCCAACGTCGTTTCCTGCGAGAGCAGAAACTCTAGAACATTCACATTGTTGAATTCGCAGGTTTCAAAAACAGTTGCCAGGACGAGGTACTCTTGTAGGGTGCGCTCCGTGAAACGACCGTCGGCGTCCCGGCGGTAGTTGGCAAAGCGTTTAATGGCATGCTCCGCATTGTTGTTGTTCCACGGCACGCCCTCATGATCCAGGAACGTAAACATCTTTTTGCCGCTCTTTTGAAACCGTTTCCTGTACCTGCCTGCGACAGGCGATGACAACTCGTTGGAAGCGACTGACTCTAGAAACCGACCTACAGCTTGCTTGTGCTTATGCAAATACCGGCTCTGAAGGCCACGCCGGTCCACTGTCTCGATAATTGCTCGCAGCACGGTGCCCAGCTGTTGAGCCATGCCTTTAAGTTCCATGTCCAGTGGATGTTTCAGTAAATCATCATCAATGTCGCGGACCAAGTGCACGAGACATTTTTGTTGTTCGCACTTGAGGGAATCATACGCCGTGTAAAAATCAGAGACCAGAACACCTGAGAACTTGCCGAGCATATCTTTGAGGAAGGCTCCTTCCCGAGACGGCTTATAAAAATAGTACACCTTGTCCATGCTGGTCATGACCCAGACGTAACCTTTCTGATGTCGAAGTCGCACTGTGGTTTCGTCAATATGGATGACTAGGTCAGTCAAGATGCTTTCGAGGATTTCCGCGTAAAGGGTTTGGTAAAGATCAACAACATTGCGCTTCAGCCTGTACAATCCATCCTCGTTAATAAAAATACCAAACACATCGCCGAGAGCCTTCCCCACTCGGCTCATGTTCAAAGCGCAAGAGACGTTGGAGTAGACGCACCAGCTCAGCAGTCCGTGACCGTACTTCTGAGGATACGGAGAAATGTTTTTAGAACTGAACTGGTGGTCACATGTGGAGCAGAAGTATTTCCAGGAAACAAAGCGAGTAATCCACTTTTTCGCTCCACTCCTGGAGAACCTCAAATCAAATAGATCATGGGTGATCGGGTTGCCTTTAGTGATATGTTTACTTCGGCACCGGGGACATATCCGGGCTGCTCTGCGATGCAGTTTGTTGACACGAATCAAAGTTCGTCTGAACTTCCTATGGTTCTTGTTAACAGTCTTAAATTGTGGATGCGTGCGTACGAAGACCCTCTCACGCTGGTAATCGAAATATCCACACTTGACGATTTTCTTGAGGTCTTCGGAAGCGTATTCCTTTGGCCTAAACAACTCCCAGCGTGGGCGATCAGTGGCCAATTCCTCAGTTCGGGTGATCTGGAAAGCAGTCTGAGGGCCTGGAGCGGTTCCTGAATCCGGTGAGGCCAATCCCCGGATGAAGTCAGAGATGTGTCGCAGTTCCCGGCAGTCATCTTGGTTGTATTGAACCAGCCGGGCTTTGATGTCTGGGTCGTGATTGTCATCCCAACTCTTCCGCCACACGATGCTATGCAGTCCCGTGGCGTCTTCGTCGGCCCGCCCGAATCCGAGAAACCGTCCAATTTCTTTGAGGCCGTTCGAATAAGTCGGAAAGTAGACGTGGGGATGGATGGCCGACAGCACGTTCGTCGCTCGGTCCAGAATCATATCGATGTTCGGATGGAGGCATTCGGGTACCGTCGCCTTCATTCTCTTCAATGCGACGGCTTCGTACCCCCCGAAGTGCAAGACTCGAAAATCGGGCAATTTGCAGATGGCCTCGGCGAATTGGGCGAACATAGTGGGTTCGTCGGATTTTTGATCCGCCCAGAAGGTGTGGAAGGTCTCCTGTCCCTCACACACAACCAAAGCGCTGATCAGATAGTAGGAGTCGCTGTCAGGCAGCCCTTCGATATCCAGATACACTTGGGCCTTGGAGTCGGGAAGGCGAGCGTTCCCGTTGATGTAGACGGTGTTCTCCCGAATGGCGAGCGCTTGCAATGCGGGGTAACGCAACCTACCAGGGTTCTTCGCCCGCTTCGGCGTCCTGCGCGGGCGGAAGGTGTAGGACAACTGCGTGACGGTGAAGATTCCCTTACTGCGGTACCGGGTACGTTCGTCCTCAGTGATACCAGCCAGGAGGCTGAGGTCGTCTGTCGCAACAGCCTTCTGCTTGCAGCGGTCACGAAATTCGCATTCGGGACAATGCCGGTTCAGGACGGGGTCGGGCACTTGGCCGGCTAGCAGGGTTGCGATCTCCGCGGTGGTTTTCCGCACCTCGCTCTCCATGGCAGAGGTCTTCACTCGAAGAGTGGCGAAGGTATCGCCGTGGATGATATTGCCAGAATCCACCTCACGGCCCAACGCTTCCGTCAACACGAGCGCGTCGAATGCCAATAGCAGCTTGTCGTGCCTATTCAGTTTGTTTGTGAAGATGAATCGAATTGGAACGAACTGCGGCGGTTTGCCTGGCGTGTCGCCTGGCACCCGCTCGACAGCGTCAATTGCCGACTCGAGATTCTCTGCGTACGCCTTGCTGTTTACGGCTAGGCGCCACTTTGCCGCCTTCAGGTCTTTCCCTTCAAACGGCCCCGCAACACACTCATTGCTCGCCACTCCGTCCTTCAAACGGCTGATCCCCTCGCTGCGGTAGGAGATGTTCAGAACCTGGGCCCAGTCTGCGTATGAGTTGCTTGTTCCGGTTTCGCCACGCGACCAAAGAAAACATTTCGTGGGGCACTTGAGGTAGGCCTCGAAGAGGCGAGAGGTGATGGTCATATAGACCACGCTACTAGATTCTGCGAAGGTAAGGCGGTGAGTATCAACGCCTGCCGTCACGTAACGGTCCCAGGAGTCGCGACGGGGATCGCGACGATGGGGCAGACTCGACTAGCACGGTCCAGCGAGGTTCTCACCCCGATTTTGTGGAGTTGAGATCCAAGAGGCGAAGGAGGCACAATTGAAGCGGCTCAACCCATTTCGCACACGGGATAGACGATTGACCCTGCAAAGTCGCCCAGCGTTTAGAATCACGCACACGCTATTGCAAAGCCACATGGACGGGAAACGCGCAAACCGCTCTCTTGATGTTTCCGGTCGGCACGGGTGGCAGAAAGGAAGCGCGGCCGACTATCCTGTCGACGACGGCCGCGCCAAGTCATCCTCGCGAGATTTTGGAACGATGCTACCTGCTTCGACATCGGTGTCAGATACCGCTGGGCTGCCGGCCTGCTCCCGTTTCGCCAGCGCTCGCACAACGGTA
>QHXW01000309.1 GCA_003223115.1 Acidobacteriota bacterium
AAGATCTCTCAACCGGTGGAAGAAAACGACCGCAACTATCGCGGCTTCAACTTCTTCGATCCGCAGGACGAGAAATTATTCGAATCCCTCGTCAGCGGTGAGTTCAACATCAGTGGCTTTCAGAACAAGGATCTGCGGCGGCGGCTGAGTGACCGAAACAGCGACCAGATTTCAAGGACGATGAAACGTCTTCGGCTTCACGGCTTGATCAAAAAGGTTGGCCACCTACAAGTACTACCTCACCGCACTCGGCAAACAGATCATCGCCCTCGGCCTGAAGCTCAAACAACTCTACATCATCCCCACCCTCTCAGCACAACCGGCTGGCTGAAAGTCCTGCCAAGTTCGCTCAGAATCTGTTGATATAGGGTACTAATGCCAGCTACTGTTGTTGCATGGGCATCAAGCAAAAACGTGCGGAATTAGGGTTATCTCAGAGTCGCCTTGCGCGGCTATCCGGCGTATCCCGCTTCAAAAAGACGAACCGATGAGCGCTGATGCTGAGGCGCGCGTCACAACGGCAATCCGCAAGGAAGCGGCGCGGCTGCTGGAACTTTCAGCGCCAATCGCAAGGTGTCAGGAAGCGTAAAAGTCTAACGAGAATTTCACGGCGCGTCCGGCCCGGTCATCCATGCCGAGTCTCGGGCCGGTCGCGCTAGAAAGGTTGGTCTTCAGCTTCCAACTATAAGCGGACGATTGAGAGGCCGGGTGACAACTCACCAACCAGCTTTTTACTGAGGTTCGCAAGCGGAGCAGTGGTGTGACGATTTCAGTTTCCTTTCTCGTATCTCTCGGCCTGACGATTCTTTTTTACTTGGCTCTGGAAGAGTCATAGCAGCCATTGAAGAGAGGGCTCGCAAATATTTGGGAGTGCTCACCTGTTCGTGCTGCTAAACATTGAGGGCGACTATATGGAGAACCTTTCCACGAAGATACACAGGATGGTTGGAGCGAAAAGTCCACCGAATGAGCAACGGCTCATGCGTTGGTACGAGGACGCTCTGGACTTGGAAAATGCTTGCCGCTACTGGGAAAAAGCCGCCGAGTTGCGGCGGTCTAAGGGCAGGAGGAGTGCCAAGAAAGCGGCGTAGCGGCGTAACGGATGTTCTCGATCCCACAATTGGTGTGGAAATACACGTGGAAATAACCGTCCGTAATGAAATCCATTGACAAGAATTAACGTTGCGGTATCGTTTTCTCTTGAATGGCGCCAGGCCGCAGCCGTCTAGCCATCACTGAAAATTCGAGGGGCGGCTCCCGCTTGGTTCTTCTCAACGGGCCGCCCAAACAAAACTGTAAAACAGGAACTCGAACAAAAAGCAAACAAAAAGCAAAAGAGGGAGACAGAACGAAAGACCAGATTCTGTTAAATGTGGAGGCGTTGGAAGAACGGATCGCTCCAGACGTGCTCAGCGGCGGCAAGCCGGCCCATTCGGCGAACCCAGAAGGGACGGCTAAACCCCGAGGGAAGCGCGGTGCCCGAGGGTCCAAACCGCTTTGCTTATCTAAGGTTCAGTTTGTAGGTTACTATCGTCCAACAATGTTTCATGCACCATTAGGCCATCAGCGCGTGAAGTCTATCAGTATGTTACACTCGACGCATAGGTCGATACTTACTCTGTGTGTAAGTTTGGTAAATATCAATCTGTAATAGTTACTTGAGGGTTGATACTCGCGCGCATCATTCGACTCCGGAATCGTAAGTTTTGGTAAATACATTACCATGGTACAACACCTGCAGACTTCTTGAATGGCGCCACGGCGCAGCCGTCTAGCCGGAGGGAGATTGCTGTGGCGTGTTGTGACTCGTTGACGGCATCCGCCGTGCGCTTTTAGCGGCGCTAATGGTAAAGGCCGCCAAAGACAGAGGTGTCCGTATGGCTAAGAACCTTGGAGAATGGGTCGATTCTGATGTCCGCAGCCGCCAAGAGAAGGGTTTGAAATGGCTCTCGGAAGAGTACTTCTTTCGAGATCCTGCACGTCCGATCTTTTCTGATTCAACTTACTTTTTCGCGCCTGCCGACGGCATCCTTCTGTATCAGCAGACCGTGATGCCGGACGACCCGATCGTCGAGATCAAGGGGAAAGCCTACTCGTTGCGCGATGCTATGCGGGATCCTTTTTATGACCACCAGAGCATGGTGATCGGCATCTTCATGACCTTCTTCGACGTCCACGTGAACCGCATTCCCTTCGCAGGACGCCTTTGGTACGAGGAACTGGAGGCAATCCACACTTACAACCACCCCATGCTCCCGGTGGAAAAGAGCCTGGTGCAGGATCTTTGCATCAACCTCAATCAGGCCGGCTATCTACACAGCAATCAGCGCATGATTAACAAGATCTACGCGCCTGAGCTCGGCCAGCATTATTACGTGCTCCAGATCGCCGACTACGACGTCGATTCCATCACGCCGTTTCAATTGAAGCAGAACCGGCCTTTCGCGCAGAATCAGCGCTTCTCCCAAATCCGCTACGGGTCGCAAGTGGACCTGATCGTTCCCCTGAGGGACCCGCTAACTGTCCGCTTCCGTTTTGTTCCAAACCTGGAACCCGGCATGCATGTCGAAGCCGGCGTGGATCCGCTGATTCAGATTGAATTCCCAAAGAGCGAATTTGATCGCTTCCTTAGTCAGGAGACCTCACGATGAACACGATGAACAGCCCGAGTGATGCGGCGATCGCTGTGAATACCGCCACCACGGTAATCGGCAACCCCATGCCTGCGCCGGCTCCGGAAACTGTCGCGGAAACCCCGAGGATCGTCATCAATCCGACCCAATTGGATAAGTCGGCCTTTCTGATGAACGTTCCCTTGTCGTTTGCGACGAATGTTCCCAACAATCCCTGGATGGAGGATATACCTGAGCAGGAACGCAAGCCGGACTTCAACACGGCCCTGCGCCAATTCCTGCAGGTGTACCACTTCATGGCGGCGGAGTCGGTTGTCTACCTTCTGCCGGCGCCCGGAAACTGTTGTCTCCAGGATATCGTCTTCACCGCAAATCTTGGCATCGTGCTTTCTCACCTTCCCAAGCCCGGCGTTGCGGTCGTCTCGAACTTCACCTCCGAGCCGCGGGTCCCGGAAGCGAGCGTGGGCGTACCCTTTTTCAAGTCCTTGGGATACGTGGCCACGACGTCGCCATACAAGTTTGAAGGCGAGGCTGAGTTGAAGCACCTGTACGGCAACGTGTATGTGGGAGGCTACGGAATCCGATCAGACATCCAGGCCTACGAATGGATGCAGGATACCTTCGACATGAAGGTCATTTCCCTCAAGGAAACCGAACCATACCTCTATCATCTGGATTGCAGCGTGTTTCCCTTGACACGGGAAAATACGCTTGTCTGCACGACTCTGTTTGCAAACCAGGAGATTCAAGAGCTCGAAAAATACACGAACATCATCGACGTGTCCGTGGACGACTGCTTCGCCGGAATCTGCAACTCCGTGCGACTGTCCAACCTGATCCTGAATGCGTCACACATTCACGTACTCCGCGCCGGAACCGAAGAGTATAACGCTGAACGCGCCAAGAACAGGCGTCTTGAGGACATCGCCAACGATCTGAGTTTCCAGCCGGTTTTCTTCAACCTCAGCGAGTACTTTAAGGGAGGCGCCCTGCTCTCCTGCATGGTCATGCATTTGAACCGGCACTCTTACGAGTTCGCTCTCGTCTAGCAGGTTGCGGAAAAACTCGATGAAATACAGTGGAACAAGTTAACATTGAAATGTTTCAGACGTCTTGATAGGTATGCGCGGCCAAGACCACCAGCAATCGGACATGTTCAGCTATCTTTCACCAGAACAGCGAGTGCGCAAGGACCATCCACTTCGGGCCATTCGGGCCATGGCGGATCAGTCGCTCAGGAGCATGTCGGAGCGATTCGATGTGATGTATGCCAAAACAGGCCGTCCGTCGATTCCGCCTGGGGCGCAGTTGATCCAGATGCTGTACTCGGTGCGCAGCGAACGGTTGCTGATGGAAGAGATCGACTACAGCTTACTGTTCCGCTGGTTTGTAGGTATGAACCTGGATGAGGCCGTCTGAGATGTGACGGTGTTCACGAAGAATCGAGATCGGCTGCTGGATGGGGACGTGGCACGAGAGTTTCTAGCTGAGGTGGTGAACCAGGCGCGAGAGGAAAACCTGACCAGCGATGAGCATTTTACCGTAGATGGCACGTTGATCGAAGCCTGGGCAAGCCTGAAGAGTTTTCAACGCAAGGACCAGAAAACGCCGCCGCCGGACTATCCAGGCAACCCGACCATTGACTTCCACGGACCGGATGCGCTGCTGACGCGCAAAGGCAACGGTAAAGAAGCCAAACTGAGCTACAACGGGAATCTGTTGGTGGAGCACCGCAATGGGTTGATCGTGACGACGGAAGTTTTCCAAGCTAATGGCACCGCTGAGCGAGACGCAGCTTTAGTACCTTTATCATGGAATCGATGTTTTTTCTGGCAGGATATTTTTCGATAGTGCCGTGTGGCCCTTTATACATGCGGGTTTGGTGGCCATTCCAAAAGAATCGGACTTGTATACCGTTTTTTGGTTCCGGCTACGCCGGGTTAGGTGATCCTAGAACAGATTCGCGGCGACCACCGGGTGACGGTGGGGGCCGACAAGGCGTACGACACGAAGGATTTCTTGGCAGAATACCGGAACTTACAAGTGACGCCGCACGTAGCGCAGAACACAAACAGGAATGGGGGCAGTGCCATCGACGAACGGACCACTCGGCACACCGGATGCTCGATCAGCCAGAAGAAACGGAAACGTATCGAAGAGTGTTTCGGGTGGCTCAAAACGATCGCGGTGATGCGGAAGGTGCCGCATCGGGGCATTCACAAGGTAGGTTGGGTATTCACCTTCGCGGCGGCGGCGTACAACCTGGTGCGGATGCGAAACCTGCTGGCCAGCCCGTCGCGGCGAGAGCGAAGAAAAGCGGGCAGCTGATACAAGTTACCTGCTCAAAACCAATTTGGGAGCAGTCTGTCTTGCATTCGACACAATGGGGGTTACGAATTCCGGCGAAAATTGCCGTTTTTTCCGCAACCTGATAGTCTAGGCGCACTCCGCAATGTGACCTCTCGAACTTTGCAACACCAAATATCGGCGAAAACGATCTGGACCATCGCTGCCCCGCTAGTCATTTCGGGATTCAATGAGACGATCATTGAGGTCAGCGACACTGCCTTCCTGGCCAGAGTGGGAGTGATCGAGTTGGGCGCGGCCGGAGTGGCGTACTCCATTTACCACGCGGCCAAATTCTTCATGATCGGCCTGGGGGACGGAATCCAGATCCTTACGGCACGCCGCGCGGGTCAGACCAGAGAGCAGGACATTGGCAATGTCTTCAACCACGGGCTCAGTATACTTCTGGCAATAGCGGTCGTTTTGTTCGTCGGCCTTCGATACGTGGCCCCTTTAGTCACCCCCTCAGTCCTGCGCTCGACGGAAGTGCGGATCGCAGTGGATGAATTTTTGGCCATCATCGCGTTCGCAGTCTTCTTCGACGCTCTGAATTACACGTATTCGGCGTTCTACGCTGGAATGGGAAGAACCAAGGTGTTCATTGTGGCCACGATCGTGATGACCGCTATCAACCTGGTGACCGATTACGCTCTGATTCTCGGAAGGCTCGGATTTCCGAGACTGGGGATCAGGGGCGCGGCGATCTCATCGGTAATCGCCGAGATAACAATCTTTGTCCTCCTGACCGCAGGCGCTTTGAGGCAAGGACACATCCGTAGATTCGGCCTCTTCCGGCTGCGCCTGCTGCAAGCATCACTGACCAAGCTGTTGCTGCAACTCTGTACACCGCTGGCCCTGGAGAGATTGGTCGGGACCGCCCGTTGGTTCCTATTCTTTCTGATCATAGAACGGGCCGGCGAGACCCCCCTCGCCATCGCCAACATCATCTACAGCTGCTACGCCGTCTTTCTGATCATCATCGACGGTTTCTCGGAGACCAACTGTACTCTGGTGAGCAACCTGATAGGCCAGGACCAGTCGGAACGGATCAACGCGGTCACCCGGAGCGTCATGCTGTGGTCCGCGGTTTGTATCTCGCCGTTTCTGCTAATCGCGGTTCTCTTCCCCACGGTTGTGCTGTCGCTCTTCACCTCCGACCCCAACCTGCTGCACGGCTCGGTGAACAGTCTGCGCATCATCGGCGTCGCCGTCCTGGCCGCGATTCCCGGAGAACTGGTCTTCAGCGCGCTCATCGGAACCGGAGACACAAGAGCCACTCTGGCGATCGAGTTCCTGCTGGCGGTATGTGTTGTGGCCTATGTTTTTGGAGCCGCCCTTGTATTCGAGCTGCCGCTCGAGATCGTGTGGGTAGCGGAAATCATTGGCTGGCTGCTGAGCCTCGGGCTCTCGTTTGCGCGGCTGAGTGGGAAACAGTGGAAGCGAGTGTACATTTGACGGCCGCGATATTTACGATGCGCCTTATAACTACGGCAGCGGCTCGAAGGCTAACCGGCTGCGGGCATTCTTGCAGAAGGAGGAAAATGCCGTCGTCGGCAAGCTCATGGGCGACATGCTTGACTATACCGGTGGCAATGGCGCCCAACAGGAAGTGTGCCGCCTGATCGTCGGGCGTCTTCTCAAAGATGGTCCCGATCCCACTGCGCAGACTGTTTCCGAGCATAAGGAGCGACTATCCCGGCAGCAACGCGAGCGCTCCCAGGCCCTCGCGCAGTTGAATTGAAGGAGGAGTTTCTTCCAGCTTGCCGCCGAAACCGACAGGAACGCGGCCTTCCCGCGCGGGTTTGTGGAGGTGGATGCCAGCGCAAGCCGCACCTGCTCGGGGGTGGTATTCCGTTCAGCTAGGAAAGAGTGTGACAGGATCCGAAACCGGAGATTTTTCGTCGATTCTTCCACGCTGTCGCATGTGGTAGTGGCGTTCGCCTCCGATTACCATTCGCAAGGTACACCAGCTAGTCGGAACGAGTAGGTGATTGTGCGACTCTCTCCCTCAACCCGCCTCGGCCCCTACGAAATTCTCTTATCTCTCGGAGCGGGTGGTATGGGAGAAGTGTACCGCGCGCGGGATACCAAGCTGAGGCGTGATGTCGCACTGAAAGTTTTGCCCGATGAGTTTGCAAATGGCGCTGAGCGCATGATGCGATTCGAGCGCGAGGCTCAGGTGCTGGCATCACTGAATCATCCGAATATCGCGACGATTTATGGCCTCGAAGAGTCGAACAATATTCGCGCACTGATAATGGAGCTGGTCGAAGGTCCGACATTAGCGGAGCAGATCGGCGAGCGGGCCATGCCGCTGGACGAAGCCTTGCCGATCGCCAAGCAGATCGCCGAAGGACTGGAATATGCACACGAAAGGGGCGTTATTCACCGAGATCTGAAACCCGCGAATGTGAAGTTGACGGGGGACGGTCAAGTGAAATTGCTCGACTTCGGTCTGGCAAAGGCGTTAGACAAACCGGTCCCTGCGGGTAATCCGTCTATTTCACCAACATTGACGATCGATTCTACACGTTTGGGCTTCATTTTGGGGACGGCGGCTTATATGGCGCCGGAGCAGGCGCGCGGCGGGGTGGTAGATAAACGCGTCGATATTTGGGCGTTTGGTTGCGTGATATACGACATTCCTCACCACGCTTGATGATCCGGCTGAAGCGGCAGCATTGCATCTCAAATCAAGCCAACTTCGCAAAGCCATAGACGAACGAGTGTGCCGATTGGGCATCTTTGTGATGCCAATCCTCGTACTCTTGGGGACAATGGCTTTGTTCCAGCCTCTTGCCTGGGCCCTGCAGCAAAACGTGGGAACAATTGTTTACGCACGCGCCGGATGAAAGTGCTCCATGGCCGGTTACAGATATCTATTCGATGGTGTAGACCGAAATGGCTTAGCTCCAGGATGGTCGCCCACCCTTCCATTGACTCGCGCTTCTCCGTTCTGAAGCACCGCTAGCTAGGGGCGGCTATGGAAGATGACGATCGACAGTGAAGCGCCCCGGTTCCGCATTGCGATGCGCGAGAAGTCGGCCGCCGCAACCCCGGTACGCCTCTGTGCAGCGCGCAACTCAATTTCTGCCGATCGCGCGCCTTGATGATTTCGGCGGCCAGGATCGCCTTAAATTGCTCCACATCCTCCACATCTGCGTTCTCATCTCCCAAGTCGCGGAAAACGTTCCCACTTCCTCGCAGTACTTCCAGGCGTTCTTCCTTCATCGCAACATCTCCTTTAATCTCTTCAATCTCTTCAATCGGTTCCTGATCAGATCGATCTCGCGTTTCGGCGTTTTGATGCCCTGCGTCGATTTCTTCTGAAACGCATGCACCACCCAAATTTCCGCACCGAGCTGTACGGCATAGACTACACGGAACGCATCACCGCTGAACGACAGAACGACAGAGCAATTTCGAAGACGCCCGATCCCATCCCGTGCATCGGTTTTGCAATGTGGCCTTGCCGCCCTCGCCAGCGCCGGACAGGGCAGCGAGGCAAATTCGACCTGGCCCCTTCTGGAAATGTCTCGAACTCCTTCAGCGCCACTCTGATCCATGAAACCAGTCGTGTCTTTCGGGTCATTGCCGCCGTTGCTGCATGGCACTACTCTGTTGTCATATTTGACAACAGAGTGTCAAGGCAAGCCGCTGTACTGCGCTCTACTGCGTTGTTCTCCGTTGGCATGGCTGGATGCGTGAGCGCCGAGGACTCTTGATGGGTTGCATATCGTAGAGGGCGAACGCCACTGCCTTGTGGACAATGGCGTTCGGATAGTTGCGGGGGGTGGATTTGAACCACCGACCTTTGGGTTATGCGATCTGACTCACCTTTCGGTGAGAGTCGGACTGTACCTTCACCCACATGGGGTGCTCGCCATCCAGTCTCTACGCCTTCCCCCAAATTCGAGGGCTTGGTTCGGTATTGCCCTATCGCCTGTGCGACGTAGGTTTCACCGACTTTGACGAGTCATCTTCCGGCGCATTGCTGCGCCGGACGCCCATTTTATTATCCCTAAGAACCCCGGAGGGAACTTTGGGATTCCTGCGGTTATGAGCCCAACGAGCTACCAGACTGCTCCACCCCGCAACACCATCGTAGCGTCGGCTGAGCGTCGTAGTCAAACTTGGATGGCGCGGTGCGTACGCGGCACGTATTCAGCCAGGAGGCTATTCGGAGTCCCAGTCGTTCAATTCGCGGATCCAGATGTTGCGGTAGCGTCCCGACTGATCGTGATCTTGCAACAGCAGCGGCAGTTTCTGGGGATGAGGCGCGTAGGGCGGGCGCGCCATATACGCGGTGGGCCCGGTGAGAGCGACATTGTCCTGGACCAGCACGCCGTTATGCAGCACGGTCATGTGCGCGAGCCGAAGTAATTTACCGCCAGAGTCAAAGCGAGGCCCATGAAAGATGATTTCGTAGGTTTGCCACTCGCCCGGCGGCAGACTGGCGTTCACCAGCGGCGGATATTGTCCGTAAACCGAAGCTGCCTGTCCGTCGGCGTAGGTCTTGTTCTGATAGGAATCCAGAACCTGGAACTCGTATTTGCTCATCAGATACACGCCGCTGTTGCCGCGCTCCTGGTCATGCTTTTGCGGCGGATTGGGCGTGGCCCATTCGACATGCAACTGACAATCACCAAAACTCTGAACGGTGTGGATGTCGCCAGTGCCAGGGACGATCTCGAGGTAGCCATCATGAACACGCCATTTCGCCGCACCGCCGCGCGCGCTCTCCCATTTCGACAGGTCTTTCCCATTGAAGAGCACGATTGCATCCGACGGCGCGCGTCCGGGATTCTCCTGCGTGCCGGGAGTGCCAGGCGTGATCAGCGGCGCTGCAGGACGGCTGCGGTCGTGGACTTTCCAGCGGGTCAGATCCGGGTCAGACGGCGTGCCGCGCGTTTGCGCCCCACAGGGGAGCAGGAGTGCCGCAATGAGAAAGCTCAAACTTGCAAATTGTTTGGACATGAAGCTCCTTTGAGAGGTAGAGGGAAAAACAGGTTCGGGACGGGACTCTCCATTCCCTCAAGCACATTTCTTAACCGACACGCGTGCGCAACTCGATGTATCCAAGCGCGGCGAAGCCCAGAGCGACCAGAATGCGGAGCGCGACCAGCGCGATTGGTTCTTTCCGCAATGCCGCATTCACGGCAAGCAACACAAATCCCGCGGCGATACTGAAGTACCACAAGGCGAGAAATCGATGAGTAAGTTTGAGCGCCGTGGCCGCGATGCCTCTCGACAGGGTACCGAAATCAGCCGCGCTGTGCTGCTTTGAAGATGGCGAACGTGGCTCCTTGCGGATCTGCCAAAACCGCCATGCGGCCCACTTTTTCCATGGTCATGGGAGCCAAGTAGATCTTGGCGCCAAGCTGGCCGGCTTTGGCAGCAATGGCGTCGCAGTCTTCAACCGCAAAATACAGCATCCAATGCGGCGGTATGTGCGGATCACGATGAGCGCTGGGCGGAATGCCGCCGATAAACTCCTCACCGTTCTGGATGTGGAGGTAACCGGAAGGATCATGCTCGCCGGCCATGATTTTCCAACGGAATAAATCCGAGTAGAACTTGCGGGCGCGTTCGGGATCGTTGGTACTCAAGTCCGCCCAGCACAGCGTACCCGGCACGCCGGCGATGCCCGTGCCCGTGTGTTTCTTGGCCTGCCACACGGAGAATACCGCCCCCGTCGGATCCTGGACGACCGCCATTCGGCCCACGTCGAAGACATCGAAAGGCGGCGCCAGAACTTTTCCACCGGCCTGCGCCACGCGTTGGGCGGCGTCGTCCGCGCTCGCCACTGAGACGTACAACATCCAGTGCGGTGGAATGCCTTGCGAACGCTGATCTGGCCGCATGGTGTAGGCAGCCGCGGCGTCGCGCCCCACGAGTTTGAATATGGTGTAAACCTCGCCCGGTCCCATGGGATTGTCCGTGGCGGCCCATCCAAATAATGAACCGTAGAAACTTTTCGCGGCATTTTGATCGCTGGTGGCGAGCTCGATCCAGCAGAATGAGCCAGCCGGATGCTGCTTGATTTCGGGCATCACTGGATTATATGCCAGCGAGCCCGGGGGTCTCGGCCTTGGTGGAAGCGCCAGCGCTACTACTGAATTCTGGCGCTGCGGTCGCGAGTGAGTTCCCTACGGATCACCAGGCAAGCTGCATCGAGCGCCGACATGCGTTCACCGTCTTCGCCTGCCCAGTTTCGTATTTCCGCAACATCGGCATCTGTCACGGCCTCGCCGATTGCCTGCCGGTATTGGGCGGAGACAATCTTCAAAGCCAGTCTAATCGGGGATTTCGATCCGGAATCCATATGGGATTCTCAAAATATAGCGGTTCGCCTCCCGGCGGCTCAATCAGGATTTTTCCTGGTGCCGGCTGCAAATGTATTGAAAAAGCCTGTCGTTACTCGCTGGTGGCTATTGCGAGCACGCCGGAATATTTCCCGCGTAGGCGCTCACTTCGGCAAGCAGAGCCTGGCCCTCGTTTATCGTCTCACCGCTAAACGCCGCGCCTTCCAATAGGGACTTCATCTGACTCGCCAGGGAATCGCGCTGAGCATGCCAGCTCGCTATTTCGCCTCCAGCTTGGTATACGTGGCGTCGTATGCGGTATTGCTGGCCAGCGCCGCTGTCGAAACCGTCAGACTATTCCGGCCGAGATCTCCAAACGGCGCATTAATCATCTTGTAGACACGAGTTGTAGACACGAGCCAGATTCAGCAAGGTGCCGTAATGAGCCGTTAGGGAGTGAGGCAGCGCGGTTGGTCTTACGATTTCGAATAGCACGCGCCCATCGTGGGTATAGTCGTCTTGCAAGCCAAGCAGCGCCATGATGGTGTTCCCGCAAAGAAGCAAACGCGCGGATCAGCAACGCAGCCCCAACCAGCAAGACCAATGCCAGCGCGGTCTCGGTCACCACCAGTGCGTTGCGTGCGTAGTGATGCCTGCCGGTGCCGGATCGTGAGGCGCTTTCCTTGAGCGTGGAGTTCACGTCTGACCGGGAGATCTGCAATGACGGTACGAAGCCAAACAGAATGCCGGTGAGGATGGCGCAGCCCATACTAAAGATCAAAATACGGCCATCAAGCAACGTAGCGTCGGCGAACTCGGGCGCGCGCGGCAGGTTGCCTGGGCTCAACACGACCAGTGCCCGCGCTCCCCATGCGCCCACGAGCAAGCCGACTACGCCGCCAGCCAACGCCAGCACCAGGCTTTCGGTGAGCAACTGGCGGACGATTCGCCATCGCCCCGCACCCAGCGCGCTACGGATGCCGATCTCACGCGCCCGGTCTGTCGCTCGCGCC
This sequence comes from Acidobacteriota bacterium, assembly GCA_003223115.1. Lineage (GTDB taxonomy): Bacteria > Acidobacteriota > Terriglobia > Bryobacterales > Bryobacteraceae > QHXW01. Next base: position 12,298 of record QHXW01000309.1, read on the forward strand.
AACAGCAGGTTCGCTACGTTCGCGCAGGCGATGAGAAGGACGAGCGCCACTGCGCCCAGCAGAATCAGGAGAGGCTGCTTGACATCGCCAACCATCGATTCCTGAAATGGAGCCGCCGTCGCTGACTCCTGCTTTCCTATAGCGTCTGGATGGGCCTGACGAAACCGCTCGGCCGCCATCTTCATCTGCGCTCTCGCGGCTTTCAGAGTGATGCCTGGCTTGAGCCGCCCGGCTACGTTCAGATAATGCCCCTGATTCGTCGAGTTCGGGTCAGCTTGCAGCGGGAGGAAGATGTCAGCGGGCGGATAGGAGCGGAACGATTTCCGAAGTACGCCAATCACGGTATAGGGCTCGCCGTTGAGCACCAGCACGCGGCCGATCGCATCCGAGTCGCTGCCGAATCGGCGGACCCAAAGACCATGACTCATCACGGCAAGCGGTGGTCCTCCGGGCCGATCCTCGGATGCGGAAAAAATACGACCCATCGCCGGCGTGGCATCGAAGACCGGAAAGAAATCCGCTGAAACGTGGATTCCCTTCACCTGCTCGGGCATGCTGCCACCGCTTATGTTGAGGCCCGGCCCCGAGAAATCGTAAGCGCACATGTATTGGAACGCTTGCGTATGCTCTTTCCAAGCCATGAATTTGGGAATGGACACCGCCGAGCCATTGCCATTGAGAAATTTGAGCGTCAGGCGCGTCAGGCGGTCGGGCTGGCCGTAGGGAAGCGGCTGCAACAGGATGCTATTTACGACGGAGAAGATGGCTGTATTAGCTCCAATGCCGAGAGCCAGAGTGGATATCGCCACCAGAGCGAACCCAGGGCTCTGAGCCAGCCTCCGGCCGGCGTGACGTATGTCCTGCAGCAAGGTTTCCATAGACGACAAATCTCCTTCTGCTTAAGACGTTCGGGCAAAGAATTTGACCGTTCGATCGAGGATGAGAATTAACGGCCGGAGTCGCGGCTGCTCCTTTGACCGGGGTGCGATGCACCCGAAGTTCCTATGTTCGCTTTCCGACAATCACGAAATCCGAGATATCGGCCCTGCGGAATCTAAAACGCGCGTACAAGCATTTGTAACTGTTTCTCTTGATAGGAGTAATTGCCGATCGAGTATTTTTTCAAGGGACATTTCTACTTTGCCTTGACAATCGAGTAAATCGAGTATTTTTTCTTGACTGAATATCTGAACGAGAGTAAGCTTACTAAGAAATTTTGGCCGCTCCAATTTGACACGGGCGCAGCGGACTAAGGACGCCTGACGTCAGCGGTATCTGATGGACAGTTTGCTTCCCGCCCTTTAACCGTACCGGTTGTTGTTCTTCCAGCGATACATCTAGAAAATACAAAACACTATTCCGATGGGAGATTCTTTGAATGAGTGAGAGGCACAGTGTACCAATACGCGGATTGATGTCCGCCAAGACTTCCCCGTTACTTCAAGGCCGTTTCGGCCGCATGTTCCGATCTTTGCCGCACGCCAAATTTGGCGCCACCGACAAGGAAAACGTCGATAATCTGGCCGCATTGGGGAGCGCAATGTCGGCGCCCTTTGATCCACCCAAAGATGGGAAAGACGAGGAAGAGAGCGGCATTCCCGCGTTATACACCTATCTGGGTCAGTTCATCGATCATGACATCACGTTTGACCCAGCCAGCAGCCTGCAGAAGCAGAATGACCCCGATGCGTTGATTGATTTTCGAACGCCCGCGTTTGACTTGGATAATGTCTATGGACGCGGGCCCGACGATCAGCCGTACTTGTACAGCAGTCCCAAGACTTTCCTGGTGGGCACGGTCCTCAAGAACGGAGCGCCGGACCTTCCTCGCAATGGCGCGACCCCAAGCCGCGCGCTTATCGGAGACCCTCGCAATGACGAGAACAGCATTGTTTCGCAACTGCACGGACTTTTTCTACGATTCCACAATCGTACCGTCGCCGATTACCCGAACTTGGAATTCGCAGAGCTTCAAAAGCAGGTGCGATTCCACTACCAATATGTGGTGCTGAATGACTTTCTTCCAAGAATCGTACATTCCGGCGTCCTCGCGGCGTTGAAAAACTCGAACGGTAAATATGACCGGGACAAACTGAAGTTCTTCCACTGGAAACACGATCCCTTCTTGCCAGTTGAGTTTTCGGTTGCGGCGTACCGTTTGGGGCACTCGATGATTCGGCCAGCGTATCGCCTCAACGATAATGACGCCACGCTGCTGCCTATTTTCCCTGTCCCTTCACAAGGCCTAACGCAAGGTCTGACGGGCTTTACCGCCATGGATCCCGACCGTGGGATCGATTGGGGACGTTTCATTGATGCCGATATTCGCACCTATGACGGCTCTGACGCCGATAACAAGAAGCGCTTGCAATTGGCTTACAGAATCGATACGTCGCTGGTCAATCCGCTCGCTGGTCTTCCGCCGGAGGTGGCAAAAGATCCGTCCTCGTTAGCGCAACGAAACCTCGAGCGCGGTTGGCGATTGGGCCTTCCATCGGGCCAGGATGTCGCTCGTGCGATGCACATTCACCCGCTCGCCGACAAAGACATCCTTATTGGACAGGGCGTCGATAAACCGGCCACGCCTCTTCCTAACATCGGCTCAGACGCGATTCCGAAAGTTTTCAGGGGAAATTGCCCGCTCTGGACCTACATTCTCGCTGAGGCGTTGCGAAATAAGGAATCGGTGAAGATCCCTGTGAAAGAGGACGTGTCGATCACCACGCCTCGCCTCGGACCGGTGGGCGGCCGCATTGTTGCCGAGGTTTTCCTGGGACTGATGTTCGGAGACAGCAACTCGATACTAACTCTCGACCCGAACTGGACGCCGCCGAAGTTCGGCGCCAATTTTGCCCTGAAGGATTTCGTGAAGTACGCGCTCGGAAACTGATTCACCGACCCGGCGGAGTGATCGGATTATGTCTCAGAGCCTACTTGATTACTACACACGACGATGCGGGCCGCCCGAAGAGAACATAGTGGACGTCGGTCTGCGTGCCGGTCTTTGGCGGCGGCACGGTGTTGAGTCCGTACCCGAACGCGCTGAATAGATTGCCAGAGTTGTCCGCGGTGGCAGGCGCCTGACGGATGCTCACATAGTCTCCGTAACGGTTGGTGCCCACGTTGGTCCCGGTGGTGATGTACGCCACGAAATCTCCCCAGAATTCGACTACGTGGTTTTCGTAATTACCGTTGCCATCGAATTCGAATGAAAGGCCGACTTCGCCGGTGCAGAAGTTTGTGGCCAGTGCGGGATAGGCGAACGCGTAATTGTTGTTCCAGATCTGCACTTGCTGGATCTTGCTAAAGTTGTTGTTTCGGTCAATCGTCACCATTTCGACGTGCGGCTGCTGGAAGTGGTGGACCAGCAATGCGAGAGTACCGCTTTGGTCCAAAAGCGGGAGTCATCTGTGCGGCGATAGAGGACGTGAATATCGATGCCAGTAACGTCCCTACCAGCACGATCAAGAAATATCTTGTTCGCATAGTTACTCTCTTTGGCCGGAAGTCGCATTTCAATTTATCTCTACTTCCAGCCGGATGGCCTGATGATGGAGTGATTGTATGGTGGCAGGTTTTCAGGGCAATGCTAACGTTGGTTAACTATGCCCGGTTTGCAAATTTTTTGCAAATAAACGAAACCGGCCGAAGCTTTCCTGGGACTCATGTTCGGAGACAGCAACTCGATGTTGACTCCCGACCCGAACTGGACGCCGCCGAAGTTCGGCGCCAATTTTGCGCTGAAGGATTTCGTGAAGTACGCGCTCGGAAACTGATAGCCCGCCGAGGCTGCGTGATATTTGACCGCGCGTCGCTTTCTTACCCGCAGCGCCTGAAGCTAGGACCGGCTTTCCGGCAGCAACACATAGCCAATGACGGAGTATTTGGTGACGCGTGTAATGACCAGTTCTCGCGGCCGGCTGTCCTCTCGGCTGTAAAATACCAGAGGCTGCTGGAGACCCTGTCCGCGGACCCACATGGTGCGCCGATCCGGCATCAGAAATACCCAGCCATCGAAGCGCTGCTGGTTCACGTTGGTGCGGCTGACCTGTAGGGTAACTCCCGGCGCCAGCTCCCGAGTGTGATTCGCGCCGGCTTCGAACTCCACCCGCCGGTGCTCGATCTGTGTCTGAACCGCAGCGAGCTCACTCTTGCCGCCTTTCACCTGCTGGTCGAGGCTGGCCAGTTGCTCATCGACGCGATTGAGAGTGCGTTCCCTGTCCTGCCGGAGCAGAGCGAGTTGCCGGGCGTTCTCCTCTCGTGCCGCGGCGAGTTCCTGCTCAAGCTTGGCCACGCGGGCCTGCGCGGATTCCTGCCCGGCCTCGACTTGGCTGATCCTGGCTTGCAGCACCTGGAGACGCTTTTCCAATGCCACTTCAATCCGCCGCTGCATCTGGTTGACCAAGGTCCGCGTCTCTTTGCCCACCGACTGCAGGTTGGATCTGATCCGGCTCTCCAGCGCCACGAACCGTCCCCGCGTGGCATCCCAGACGCTCACAAGCTGGTTCACTTTCGCGTCGGTGGCGTCGGCGCGCTTGCTCGCGGCGGCCAGTGTATCCGTCACACTGGCAAGCTGGAACGGGAGAGATGCAAGCCGAGCCGGAAGCAAGCTTTGCGGTTGTAGGATCGGATACGCGCGCCAGGCTGCATAAAGAAGCGCCAGCGCCACGACGGCGAGCGTTCCCCACACCGCCCTGATCCGCAATTTATGGCGCTGCTCCGCCTCTTCTTTTTCCCAGGTATCGTAAGCAGACCCCAAGTGTAGACCCACTTCTTGGTCGTTACTAGCCATGGAGCTACCCCCTTGGTTTGAGTTTCGGAATGATGAGGCAAGCTGGTCGCCAATTTATCGACCGCGACCGGCCGGGGATTGATAATCTGTTGATAAATCAGGAAATTCAGACTTTCGGTATCGATCGGAGCCTTCAGCCGATCATCGACAGGTAGAGTAATTTCTTCGTACGCCAGTAGACTTTCTCCTAACTGCGAAGTTAGATTCTGCATGATAGCACTGCTGATCAAGGCTCTTAAGAGTTCAGGAGCTTAATTTACGGTATGTTGAAAGCGTCGGGACGCAGGCCGGCATCAGCTGCCGACTTTTTTTCGGCCTTCGTCGAATCCGCCAGCCGCTTGAGTTCGGCGACGCTGCGGGCCACCGCCTGATCCTCGTTGTTATCGTAGTCCGGATGGAGGAAATCGATTTCCACAGCAAGAAGGCCGTGGTAGCCGGCATCGGCAAGCAATTGCACGAGCCTGCTATTGTCCACGAGCCCTTCCCCGACGGGCGTGCAAGAGAAGAAATACCACTCGTCGGCCGGCACACCTTTTTGCACTTTCAGGTCCTTGATGTGGGTGGCATAAACGTGTGGAGCCAGTTTGACCATCCCTTTGATCGGATCATCGAGTAATCGCAAGAAATTCCCGGTATCAAAGTTGATGCCAAGCCAGGGCGAATTCACATCCGTGAGCAGACGGAGCATTTCGTCCGCGTTGAAATCGATGTGGTTCTCGACCGCCATCCGGATGCCGTACTCTTCGGCCACCTTGACGGCTTCTCGAAACATCCTCGTCAGGCGCTCGATCTGCGGACCGTGTGGTTGGTGGCGGAACTTCAAGCTGCTACCTACCACGCGCATCACACTTGCACCGACACTCCGGGCGGATTCGAAACACCTGATCATCTCGGAGTAGGCGTTCTGGTTCGTGCCGCCCTCCAGGCCGTCGGGATGTCCCCACGCGAACACGCGTTCCAGGCTGTACTCATCGAGAAGTCCGCGGATACGTGCCAGGTATTCGGTATCCATACGCGGAATGAAGCAGGATTCCAGTGAAACGCCGCCTACGTCGAGCTCGTGCGCACGGCGCAGGAAGTCTTCCAAGGTCATGCGTTTCGCTGGCGTGGGCTGCTGCGGGTAGACCTCGCCGAAGAACCTGTGATAGCAGTAGCTATCGATCGCTGTTTTCATGATCGGTTATCAAGAGACAACTTGATGGTTTTCAATCACGCCATAACCGTAGAGCATGTGAGTGTATCAGGTTTTCGGTTTTACCCCAGCGGGCGCAGTCCGAATTAGTCCGAACTCGAAGTGGCTTGAACCAATGCTAGTTGCTAGGCTAGTCATCTTGCGACGACTTCTCCGCGTACCACATCAGCCACT
>QHXW01000311.1 GCA_003223115.1 Acidobacteriota bacterium
GTTGGCTGCCAGGCCCCTTACTGCTTCTTGTCTCAGAATACGATATTTTTCAGAGGTTTACTTATAGGAATTTGACGGAAATTTGGATTTTGGGAGAAATACACTCCGTGGAAGTGTAGGGGAATGCCGGGAGACAGGGTCTAAGAGGAACCGTGGATGCCGCAGCAGATCCTAACGCGGCTACCAAAAACTGATTCTTGGAGCCCAGGTTCTCAGATCTTGACCTTGGGATAACGTTTACTCATCCAGTTAACAAATGCGGCCGGCACAGCCATGGTTGAAAGCCGGCCCTGCCGCACCAACGCCCAGTCGTTGAAATGTTCCGATTCTTTAATCTCGCGCAACGTCGTCGGAGGTTCGAGCCGCGTGACAAACTCGAGATCCACCACAGTGAGGTTGGCGTTCTTCGGATCGGGCCGTGGCTCGGAAGCGACCTGCGCCAGCCCGACGATGGCTGCATCGCCGCCGCTGTGATACATGAAGACGCGGTCGCCCGATCGCATGCTGGCGATGGCTCGCAGAGCCTGCGGATTCTTAACGCCATCCCAAACCGTTTTGTGCTCGCGTTCCAGTTGGTCGATGGAGTACGTTTCTGGATCGGTTTTTGCCAGGAAGTAGTTCATTGTGAATGCCTTCAATCGTACTGTACTTTTTGTTGTTTATCACGCGCCCTTGCTACCATGAGCCCAGAAATGCCGCCGTGGCCGGCCCTGCAAATCCCTCCAGAATTGCTGATTGGGATGCTGGTACGCAGGCCCTACTTGAACACTCTATGCCACGATCTGCCCTCTTCGTTCTGTTTCTGGCCGCGTTCGTTGGGCTCGATTGCCGGCATGGCTGCGGACAAGAAGCCATCCGATAAACCCGAGGCGACCCAAACAGCCCGGCCGCAGGATAGAGCTCTGGAAAAGACGATGCCTTTCACCGGGCCGGTCGTTGATCCAAAATCTTACATCATTGATGTGCCGGAAGACGTGGATGTGCCGGAAGACGTGTTGTACGTACGGGTATGGCGCGAGCCGGATCTCTCCGGACCGGTTTCGGTCAGCCCGGGCGGCAAGATCTCTATGCAGCTCATCAAATCAACGAGGTCCAGGCGGCCAGTAAGACCCCGGAACAATTGACCTCGGCGATCACTCAAAGTTTGGGCAAGTACATGAATCATCCTGAAGTAAATGTTCAGGTTGCGACGGTTGAGAGCAAGAAATACTTCATCAGCGGGGAAGTTTTGCGACCGGGTGCCTTTCCCCTGGCTGTGCCCACGCGGGTGATGGAAGCGCCGATTCAGGCGGGCGGCTTCCTCGATTTCGCCAAGACCAAGAAAATATATGTCCTGCGTGGCTCGACCAAGTACAACTTCAACTACAAGGATGTCAGCAAGGAAAAGCGTCAAGAGCAGAATATCCTGCTCGAAAACGGCGACACCATTTTTGTTCCCTGATCAGCGACGACATTGAGGACGAAATCATAATGCTTCCTTCCCAGGTTACATAAGCATTTCCAGAAAGGCCGCCTGTGCTCGAAGATTACATCGATATCATGCGGCGCCATCGCGCATGGCTCATCGGCCCGCTGCTCGCCGGCCTTGTGATCGCCGTTGTAACGGCCTATGTCTGGCCGGACACTTTCATCTCACAGGCCGTGTTGCGTATCACTCCGCCTCAGATTCCCGAAAATCTGGTGACGGCGAATTTCAATATTCAAATGGCCGAGCGCATCAGCCAGATGCAGCAGGAAATTCTGAGCCGGGAGAGCCTGTCGGAACTGATCCAGCGGCAGGGACCTGATCTCTACAAGAAGGAGCGCAGCCGTATGCCGATGGCAGACTTGGTCGAGGAGATACGCAAGAACATCCAGATCACGGTGGTGGACCAGCAAATCCATGGCGGCCGGCCCGCTTCGATGTTTCCAAATTGCATTCAAGGGTCCGGACCGTCACAAGGCGAAGGCGGTGGTGGATCAACTCGTTTCGAAGTTCACCGAGCGGAGTGTGAAGGTCTCAACCACGCAGTCAAACCTCACTACCGATTTCCTGTCGAGCGAGTTGCGCAACGCGAAGGGTGAACTCGACCGTCTGGCCACGCGTTGGCGGCATTTCGCGCGGCCAATGCCGGGCGGCTTCCCGAGCAGGTTTCGAACAATATCCAGGCTCTGAACGCGCTGCAGGCCCAGCTTTCGGTTGCAACCGAGGCAATTAACCGCTACAACCAGGAAAACTGTTGCTGGAGTCGGCACTGCAAGGGCTGAAAAAACCAAATGAACTCGGTGGCTGTGATCACCGAAGAGACGGGAGCGGTCTCGAAAAATGAGCGGCTCACTCAACTGAACCGTACAATTCTCGAAACTGAAGCCAAGCTGTCCGGCTTTCGAAAAGTCTACAAAGACACCCATCCCGACGTGCGCAATTTCGTCGCACAACTCACGGTGCTCAGGCGCGAGCGGGACCAGCTTGAGAAACAACAGGAGCTGTCGGACAAGAGCCGTCCCAAGAAGGCCACGAGCCCTCTGGCGCTGCGGCAAATAGAAAACCTGAAGCTGCGATCGCCAATGTAGAGGCGCAGTTAAAGGCTAAAGATCTTGATATCCGGGAGCGCAGCAAGCAGCAGAACGACATCAACCGGTCCATGCATCTTTACCAATCGCACATCGAGACCAGCCCGCAAAGCGAACAGAAGTACGCCGAATTGACGCACGATCAGCAGCTCGCCAAAGTGCGATGGATATCTGAAATGGCCAGCAATCTGGAAGCTCGTAAGGGCGGCGAGAATCTGGAAGTGCTGGACACCGCCACTCTGCCGGATTCGCCGTCGGAGCCCAATCGCTGGCTGATCGTAGGCGCGGGAGTCGGTCTGGGGATGATGATGGGCTTGTTCCTGGTGGCGCTTCGCGAACTGAAGGACGCGTCGCTCAAGAACCTGAAAGATGTCCGGGCCTGTACAAACCTTCCGGTGTTGAGTAGTGTGCCGCTGCTCGAGAACGCAGCCAAGGTGCAGAGAGAGCGCCAACTGTCATGGCTGGCTTGGTCAACCGCAGTGCTGATTGGTGCGATCGCCATCAGCAGCTCGATGTATTACTACTATTTCGTGAGCAGGACATGACGGGCTTTCAATCATGATCGGCAGCGGGCGCGAAAAAGGGGACACATGAGTCGGGAACAGGATGCGCTGAGGCGCGCATGGGGCGCCTCCGGCCACGCCGGTTGGCGCAACTACCGTTCCGCCCGGTCCTGTCAGCTTGCGTGTGACGCCCGAAGAGCAGGCCCGGGCGTCATCTGGCGCCCCAGCGGTCACGGCTGAGCCTCCGCAATTCGGCATTGAAGAGCCGCTACGCAGGACAGCTACCTGGTTGTTTTCAGCAGACGCCAATCTGCTGGCGATGCTCGCCGATGGCACATCGCTGGTGGTCAGGATCGGTCACACCACGTTCGACAACCTGATCCGGGCCATGCAATCGCTCTGTGAGAACAATGTGCTAGGGATCGTGGCGAACGGCGCGCGAGCTTCAGACCTTTACAGCAAGTACACATATTACTATTCGCGACCGGAGTAAAAAGGGAGTCAGAATTCAAGCGGAGTCAGGAGTAGGAAAAACCCATCAGGCGCGCGTTCACTCTACGGATCAGCTCTCGAACTTTCTCAACAACCGCCAGAACAGCAATGAGGCCGCAGCGGCCGCGATTGATGCTCCGGCCAGCATGGGCGCATAGCCGAAGCGCGCCACCACTGCTCCAGCAATTGAAGCTGACAGCGCCTGCGCCAGAAACAACACCAGAAAATTGAGAGCCGACGCGCCGCTGCGCTCCACCGGAGCCACCCGATTCATCAGCAGCGCATAAGTGCCGGGTTCGGTCATGTACTGAAAGCTGGTGTACCCGGCGTAGAGAATAACAGCGGCGAAAACCGCTGGACCGCCCGCGAGTAAAGCCAGGCTCAACGCCGTAACAAGCTGCGTAGCGGCTACGCCACGCACCAGGCCGGCTTTGCGCAGAAGTACCGGCGCCATCAGCACGGCCGCGACCTCGGCGGCTTGCGATAACGAGAACACCAGACCGATTTTCTCCACAGCCAGATGAAACTGGCGGGACAGATAAGCATTGAAGAGCGGATTCAGTGCGCCCGTGGCGAAAGCCCATACAGCCATCGCCGCCAGGAAGCGCACGACGAACGGATCGCGCGGGTAGGTGCGGGCCTCTCGCGCAACGGGTGCATCGAGCGCGAGTTTGGCCAGCGGCCACATAGCCATAAGCGCCAGAGCGCTGGTCGTGCCCAAAGCGAGTTGCTTCGCATGCAGCGGACTGATAGCCGAATCGGCCGCTGCGATCCATCCAGGTAAACGGCCGCCAATCAAGCCGCCCACGATGCCAAGACCGATCCCTGAGCCGAACAGGATGCTGAAACCCGCCGGGCGCGAGCGCTCGCTCGTTAGCGCAGCCACTGCAGGCGACACGGAGACCGCCCAGATGGAGAAGCAGAGGCCGCCCAGGAATGCCGTGGTCAGAAGCGCCGGCTCAGCGACAACGGTGACTCGAAGCAGCAAGGCCGCGGCGGTGCCTATGAAGCAGATCTGGACGGCCCGCTTCAGTCCAAACCAGTGAGCCAGACTGGCGGCGGGAATCACTCCGGCGATGTTCCCCATTGAAAACGCGGCCGTAATGGTGCCCAGCAAGTCTTCGCGATAACCTCGTTCGAGCAGAAAAAGGTTGTACAACAGGAAAAAAATGGAAACGCCAAGGTTGTATAACGATGCTGCACCCAGAAAAATCCAGAATGGGCGCGTAAGACCTGACGCACGTACCTTCCAATGAAGCCCTTGCCACAGCACTGCCGGCAGGGTTCGTGTATGGTACCGCCCGCGATCGGCCACGTGCGCTGCATATTTCAGTCGCTGGCGGAGTCGCATCCATGGCGTGATCCGGCGGGCAGGCGTGAGACTCGCCTCAATTGGCGGCGGGAGAGTTGAAGGAAAGACGCGCCGCAAAAAAACGGCCCGGCGATCATGTGCCGAATCGAGCAGGGCGAAATGCAACCACAATTCGCGCTTGTTGGGATGAAAGAGAGCTTCGACTGGTGCCGCGGCATCACGCTCGAACCATTCGGACACGTCCTCGCTGAGCCGGCTGATTTCTTCCTGGACGGCGGACGCAACGCGGCAGCCGAACCACTCGGCGGCGAATCGGAACGAAATCGATTCGAGCTTGCGCAATGGCTCCGAATGGAGCTCGTGCCAGCCGGTCCAGAATTGTTCGTTGTCCGCCTGGTGTTCTAAGAAGTACGCAATTTCGTAAATGTGAGAAACACGCACGCTCGCGCGCAACAGATGACGCAGGGAATGTAAAGCCGCATAGCCCAATCGATCGCGCGGATCGAGCACGGTCACGTTCTCCCGCTCGACCTGGCGGTCCCAGAATGCGTCGATTCCCGGAGCATCGAGGCGTTCCGTACCGGCGTCCCAGAAGCGAAAGTGAAGATCCACCGGACCCGGGATGTCGGGATCAAAGTAATCACCGCGCCACTGCCAGGTTGTCTTACGGATCATAGGCGCCAGATGGTCGATAGGCAGTTGGTCGGTCCCGCTGATCGGCTCGTAACCGAGGTCTCGCAGCGCTTCTCTGGCAGCCATTAACGACCCGGCGGGCGCGAATAGGTCGATGTCATATTGCACGCGCAGCCGTGCATCGGCAACGTAGTCTACCTCCTGTGAAAAACCCTTCAGCAACAGATATTCGATGCCGCGATTGTGAAACAGCCGTCCGATTTCGTCGACCGAGGACCGGAGCCGGTCAAGGCGCTTCGTGTTGCCGGCCAGATTACGCTCGAAGCGCTCTCGAAGCCATGGCGGGAGCAACTCGGCGAAATTAGCGCAGAAGATCAGCGTGAGTCCCGCACGATCCAGGAATGCCAGTGCACTGTGCCAGTCAGCCTCGGTGAGCGATCTCAGAAGATCCGTTGAAGGCTGAGAGAAACTGAGAGCGGCCAGAGCGGCGGCCACTCCGCGAGGCAGGCAGCGATTCTCGTCCCATCTGATTGGATTTTCCACAGCCAATTTCGCTGGCCCGCGAGCAGTGGAGAGTACAGTCGCCACAGTTTCAATTAAAACTCGAATCTTAGCGCGAACTGAATGCGGCGCGGATCGCCGGTGGCCAGGATCCTGCCGAAGAACGGGCCGAAATCGGGATTATCGCCGGGAATGCCGAAATTGGGATGATTGAACGCGTTGAAGAACTCGCCCCGGAACTCGATAGCCTCCGCTTCACGCGGATGGAAGCGGCGCGAAAGCGCCAGGTCGAAAACGATGTTTCCAGGTCCGGGAATCATGTCGCGTCCCGCGTTGCCGAATGTATAGGGCGCCGGCTGGCTGAATGCCGCGGTGTTGAACCAGCGCTCCGGCGTACGCTGATCGCGTGGCAACGAAATTTTCTGGCCGGGCACGATATTGGGCCGGTTGAAAGTGCCGGAGTTGGCGAAATCTGTTGCGAAGTAGAAGGCGTTCTCAGGAGTGCCGTCCTGGATAGTGACGATGCCGCTGGTTGTCCAGTCACGCAGTAGGGGCCGCAGAAATCCGCTTGCGCCGGGAAGATTATAGACGTAGCCCGAACTGAGCCGGCGGCCAACGTTGAAGAAAGATAATCCGCGCTCCAGGCGCAGGTTGCGCTCGTCCTGCGCGCCGACGCTGTCGAACAGGCCGGGAAGGATGGTATCGGCGTTGTCGATGGACTTCGACCATACGAAGCTGGTCGAGATTGACAGCCGCTTATCCATGCGTTTTTCGCCTTTCAGTTGCAGCGAATTGTACAAGGAATTTCCGATGTGCTCGACCTGAACAATGGGGCCCAGTTCCGGGAAAGTACGCAGCGACTGCAGATCCCCGGGACGCGGCGGCAGGTTTTCGCCGGTCTCGACGTGCGCGGGCGTATTGAAACGGCGGTAGAGACCGAGGTCGGTTCCCTTCGAGTCGATGTAGGCAATTTCGAACAGAATGCCGGCGGGAAGTTCCTGCTGGATGCTGGCGTTCCACTGCTGCATGTACGGCGTGCGTGCGTGAGCGTCGAGGCCGAATAAGGTAGCGAACCCGGTCGAAGCGGTTTGCGGAAATCCGTTCTCGATGGTGAGCACCGGCGTTACGCCGCTGGTCACGTTGCTCTCGGTGCGGATATTATTCAGCACCTCGTTATACGCCTCGGTGGAGATTTCCGGACTAAAGTAGATGCCATAGCCGCTGCGGAACACCATCTTGTGTCCTGGCCAAAGGCTCACCGGCGGCGTCCAGGCGAGACCGGCACGCGGCGCAAAGTTGTTGCGGTCGGGCCGGCTGGAGGTGTCAACACTGACTAGGCGCGGCGGATTGGGCAGCGCGGAGTAATCAAGATTCAAGAGTTGGCGCCGGGCATCGGTCAACGGCGCAAAATATTCGTAGCGTAAACCCAGGTTCAGAGTGAGGCTTTTACTCACCCGCCAGTCGTCCTGCAAATACCCGGCGTAGGTGTTCTGGCGCAGATAGGATTGCGCGAATCCGGCGGTGCGGCTGGTCTGCTGCGGCAAGCCGAGAAGAAAATCGGCGAGGGCATCACCGGTTACGCCGGCGTTATTCGGGTCCGAAGCTGTGAGTGCGCCCGTAAATGTATACAGTCCTCTCGAATAGTTGCTTTGCAGGTAATTGACCGCGTAGTGCATCCACTGAACGCCGGTCTTCAGGGTGTGGCGTCCGCGTGTGAATGAGAAGCTATCGGAAAGCTGCCAGAGGTTGTCGCGCTGCAGTTGCGGCAGAATCGGCGAATCGGTGACGGTGGAAAAATCTGCCACCAGGAAGTACGGCAGCCCAAAATTGACAGGATTACCGGAAAATCCAGACAGGCCGAGTTGGCCCGCCAGATCCCGGTGGAAGGCGGCCTGCGGTGTGTCGAACACTTTCAAGCGCGTAAAGTTGAGCCTAGCTTCGTTGAGCCAGTTGGCGCCGCTGATCGTGTGGCCTATCGCCGCTTGCTGCGCACGTAGGTTCTCGTCGACCGACAGCAGCGGAAAGCTTTCAGCAAGCACGGCGCGCTCGTCATTGATGGTGTAGCGCGTGAACACACGGCTGCGGTTGTTGAACTCGTGATCGACGCGCCCGGAGACGGTGTCATTGTGATTCTGGTTGGGCGTGGAATTCAGGTAATTGTTGTTCGCGTCGCCGCGATTGGGCAGCGGTTCGAAAGTGTCCAGAAATTTGCGGGAGATTGGATCGATGATGCCGGGCGGGATGACATTGCCAGGGAAGGCGCGGCGCTTGCCCGAAGCCGGGTCGATGTCGAACGGGTTAAAGATGGGGTTGCGGCCGCGGAAGTCACCCTTGCGCAGTGTCGCGTCGGGCACCAGGCTGAGCATGGGCTTGGAGGATTTGCCACGCAGGCCTTCATATGTTGCGAAGAAAAAGGTCTTCGGCGCTTTGGGCAAGCGGCCGCCCAATGAGCCGCCGTACTGGCTCTGGCGGAAGATGGGCCGCGGCAGCGTGGGATCGTCGAAGAAATTATGTGCGTCAAGGGCTTCGTTGCGAAAGTACTCGAAGGCGCTTCCGTGCCAGGCCAGCGTGCCGGATTTTGTTACGACATCGATAACCCCACCGCCCGCCTGTGCGAACTCCGCGGCAGCCGATGAAGACTGTATGTGGAACTCCTGCACGGACTCCATGGGCGGCGTAACCGCGATGGCGAATGTGTTGCGGTCGGTATCGTTGGCGCCGTCCAGCAGAAACGCGTTCATGTAGGAGCGCGCACCGTTGATCGGCGGGTTAAGCGCTGTCAAACCGCGGTTCGCTTGCACCTGATTGATCTGGTCACCTGTGAAGCCGCCTAGTTGGCGGGGAATGGCGCCGGGGCCGAGTGTAACAAGGTTCACTATGTTCCGTTGCGCAAGCGGCAGTGAGTCTATCGAAGTCGCTTCGAGGCGAGACCCGATTGATGCGTCGTCGCTCTCGACCGGTGAGACCTGCGCCTGCACTGTGATACTGCCGCGTTCGCTGCCGATGTCCAGGACCAGATCGAGCCTGGCCTTCCGATTTACTTCGAGCACCACGTCCACGGCTTCGACGGTTCGAAAGCCGGTTTTTGCCGCGCTGATGGTATACCTACCAGGGAGCAACTCGTCAATTCGATAGGCTCCTTGCGAGTTCGTGAGGACCGTACGGATGAAGCCGGTGTCGTTATTGCGCGCGGTAACGGTGGCAGCCGGAATCAGGGCGCCCGACTGATCATGAGCGTCGCCTAACAGCGTCGCGGAGGCCGCCTGCCCATGCGCCTGCGACAACCAAATGAAAAAGAGCAACAGAAGAATCAAACCAAAGCCACCTTTCGAACTACTTTTTCGAGTGCCGTGACCGCGGTGTCCAGATGGTTGTAGCGGAGAGTGCAGAAGGTGGCCGGGAGAAGGCTGCGTAACGAACGCTTCTGCTCCTCGACGACTCTCGGCGGGTACACATACATGTCTTGTTCCATTCGACAGAATGCGTCCTCGGCGGAAATCTCCGCGATTTCGGGCTCGGTGCAATCCTGCCGGTTGAGAAAGACGACGAGGTCCACGCGACAGTTCAGAATCGTCTTGATACAGGCCGCACTGGTCTGCAGCTCAACTGATGGCTTGCCATTCGGCATCACGAAAGGCTCAAGATCACGTAACTCAGTGAACAGTTTGGCGGCACTTGGCCGAAAGCGAGCCACGAAGGGCTTGCCGATGACGAAGCGGTCGCTCCGCTGGCGCACCAGCGAGGTGAAATCATCCGTCAGGAACGACCAGCCCCGCTTGGCGCAGCTGAATGCCAAACAGCTTTTTCCGGTTCCTGATGGACCGTATAACAGAACACCACCGCCGCCGATTGCCACGCAGGCGGCATGAATCGGCGTCAGATAACGGTATGTGAGTGCGGCGTAAGCTAGCGCTTCGAGAAAAAAGTAGCGGAAGTAGGCCGTATCCTCGATGACTTCGTCCGCGACCCAACAGAAAGCAAAGCTGCGCTCGAGATCGATCGTCGCGAAGTTTTCCCGATCGGCAACAATCGTGAACAGATGATCATTCATCTTATAGCCCGGCTCGCTTTCTCTGTGATTGGCAGTGTGACTCGCGGCCACCACCCGTACCTCCATTGCCGGTTCGTGAAACGCTCGGGGAAATTGGCCCCAGCTTTCGTTTGCGGCTCGTAGTGCGGCGGGCGAGTTGCTGGCGATGTTGAGCGTGAAGCCCAAAGGGTGTACAGTCCCTCGATGAGGCAGCGACACTCCTTGAAACATCGGATCAACCATGATGGCTCCAATACCAATGATAATGCGGTAGTGGTTCACTTCCTCATGTCGATGTTAGACTCTGACGAAGATTAACAACTGTGTAACCCATGCGTACCGCCATCATTCACTACTGGCTTGTCAACATGCGCGGCGGCGAAAGGGTGCTGGAAGCGTTGTGCCACATGCTGCCTGATGCAGATGTGTTTACACTTTTTTACGACCCGGAACGGGTCAGCGAGGCTATCCGCGGGCGGCGGGTGACGGCCTCGTTTCTGAATCCTCTCCGGCGGCATTACCGGTCGTTATTGCCGCTGATGCCGCTGGCGCTCGAGCGTTTCGACCTGCGCGGCTACGACCTGATCGTCTCGAGCGAATCCGGCCCGGCGAAGGGCGTGCTGGCGCCGGCAAGCGCTCGTCACGTGTGTTACTGCCACACCCCCATGAGGTATCTGTGGGACCTTTATCCCGCTTATGTAAACGAGTGGACCTCGAGCGGTCTGAAGCGCGCGCTTATCGCGCCTCTGGCGAATTATCTGCGGTTATGGGATTTCAGCACCGCGGCGCGCGTGGATGAATTCGTGGCCAACAGCGAAAACGTGCAACGTCGTATCTGGAAGACCTACCGGCGGGGGTCGCAGGTGGTCTACCCGCCCGTGGCTGTCGAGACTTTCTACTGGAAAGAACCGGAAGATTATTTTCTCGTTGTTTCTGAGCTGGTGCCTTATAAGCGCATCGATACCGCGGTTCGATTGTTTTCAAAAAACGGCCGGCCCTTGAAAATCGTGGGAGACGGGCCCGAGTACGGCGCTCTGCGACATATGGCACGCAAGAATGTTGAATTCTGCGGGCGTGTCTCGAACCCAGAGCTGCGCGAGCTATACGCCCGGGCGCGCGCGTTATTGATGCCGGGTGAAGAGGACTTTGGTATGACGCCGGTCGAGGCACTGGCGAGCGGCAAGCCGGTGATTGCCCTGGGCCGCGGCGGAGTGCTCGAAAGCGTCCCCCTCGGAGATCCGCTCGGAGGAGTGTTCTACGGCGCGCCAATAGAGCAGGAATTGGATGCCGCAATCCAAAAATTCGAACGCCTCGAGCCAGACATCTCTCATCGCCTGCTTCAGGACTGGGCCTCCCGCTTTTGTGAGAAAAATTTCATCGAGCAAATGCGAAGCATTCTGTTCACTGCGGCTGGAAGCTCAGTTGCTGTATTGCAGTGAGAGGTGAAACCCGTGCTGTATTACGCTCTGGTTTTTTTCGTACTCGCGATCTTGGCTGCGTTTTTGGCTTCGGATTCACGGCTATGGCTTTTGCGGCAATCGCGAAGATTCTATTTTTCCTGTTCCTGGTAGCCTTCGTCATCAGCCTTATAGCACACATGTCGCGACGCGTTTAACACGTCTTGATCGCGCGGGATCGCGCGGCCGCGGGTGAGCAGCGCGCGTAAGGCAGGCCCGCGACGTACGATTACGCGCAATTCACCCCAAAACCCTGCCGCATCCAGGGCAGTTTAGAGCCATGCTCTTTTGATCGCGGCGGTCACTTACGTGCTCGGATGATCCGAGGAGGTGTAAGCATGCTTTATTGGGCGTTGGTGTTCCTGGTGATTGCGGTCATTCTGGCGATCCTGGGCTTCGGTGTGGCGGCGGCATTCGCCGGCGTCGCGAAGATGCTCTTCTATATTTTCCTCATCGCCTTTGTGATCAGCCTGATCATGCATATGGGCCGCCGGAGCATCTAGTGGCACTAGGCATTACTTCACCACGAGTGCCAGCGGTCGAATCGGTGAGCCGGTTCCACCGCGGATTTTGAGCGGCGCGGCCGCGAAGATAAAGTTCCACACGCGGTCCGCCGCCAATTCCTCCAGATTCAAACATTCAATGATGTGAATTCCTTTTTCCACCAGCAAGTGCACATGCCCAGGCATGGTAGGCGAGGGAACTTTCTCGAAGGCAACCGTGTCGGAGCCCGCTGCGAATGCGCCTCTTGAGCTGATCCAGCGCGATCCGGCTTCATCCGGTCCCGGGCCATGCACCTGTGAAATGAACAGCCCCGCGTCCGCCCAGTAGCGCGCCCATCCGGTGCGCAGCAAAATCACATCACCGGAACGCAGTTGGACGCCCTGGCTCTGAACTGAGCGTTCCAAATGCTCGGGCGTGACGGTGAAATCGGCAGGCAGCACGTCCACACGCTCGAGCCCCGCAATATCCAACAGCACGCCATGTCGAAAAATCGGCTGGATGGTGTCCACTGATAGACGCGACAGGCCGAAGGCATTCGATTGTGCGTGGGCCACCTCGGCTCCATCGTGTAGCCGGCCATCTCGCGAAAAATGGCAGAGAGCGTCGATGTGGGTTCCGACGTGCGCTCCCAAGGCGAGTGCCTCAGACGCCGAGCTACCGCCGGGCGCGACATACTCGCCATGTTTCTTCACCAGTCCGTAGAGGAAGGGCGGGTGGACCGGGTGGTGCGGCATGCCAAGAAAATACGGTTGGGCCAGGTCGTAGATGGTCGCCTTTTGAAGCAGCTCGAGCAGTTGGTCGGTCATGATGTTAGAGAATACCTCACAGTCGGCGCTCCGCAACGCGACCGGTCGGAGCACCGAACACCTGGAACCTGGCGCCCGCACGCTACAATCGGAAGTGAATTGAAGATCACGATCTCGAAAGAAAATTACCTCAAGACCATCGCGGAAGCTGAGTCAGAAGGCGAGACCGTTATCGCGGCGACGCTGGCGCGCTGGCTGAAGGTTTCAGCGCCGGCGGTCACTATGGCCATCCGGCGCTTGAAGCGTGACGCCTTGATTCGAGTGGACCCGGAGGGCCACGTTACGCTGACGCGATCGGGACGCGCGATTGCCAATCGTTTGCTCAACCGGCACCACTTGATCGAGCGTATGCTCTCCGAGATTTTCGATATGGAATGGTATAAGGTTCATGACGAGGCCGAGCAACTGGAGCACGCGGTCTCTGGGGATTTTGAAACCAAGCTTCGCGAACGGCTGGGAAATGACGATGCTTGCCCGCACGGCAATCGCGTGGGCATGGATACGCCTGAGGATCGCCGCCGCCGCGGATTGAAGCCACTCGACGAGGGCCAGGTCTCGGAGGCGCTCTCGGTGGAGAGTGTTTTCGAGCGCGACCGGGCTTTGCTGGAGCGTCTCGACAGGCTGAGTGTGCGTCCCGGCGCCGCTGTGAGCATAACCGCCGCGAGTGCGAAACATTTGACAGTTCAGGTGGACGGCAAACGTTTCCGGATTGATCGCCCCGTCGCCAGCCGAGTTTGGGTGAGGCCAACCACTTCCAATACCTCGCGCTGATAGCGCTCCAGGGTGAAGTTTTCCCGCCAGCATTGATGCGCCTCGAATGCCGCGGCCTGCGACTGGTCTGGTGTTTTCAATAACTCTTCGATCCGGCCGGCGAGAGCTTCGGGCGTAAGGGGCTCGACAAGAAAACCGGTTTTGCGATCCGTGATCAGTTCGGGAATCCCGCCGGTTGGAAAAGCCACAACGGGCACCCTCGCTGCGAAAGCTTCCAGAATGATGCGCGGCGCTCCCGGTTCGCGAATCGACGGGACGACGAGCAGATCGAGCCCGGCCAGGACAGCGTAAATATCCTGCTGCCAGCCAAGAAATTCGACCGGAAGTCCTGCTGCCAGAGCGCCCGTGCGTGCCAGATAATCCTGTGCCTGCCGGTCCTCAAAAAGCGGCGAGCCGCAGACCACGAATTCACAACCGGCCACGCGGCCATGCAGGATTTTCACGGCGTGAAGAAATTCCACTTGCCCCTTTTCTAGCGAGATGCGCCCAACCACCCCGATGCGGCATTTCTCATGTCTCGCTGGCGGCATGGCGATTGCGTTCGACGGCCCGCGCACCCCGTTATAAATCAGATGCAAATGGCCGGGAAATATGTAACGCTCGAGTGGCTTCATAACCGACCGGCAGCATGCAATCACGGCAGCATTCGCGAACCGGATGGAGCGCCCCGCAACGTGTGCTGCCGCGGGCTGCGCCAGCTCGTTGTGGCAGTGGAAAACTATGGGTACCCCTGTGCGCCGTGCTGTCCAGGCGGCTGCGCTAAGAACACGTGGGCCGTTGACGTAAAGCAGATCGATCTGATGTGAGCGCGCCAGCCGCAGAAGCGTGCGAGCCGTGCGCGGCAGACTTCGCGCGAAGCTGAGCACGTTCCCAGTGCTTTTCCGGCCTGACCCCAGGCGCGGCAACTCGAGTTCGAGCACTGGGACGTTGAGACTTCGAAGCCTCTCGATCAGCGGTCCATTACCGGGTACCGCGCAGAACGCACGCCAGCCTCGTGTCTCGACGGCAGGCAAAAGATCCAGCAAGCACTGCTGCGCGCCACCTAGATCGCTGAACTGATCGAGAAACAGAATGTTCACAAGGAGCGCGCCCGGGACGACTCCCGCACGGTCCGAGACGACTCGCGCACCGCCCAGGCCAAGACCAAAAAGTAGACCGGCAGTACGCGCCAGAAAGTCAGCAGGTCCGCCGACAGCATTTGGAAGCACTCACCAACCCAGAAGCAGAAGATCCAGGCGCCGAGGAACGACGCCAGCGGCTCGGGATGGCGCGCAGCACGATAGGCGGCGATCAGCACGGCAAAATTGAAAGCCACCAGCACCGCAAGCCCAATAACCCCGGTCTCAGCGAGCATGCTGAGGTACATATTGTCCGTGATTACCGTCTGGCCGATGTAATCCGAATAAGGCAAGGTTTTATAGCCCACGCCGAACACTGCGTGCCAGGGGTGTTCCAGAAGAAATCTCCCCACCACGCGCCAGCTCTCGAAACGGCCGGAGAAAATGCTCTCGCCGTATTCGAAGAGACGCGCCGAGCCTGAAAGGCGGCCCCAAAAGGCGCTGACGAGATCGGGAAGGAAGGCATAAGCTGCCACTGCGGCTCCCGCTACGGAGGCTCCGAACATGACTATCGCGCCGCCCCAGCGAATCCGTGCGCGATCAATCCACGCCAGAGCACAGAGCGCTGCTGCCAGGCAAACAATGGACGCACGTGAGTAGGAAAAAATCAGCGCCGCTGAAAACCACACGCCGCCCACAATCAGAGTGGAGCGGGGAAGCGGCGTCTCGGCCCGTCGTCGGGTGAGGGCCACGGCGATCATCACCAGGAAAAAAGCGCAGAAGTTGCCGAGCGTACTGGCTTCGTAAAAAATTCCTTGCGCACGGCGGTAGACGCCGGTGGCCAGCCACACGAACTGCGGACCGAATCCCGCAGGGGCAGGAAGCTGGTAGTAGAAGTCGACGCAGGCCATGGCCGCCGAAACCACTGCTGCCCAGAATAGAGATCGCAGCGGTGGATGGCCCGCGCGGGTAACGTATGCCGCGTAAAAAAATACATACAAGCCGATGCCGAACAATAGTACGCGCGCGAAACTCTGTGCCGCGATTAGCGGGCCGGAATAGAGCGCGGCCCAAGCCAGGCTGACTAGAAGAACCGTAAGCAGGAGCACAAACCCCGCGGTCAGGCTATTGGCGCTAATCCGCCACTCACGCAGATACAGCAGCCCGGCGATTGCGCCCAGCGCGGCAAAAAACAGCGCTGGATGAGGTCCGGAATTACCCAAAGCAACGGGCAGTGGGGGCAGCAGAATGGCTGACGCAATAAATGCGCCTGTCCACCGGCTTGGTTCGGAAAGCGTCCACCAGGCAGCCAGAAGCAACACCAACGGTGCTGCTAGAACGGCTGTCGCGGAGAGAGAGTGCGCGGTCGCGACCAGCGCTGCGTAAATCCCGATTCCTGCCGAAACAGCAATCCAATGCCAGGGGGCGTGCTCGAGCGCAGCCGCATCGGCGCCGTCAGTCATGGCCGCTCTTCACGCGCGCCACTGGCGACAATGCGCGGGGAGCGGCTGACCGCGCAAGCCGGTAATTGAATTCGAAAGCGAGGTAAGCGAGCGAGGCGGCCAGGGCCACGAAGACCGCGATGAGCAGATTGAGTGGAACGTTAGGCCACGAGGGGCGTTCCGGAATCACACCAGGATCGATAATCCGCAGCCGTTCGCCGCGAAATCCGGCCGTGGAGCGGACCTCGGCAAGGTGCTCATCCGCGGTTTGGAAAGCCGCACGCGCCGTCTGGCTCTGTATCAGCGCGGCAGTCAATTGCGCGGCGTGATCGGCGCTCGCATCCGCGGAGTGGCGGGAAAGCGCGACAAACGACGCCTCGGTCTTGTCCATGCGTGTGCGTGCGTCTTCCCATAGCTTTTGTGCGTCGCGGATCAAATCCTGCTCGGTTTCGGTGGCTGTTTCGCGTGTGAGCCGGACGGTCTGCTCGGCAATGTAAAGCGCCAGCGCCTGCGCCGGTTTCGGGTCGCGCAGCGTCACGGAAATCTCGAGAATTTTCGTGTTGCGGGGGATGCTCACTTTGAGAACGGAGCGCTTCAGACGATCGATCGCCATCCGATGAGGCAATTTGAAGTGCTCGATAGAGTCCAGAAAGAGGCGATCACCAGAAGCTACAAGTTCGTAGGTCTTCAGTGACTCGAAATAAATGGGGCTGACTGCCATGGCCGCCCGAAGATCGGTCCCGGCCGGCGGCTCAATCACGATCCGAGTGGTCGCGGTGTATTCGTGGGGGAAGATGAGACCCGCCAGCAGGGCGAGCGTCACAGCCACACCGCAGGCAAGCGCGATGACGTGCCAGCGCCGGCGGAGATGGTCGATGAGGCGAACGAGCTCGAATGTTTTCGGCATCGAACCTGCTTGTGGGATAGTGTAGCCGATATGGGGGTCTTGCTGTCCGCCATCGTGGCGTTACTTGCGTTAACTCTGGCGCCGCATCTACTTTTTTATTTCGATATCACGCCAAAAATCGTCGTGCTGCTGGTGGGAACCGCAATGGCATTGCCACTGGCGTTCGGCTTCGTCCGAGCGCGATCTCGCGAGATGCGGTGGTTCGAACTGCTTCTTGTGGCGATGGCCCTCTCGCTCATCATTTCCACGCTTCTATCCGCTGACCGCGCGCTCTCATTCGGGGGCAGCAACTGGCGCCGCTTCGGCCTGCTGGTGCAATTAAGTGTGCTGGCGCTGGCCTGGATGGTGGGGCAATATACCGCGTCGAACCCTCCCCGAATTCGCGGCTTAATCGCCGTGATGGCGCTTTCCGGAATTCCCCCGGCGCTCTATGGCATCGCGCAATATTTCGGTTGGGACCCATGCATCGATCCCAAGCTCTATCACATCGGCGAGGCCCCGTTCACCATCGTGCGGCCTCCGGGCACGCTGGGTTACGTCAGCTATTTTGCCACCTACCTGCTTTCGGTGATTTTCGCGGGAGCGGCCCTCGTCGTGGCGGAGCAAAAGGTTTTCTGGAGGCTGGCGGGAGCGGTCGCAGTGATGGCCGGCTGCATGGCTCTGTTCCTCACCGGGACGCGCGCGGCAATGCTCGGTCTTCTCGGCGGGGTCTGCTTTTTGATTTTGTGGTTTCGCCCCGCGATGCGTGCGCGTGTGCTGGGCGCGGTGCTGGCCGTCGCGCTGGCCGTCGCGCTGGGAATGGCCCTCTTTTATTTCTCTCCTCCGGGCGAGTTGTTGCGTAGCCGGACCCGATGGTTCATCGAAGATCCGCACGGCGGTGCGCGCCCGCTTCTGTGGCGTGATTCGGTGCGCATGTCGGCTGTGCACTGGGCTTCCGGCTGGGGTCCTGAGACGTTCTCGATTTACTTTCCGCGCTATCAATCGGCTGATCTGGCGCGGGCCTATCCGGAGTTCTATCAGGAATCGCCGCACAATATTTTTCTCGACGCGTTTTCGACTCAAGGAGCGCCGGGGCTGGTGCTGCTCGCCGCTATGACTGCGCTCGGATTTTATTGCCTCCGCCGCCTGCGCCCGGAACCCGCAATTGCCGCGCTCGGCGGCGTACTCGGAGCCGCACTGGTCGCGATCCTGATCAGCCAGCAGTTCACCAGCTTTATTGTTCCAACAGCCGTATATTTCTACCTGACCATCGCGTTGCTCGTAGCGTTGCTCCCGAACAGCGACCGTGAAGCCCCTGAACAGAGCCGCGACCGTGAGCGAGCAGATTCCCGTATGCGAATCGCCGGCACCTTCTCTATGCTTCCGATGTCACTATTGCTTATCGTTTTCGCCGTGCAGCTGTTCGTAGCTGACCGTTCACTGGCCAAGGTGGACCGGCTGATTCGAGACAGCAAGCTGGTCCAAGCCATGCGCGCATATCAGAACGTCGAGATCTGGGCGCCGCCGGGCATGCGCACAGAATTGTGGTATTCGCGGGCAATTACTGCTGCATCTTCGACTGCCAAAGATCCGCGCGAAGGCGTTCCGGCCTGGCATGAAGGTTTTGGCGCCGCGAAGCAAGCCGCGGAGAATTCCGAAGAGCGCCAGAATGCCTGGTACAGCTTGTCGTCGTTCTATGGCCGTCAAAATGATTTCGCGCATACAGAGCAATGTCTCCGGGAGGCCATTTCGTTTGCGCCGAACTGGTTCAAGCCACACTGGGTACTGGCGCAAGTGCTGCGTCTGGCCGGGCGTCTTGAGGAAGCGCGCGCGGAAGCCTCGCTGGCTGCTGACCTGGATGGGGGAAAGAACGCCGAAGTAACTCAAACGCTGGGGGAAATTAGTGCGGCTTTGAACATTTCCAAAAAGTAAATTCTTTGCCAAAGGCTTGCTACTTGCCGGTAATTGGCGAAGAATACGAGTGTAATGAAGTTTCTTCGCTGGGTCGCCCTCGTCGCTGTTTGCGCTTGCGTCGCTTTAGCGCAGGCACCCTCGGTGAACACAGGTGGCGTAGTCAATGCTGCAAGTTACGCCCCCTCGAATCCACCAGGATCTCTGATTACGATTTTTGGCGATGGGATGGCGACCCCTGGCTTACTCCTTAAGGCCAGTTCGGTCCCGCTCTCACTGCATATGCAAGGCCAATCAGACGACGTGTCGGTGACGGTCAATGATAAGCCAGCTCCAATATTTTACGTAACCAAGACGCAATCAAGTGTCCAGCTTCCATGGAGCGTGGCACCCGGGAGTGCCTCCATCGTAGTTACTCGCAACGGAAGCTCTTCACAGGCCAAGCCCGTGACGATCGCCACGTTTTCACCGGGTATTTTCACGATAAACACGCAGGGCACTGGCGCGGCTTGGGTGATCCATAACGACGACTACTCCGTGTCCCAGCCGGCAGCCGGTTGGCCGTATCCAAAGATCGCGGTCAGACCTGCAAAGGCCGGAGACATTCTTTTTGTCTATGCTACTGGACTCGGTCCGGTGGCGTCGCCGCCCAAGGACGGCGCGGTTCCTTGCCCGATATTCCCCGCCTGCCCTGCGAATTATGCCGAATCAGCATCGACCACCACGAAACCAACGGTAGTTATTAACGGCGCGCCCATTCCAGCCCCCGACATGGTGTTCTCCGGGCTCACTCCGTTCTACGCCGGCGTGTATCAGTTGAACTTCAGACTGCCACCGGGGATACCGGCGAGTAACGCGACAACGCTTGAGGTTCAGATCGGTGGCGTAACTTCAAATAAGGTCACATTCGCCACGCAGTAGCATCCTACTTCCGTAACCGCGAATCGAACGCGAACGCCTTGGGCCCCGACAATTTAATGCGGCCAAAATCGCGGTGTGCCGGATTCAGCAGGTAATTGCGTTCCTGAGGAATCACCACTGACGGCGCCGACAGGACGGCCGTTTTGCCGGCTTTCACCCAGCGTGTTCCAATTTCCAATCAACTGAATCGTTTCGGGCGCAGGGTAATCTTGCCAACCCACCGGGAGATCCTGGATCTCGATTGACGTGATTCGCATCCTCGCTGGAATGTCAGCGGTGATCGAAACAAGCGGCGGCCACTCATCAGCCTCGTCATTTACCAGAAATTCGAGGGCCGCCAGTGCCAGCGTCGCCGACGTGTCCACTAAAGCCGTGCCAGGCCGGTTCCAGCGCCCGCCTGCGTGAAATGCCCTTCGCCTGAGAACGCCGTACGCGAGAATTTACGCGCTCGGATCCGCCATACCAGCACGAACCGGAATGCTCCTAGCACCTAGCCTAGACTCTCACCATGGAACGAGCCTGTTAGCTGTAGACCCCATGTTCAATGCGGCAAAGAACCTGTTCCACTTGGCGGGCGCCGATCTCGGTATCCAGTAACTCGAGAGGCGCGCACCCGCCTAGAGCGCGGTTCGGCTTTCGCATCCAATGCTGTGCTTTTTGCTTGTCTTCGAAAACCTCGAGAGCGCGGGCGGCCGCATGTGCCAGTCGCAGAAGGCGGTCGGATTCATCGGCGTGAAATCGCCGCTCTTGCTTGCGGCGGGCGAGCGTGCGGAGGGGCAAGGCCAAGGGGCGTGCGGCTTCCTCCCGATTGATTCCGAGCGTTTCGAGGACGCACTCGAAGGCGCGGTAGGGCAAACCAGCGCGAACAAGTTCGATTAAAGATGCATCGTCCGCCGGCCATTTTCCCAAGACGCCTTTGCCGCCGAGGACCTCGATCACCAGAGCCGTGGATGCCATTCAGCACTTATTATTAGCGCCAACGGCACAAAGGATGACGATCAGAAGCTACGTTGTCACAACCGGCCGGACCGCGTTAAAACTGAACCCTCGCCCCGAGCTGGAATGCGCGGGGACCACCGGAACCAAACACTTGTTGGACGCGGTTGGTCGGCTGGCCGAAGCTAGGTTCACGGATATTGCCGCTGTAACCCGACAGGTTGGCGATGTTAAACAGGTTGAATACCTCTCCGAACATGTGGAGCTTGTAACGCTCCCGAAATTTGAAGATCTTGGTGAGACGCAGATCCTGCGATGAAAACCCATCGCCGAAGTTGTAATTCGACGGCGGCACGAGCGTCGGGATGTCTTGACCGCGCGGCGTTTTCTTCCCGGCGTAGTTCTGGTTGAATTGCTCAATCAAGCGGGCGAGGTCGCTCTTCCCGGCGCCGAAATTGAACTCGTTGTGCGTAGACCCCGGCAAACGGTCGCCGTTAGTTCCATCGCCGTTGAAATCGAGTCCTGAGATCTTCACGTTCAATGGTCCTCTGCTGGCCGATTCGGAGATGAATGACGCCTGAAAGCCCCAGGGCAGGTCGACAATGCCTGCCACGTTCAAAACGTGGCGCGGGCTCTTGGGCCCCCAGCTCTCAAACCAGTTGTCATTGTTGTCGATGCCGTTGAAGCCGACCTGGCTCTGATACGCATAGGCGGCGCTGAGTTCAAAACGCCCCGAAAAGCGCTTGCTGAGCTTTGTCAGCAAGGCCTTGTAATGGTCGCGACCGGCCGGCGTGCGCACTTCGATGGGTCCGTTCGAGCACGCGGCGAAGGGATTCAGCGCATCGGCTCCTCCGCACACCGCCATCACGGGTCCGCCCACTTGATTCCAGTGGTTGTAATCGATGTTGCCCATCTCCTCCTTCATGAACTGGCGGAACACGAAGTCGGCCTGAAGGACCAGATTCTGCGTCAACTGGCGTTGCACCCCTACACTGAAGTGCTCGGAGTACGGCGTGGGAAAGTGTTCCGTAAGGAGATCGGATCCGGTCTTGAAGATCTGGATGTTGCGAATTGTTAAGTCCGTCGCGTGCGGGTCGCCCAATTGCTGCTGAATAGCGGCGCGCACAGGATCGAGAATCGCCAACATGAGCGCGCCATTGAAGTATGTCGGGCCATTGGTGAACTCGAGCGGAGTTCCCGGAGGAACGCCCGGAATGCCTGGAATCGGGTTGGGCACGAAGGATCCGGGGATGGGGAAACGTCCATTGCCACGCGGGCCGATAATGGAGCGCTCAATCAAACGCTTGTAAATATCGAAACTGTTGTAAAAGATGCCTGCTCCGCCGCGAACGACCGTCTTGTTGTCGTTTGAAACATTCCAGGCAAAGCCCATCGCAGGCGAAAAGTTGTTTCCGTCATGTCTTTCTTTCCCAAGACCATTTGCGCCGAGCAACGGAGCCAGGTACTGCGGCTTGGTCAGATCATGATTTAACAAGTTGCTTTCGTACGACCAGCCCAGGCCGTAGTTGAGAGTGAAACGCGGAGTGACTTTCCACGTGTCCTGCGCGTACAAGTGAATCCGGTGGTCGCTCTTGGCATGGTTGATGTTGTATAGGGGAGGCTGGCTGGGATCGCCCACGCCCATCTCAAAGGCGGCCAGGGGCAGCTTCAGGATGTCCTGAATGCTATTAAAGGAAGAGGGAATCGGAATCCTTAGCTGCGCCGGGACGAAGGAATTGTAAAGCCGCACCTCGGCAGGTGAATACAGAACCGACGCCGCAGGCTCTTCGAAGGCCCAGAAACCCGTGCCGATGTTAGCGTCCCATTCGCCGCCGAAACGCAGTCGATGAGAGCCTTTCTGCCAGGTCACGTCATCTGAGGTGATGAAGCGACGAAGATCGCGCCCCTGTGGAGCGTTGGTTGTATCGCCGATGGTGAAGCCTGCGCCATCGATATCGATCTGTGGCAAGCCGAGGCCAATGCAGTCACCGGGGCACTCGCTCTTACTCAGGAACAGATTGCGGTTGTGCCAGTAGGTATAAGAGAAGCGGAAGTCGTTTACTAGGTTCGGGCGGAATGCGCTCGTGAGCGAGCCGATACTCTGATCGGCCCAATTGGTGTTTTTGAGCCAGTTCGACGGAAAGCTTGAACCGCTGCCCCGCGGCCCGATGGCATGATTACCATCATGGGAGTAGCGCATAAACCAGGAATGCTTCTGGCTGATCCGGTTGTCCACTCGCGCTGTCACTTGATTGCCGATGTACGGTGTTCCGGCAATGGTGCCGAAGTGTGCGAATTCCGGCAGCAGCGGCTGCACGCTGACCACACCGTTCTGGTTGGTGTGCTCCAGGTTCGTGAAGAAGAACAAACGGTCTTTCTTGATGGGGCCGCCGATCAGAAAGCCAGACTGACGCCGCGCAAAAAACGGATCAGAGTTCGATGGATCACGGCTCAAGCCTGGGTAAGCAGCCATGTTGTGGTCTCGGAAAAAGAAGTATCCGCCGCCGTGAAAATCGTTGGTGCCGCCGCGCGTGACGATGTTAATCGCCCCAGCCCCGGTGATGCCGGTCGACAGATCGAAATTCGTGGTGGCGATCTGGAACTCCTGCACCACCTCCTGCGAGAAATTCTGTTGCGTGCCACCTTCAATCAGATTCACTACGCTCGAACCGTCAACAGTAACCCGCGTCTGGTCATCGTCTGCTCCCAGAATGTTGACACTGAATAGGGCGTTGTACTGCGACGTACTACTCGGCGACACAGTGACTCCGGGTTCAAGGAAGGCCAGTTGCAAGAAGCTGCGACCGTTGAGCGGGAGATTCTGAATTTGGCGCTGGGTGACGACGCCGCCTATAGCCTGAGTCTCGTAGTTGATCTGAGGCGCTTCGCCTTCCACCGTGACCACTTCTCGTGTGGCACCGACCGGCATCGACATATTTACCGAGACCACAGCCCCTGTCAATACCGTCGCTTGGCGCTCTACCGTGCGGAATCCCTGAGCTTCGGCCCTGACCTGATATGTGCCGGCCGGTAATGCCGATGCGCTGAACGTACCGTCCGCGTTCGCAGTGAGGGTGCGCGTCAGACCCGTGTCAGCATTCGATATCGTGATCTTTGGGTTCGGAATAACCCCGCCGGACTCATCGGTAACCGTGCCCGATATGGTTCCAATCGGCGCTTGCGCCAAGCCAATCACTGGGATTGTCATGAGGCACAGCCAAAGCGTACAAGATCGCGGCAAATTTGACATGTTTCTACCCCTTCAGGCAAGATGCGACCCGCAAAGCCCCGCCCTGCTCCAGTGAAATTATGCACCGTCCGCGAGCCTTGTCAAGCGTGAACCCGGATTTTACGCCGCTTAATTAGGGGCTGTTTGCCCTTGAAAAATGGCCCCGTCACGCGTCCCAAGCGCAGATTCTGTTCCTTGCCTCCTGCAAAGATCCAGTACCGTGTTTTATCGCGAGCGAGCGGTCTTGCAGGCGTGATAGTGATCCATGGCCAGCGCTGGTTCACTCGGCTGCGATCAGGCGTTTCGGGACTCTACCGACAGGGATGCGCGCGATTTCATGGCGCGTAGCGGCATCGATGGCCGAGACAGACTCTGCGCCTGCGTTCGACACATAACAGCGGCTGCCATCGGGCGTGAACGTCATCCAGTCGGGGCCATTTCCCACCGGTATGGCGCCCATCAGCTTCAAATCAGGCAACGAATACACCGACACGCAATTGCTGAGCAAGCTGGTTACCCAGAGCGTCTTGCGGTCCGGCGCGACAGCGATGCCGTGCGAAAAGGTGTGTGGGATCAGCGGTGTGGCATCGGCTGGTGCATCCGGCAGCAGCACGCGCCCGGTAGCCTTGCGCGCCTCGAAATCTACGATGACGAAACCATGAAGATCGGACAGTTGGACAAATAGTCGTCGGGCGCTGCCGTCGGGTCCGGGTTCAATTGCCAGAGGGCGGGGGATACCATCGAGCGGAATTTCAAATTCAGGCTGCTCGGTTCGAATATTGATGGCGGTGAGTTTGCGATCACCCATGGAGGTCGCGATCATCCATTTGCCGTCCGGGGTGCAGTACACGTTATGCGGGTTGAGCCCTACCGGGATTCTCTTGACCTTTTCTAGCGCCGCTGTGTCCACAACGTCCACCCAGGACTCGTTGCGGATACAGATGTACACGCGCTTTCCGTCCGGTGTGATCGCAAGATTGTTGGGCCGCTTGCCTAAAGGAATGCGCCGAATCATGCTCGACGTGGCACGGTCCACAACGTCCAGTACGTCCTGACCTTCGCTGCTGACGTAAAACCGCTTTCCATCGGGCGACGCGGCCAATCCGTGCGGCTGGCCCGATACCTTGATCTCTCCGACAACCCGGTTCGCCTCCGGATCGATGATGCTGATGGTGTCTCCGCCGCTATTGGCCACATAGATGTGAACACCCTTGAAAGGCGTGCGTGCCGGCGCCGCCATCAGCGGAAGTGCCATAAATATCGCGAACCATCTCATGCGGCTCTAAAATACACTACGCGCGCGCCGCGCTCAAGCGTCATGGAGCCGGCCGAGCCGGCCGAGCGGTTTCGCACCGGGTGGTCTGGCGCACAGACGCCCGGAGTGATAAAAAGAGGTAGACGATTTTCGCGTCACGTCAGATATGAGAATGAAGCTGGTTGGCTGGATGGTAGCGCTGACTCTGGGTTTTGGCAGCGCTGAAACCATCCGTTTCGACATGAATGCTCCAGGTTCAATGCCCGCGGGGTGGACCGTGGTGGCGGCAACCGACCCCCCGCCAAAGTGGGAAGTCTTGAACGATCCGACCGCTCCCAGCAAGCCGAATGTTCTGCCCCTGGTCTCCAAGGGCGGAAGCGGCCATTTTCCGCTGGCGATTCTGGATAAGGCCGATTACAAAGACGGCGAGGTGAGCGTCAAGTTCAAGACCATGGCCGGAAAGAACGATCAGGCGGCCGGTCTGGTGTGGCGCTATCGCGACGCGTCGAACTATTATCTGGTCCGCGCTAATGCGCTCGAGAATAATATCGTGATGTACAAAGTGGAAGAGGGCCGGTGGCTCTCATTGACTCCCAAAGGAAAGCCCGCCCGGGGCAATGGTGTGGCGCATCGGATCCCTTCGCGCACCTGGAGCATTCTGAAGGTGAGCTTCAGGAAATCCCGCTATGAGGTCTATTTTGACCACCGCAAGGTGTTCGAGGCGGAGGATGCAACCTTCATGGGACCGGGCAAAGTCGGGCTGTGGACCAAGGCGAACTGCGTCACTTACTTCGACGATTTCCAGTTTTCCGGGAAATAGGGCTTAGCGGTTCGTCAGCAGGTACTTGCCCCCGCTCTCCAACACCACGTGCAGCGCCGGTTTGCCCACCAGTTTTTCGAGACGGGGCAATGCCATTCCGCCAGCCACCAGGTAGTAACGGTCCGGCCGCAGCCACAAACGCGCAAAATCCTGGTCATTGATAAAGACATCGGGAGCGCCCGGTGCGTTCGAGCCATACTCGAGATTCGTCACCCGTCCGTTGAGAAGCAATGCATTTCGGTCGGCGTAGAAAAATATCGAGGAAAAGGCGTAATACTGGTCGTCCACAATGAGCTGGCCTTTGGGGGCCCGCTCGAGCGCCGCAGCCAACGGCCGCGATCCCATGTACGGATCGAATTCAACCAGCGCTAGCCGCGCCGCATGAAAGAACAGCACCATCATCACAGCCAGTGATGCCATCGCTTTATTGCCTTTGAAAAACCACGCGCCTGCGGCGCCGATGAAGAAAGCCACGCCGGCAACAGCCAGGGGCAATCTCAAATATGCGAAAGCATGGAGCGTAAGGTCAGCAATGTGGCCCATGGACAGTGTGTAAGCCGCGTAAATGTCGGGATTCTGGTTCAGTGCTACCGCGATATCGCCGGGCGCCGGCAGGTTGCGCACCATCCAGAGAATCGTCACAACCGTGGCGCACGCCAACGCTGCCACTGCACCCGCGACACGCGTGCCATACTTCACAAGCTTGCTCTGGGAATCGAGCGCCGAGCCAATCAGCAGCGCCACGGCCGGATAGCAGGGCATGGAGTAGTATTCCTGCGTGGTGGAAAAAGAAAAAAACACGAGGACAACGCCGATCCAGCAGAGCGCCAACAGGCGCAGCGAGCCCGCGCGCGTCTGCGGCGAGAAACTCAACTTGGAGACGGCCGGAATATAAACGCTCCAGGGAAAGAGCCACACCAAGTGGAGCAGCCAGAAATAAACCAGCGGCACCGTGTTGTAATCGCGCGGATAACGCAGACCCATATAGCGGAGCAGTTGTTCGTTGATGAAGTAAAACCAGAAGAAGCCGTGGTAGGAACTGGGCCCGCTGTGCAGCGTGAAATCGAAGTAAGGCGGGTTACGCAGCGTCGCTAGCAGATGCCAAGGCAGGGCCATGCTGATCAAAACCGCCATTCCCGCAACTGGGCGCAAACGAGTCCAGGTCTTGTGGTAGAAAAGCCGTCGCGTGCGCCAGAGGTAGACCAGCGCTGCACCCGCCGGCAGCGCCACGGCCACCAGCCCTTTGATCAATAATCCGGTACCGAGCGCGGCCCACATCAATAGCGCCCAGACGTGCGGTCTGGCTTCGCTTTCCTCGAGCGCTCTGGCAAAGGACCACAACGCCAACGTGATGGCCAGCGTCAGGATGGCGTCCGGAATCAGGACGCGCGTGAACAGAAACAGCCCGATCGAAGTCGCGAGCGACAAGCCCGCGTAAAAGCCGGCTTTTTTTCCAAAGGCCCAGGCGCCAAAACGCATGGTGACCCATGAGAGCAGCACCGTCGCCAGCGCCAGAGGAATGCGTGAGGCCCAGTCATGCACGCCAAACACGCAATACGAAAGCGCGATCGCCCAGTACTTGAGTGGTGGTTTTTCGAGGTAACGCACGCCGTCCAAATGAGCGGTGACCCAATCCCCCGAATTGAGCATGGTGCGGGCGATCTGTGCCTGCACGGCATCCACGTCGTCCATGAGCGCCGGCGGGCTGACGACGCATCCCAGAAAAATGACACTGGCGACCAGCAGAATCAGCACGTCGGGCTGAGCGAAGAGGTGCCGAACACGGCGCCAACGCGAGCGGCCATCCTGCCTCTCGGTGTCGAGAGAAGAAGCGTGAGCAGACCCCATCAGTAATTCGAAAGTAACACGTCTGGTTCTTCCCGGCCACACGGGGACCGTTTTCGCGGGTCCAGTAAGTTGCGGACCGGAATTTTGCGTTACGATGGATCGGCCAGACTGCGCGTTCGCGTCCCACGTAAATGGACGAAATGCTACGAGAATCTAGCGGATGAGTCTTTCTTACGGGGAACATCATCGGTATAACAAGGCTATTGGGACCGTTGAAGTGTCTCCGCCACCTTTCGCCCAGGGAACCACTGCGGCAACGCCCGCCGCTCGAAAAAGCGCCAGCAGTACAAAAGGTCAGGCGCCGGCGAGATATAGGAGATGGAGTCGACTATGGACAACGTAGGGATGAGGCAATGGGGCCTCACAATTCTTCGTGTGGTGGTGGGACTTGTTTTCACCGCACATGGCTGCCAGAAACTTTTCACTTTTGGGATTCCGTCGGTGGTGCAGATGTTTGGTCACATGGGTATTCCGGCTGCTTCTGTGCTCGCTCCCTTTGTGACGCTGCTCGAATTTGTTGGAGGCATCTTGCTGGTGGTAGGATTGCTCACGCGCTGGGTGGCGCTTCTGCTTGCCATTGACATGCTAGTGGCGGTTTTGAAGGTTCACCTTGCCGGCGGTTTCTTTTTACCTCGCGGCTACGAATTCGCGCTCACGCTGTTGGCTGCGAGTGTTGCTCTGGCCCTCGCCGGTCCCGGAGCCCCGGCTCTGGACGGGATCATCCGCAGACGTTCTATGCACCCCGCGCCCTGAAAGATTTCACGACTCATGAACCAGGCGTTCTCGTTTCTGCTGCAGCACGGTTATTGGGTGGTCTTTGCCTTCGTGATGGCTGAGCAAATGGGTTTACCGGTCCCGTCGACTCCGGTGCTACTGGCGATGGGCGCGCTTGCCGGGACCGGAAAACTCTCGTTCCTCACGGGAGTAGCGATCGCTGTCGTGGCGTCGCTCTTGAGCGACAGCGTCTGGTACTGGATCGGGAAGAGGCGCGGCTACTCGGTGCTGAACCTTCTGTGCCGCATCGCGCTCGAACCGGATTCCTGCGTGCGCCGCACCGAAGAAGTGTTCGACCGCTTCGGCGCCAGGGCGCTTCTGCTTGCCAAGTTCATTCCAGGTCTGAGCACAGTAGCACCTCCCATGGCGGGTCTCGTCGGCATGCCGGTGCTCACCTTTGCTTTGGCCGACTCGGCAGGCTCGGCGCTTTGGGTTACCGCATTCGCCAGCGCCGGCTGGATCTTTCGCCGCGAACTGGTGCGTGTCGCCGAATTCGCGTTGGGCATGGGCTCCTGGCTGGCGGTTGTACTGGCGGGGCTGCTCGCGCTTTACCTGTTATTCAAGATTTGGGAACGCCAGCGTTTCTTGCGCCGCCTGCGGATCGCGCGCATCTCGCCCGAGGACCTGGTGCGCAAACTCCAGGCGGGGGAGCAAGTCATGATCGTGGATCTGAGACACCCCAGAGACGTTGAGAGCCAGGGAAGCAAATTGCCGGGTGCGCTGCACATGGCACCTACCGAGCTGGATGCGCGGCACCAGGAGATTCCTCGCGACCGCGACATTATTCTCTACTGTAGTTGACCCAACGAAGCTTCGAGCGCCCGTGCGGCGCTCCGGTTGCAGCGCCGTGGCGTCACGCGAGTCCGGCCTCTGGAGGGCGGTTTTGAAGGTTGGCTCGAGCGCGGTTACCCGCTCGAAAGCGTCGCTGTCATTGCGCACGGATAGACGCACCGCTCACGTGTTAGAGTGTGAGGCGCATCAACCGAAATCCGGAGGGAATCCAGATGATCAACCGACGCCATGCGATCAAAGCCGCCGCCGCAATCGGAGTTCCGCCGATACTGTCTCGCGCGCAATCCCCGGCCGCTCCCATGAACCAGTTGAAGGCGATCACGCTGTTGACCCAGGACCTCGCCAAGATGGACGGCCAAGACATGGAAGTGCGGGTGGCGCAATTGGAGTACGCGCCCGGCGGGTCCTCAGAACCGCATCGCCATCCCGGGCATACGTTCGTTTACGTTCTGGAGGGGTCGCTGGTGGCGCAGCTCGATGACGGGCCGGTGAAGACCTACATGCCGGGCCAGATGTTCTATGAGCAGCCCATGCATCTTCATGCGGTCTCGAAGAACGCGAGCGCGACCGAGCCCGTGAAGTTTCTGGTGTTTCGGATCGCCGAAAAGGGCAAGCCCGGCACCGTGCCCAAGTAGGCAATTCGCCGTGCGTGGGACCGGCGCTTACGCCGGTCGACGTCTGTTGTAGCGCATGGCTGGCCTGCGACTCCGCTCGGACAGTCGCGATAAGATGGCAGACGCCATGCCGGAATTCGTGCATTACGAAATTCGCGACCAGGTCGCCGTCCTCACGGTCGATAACCCGCCGGTCAATGCGCTGAGCCCAGGAGTCGCTGAAGCCATCGATGCCGCGGTCGAACGCGCCGCTGCGGATCCCGAGGCGCGCGCCGTGGTCCTGATCGGAGCCGGGACGACATTCGTTGCGGGCGCGGACATCCGCTTTTTCGAAACCATCACCGCACGTGAAGCCTCACTCGAGCGTTCTCACGCCATACACGCCAGGCTGCGCCATATCGAAGATTGCCCGAAGCCCCTGGTGGCGGCCATCCATGGCACGGCGCTTGGCGGCGGGCTCGAGTTTGCGATGGCCTGTCATTATCGTGTGGCGGCGGCCACAGCCGGGGTAGGCCAGCCGGAAGTTTCCCTCGGCATTATTCCAGGCGCGGGCGGCACCCAGCGTCTGCCGCGATTGTGCGGTGCGCCCATGGCGCTTGAAATGTGTACGCTTGGGCAGCACGTGCCGGCGGCGCGAGCAGCGACGGAAGGCATCCTGGACGGCGTCATCGAGGGTGACCTGCTCGTGGGAGCCATGGCCTTCGCGCTTGAGAAGAGCTCCTCGAATGGGGTACGCAAATCGCGAGACTTGAACCTGAAGATTGCAGAGACAGGAGCCGCTCTGGCAGCTTGCGCCAGGACACGCGAAGGGTTGAAGAAAACGGCACGCGGGGCGCACGCGCCCTACGCTGCGGTAAATGCCATCGAAGCCGGCATTCGGCTGGGTTTTGATGAGGGCTCGCGCCGCGAGATCGAAATCTTCGCGGATTGTGTCCTCTCCACCGAATCCCGCGCCATGGTGAAACTGTTCTTCGCGGAACGCGAGGTCCCGAAGATTCCTGATGTTCCAAAGGACACGCCGGCGCTCGAAATCCGAACCGCCGCGGTAGTGGGCGCAGGCACCATGGGCGGCGGCATCGCCATGAATTATGCCAATGCCGGGATTCCGGTGCTGCTCAAAGAAGTCACGCAGGAAGCTCTTGACAGCGGGCTCGCCACCATCCGCAGAAACTATCAGTCCTCGGTTTCGAAAGGCAAGATGACGCCCGAGCAACTGGAGCGCACCATGGTGCTGATCACGCCCACGGTTACCTATGAAGGTTTCGAGAAGGTGGATATTGTGACCGAGGCGGTGTTCGAGAATTTCGATCTCAAGAAAGCCACGTTCACCGAACTCGGACGAGTTACGCGGCCCGACTGCATCCTTGCCTCAAATACCTCGACGCTCAATATTGATGAATTCGCGAAATCGAGCAGCCGTCCCGAGAAAGTGATCGGCACGCATTTCTTCAGCCCGGCGAACGTCATGAAGCTAGTCGAAATCGTGCGCGGGCGCGAGACTGCGAAAGAAACCATCGCCACGTGCATGAAACTCGCCCGAAAGCTCAACAAAGTTGGCGTGCTGGTGGGCAACTGCTTTGGATTTGTGGCCAATCGCATGATCGCTTACTACATGCGCGAGGCATACCTGCTGCTCGAGGAGGGGGCGCGGGTGGAGGAGATCGATGCTGCGTTGGTGGAGTTCGGCATGCCCGTGGGTCCGTTTGCCATGCAGGATATTGCCGGCATCGACGTGGGCGCGCGCATTCGCCAGTATCTGCGTTCCATTGGAAAAGAGCGCTCCGAAGGCCCGCAATGTCCAGTGCCGGACTGGCTCTTTGAGATGGGCCGTTACGGGCAGAAGACCGGCGCGGGTTGGTACCGGTACGATGCCGGCAGCCGCACGCCAGTCGTCGATCCGTTGATTGAAGGCCTCGCCAACAAGGCCGCGGCCGAGCGTGGCGTTGATCGGCGTGCCATCTCGAACGACGAAATCATCGCGCGCATCATGACGGCTCTGGCCAATGAAGGCGCGAACATTCTCGAGGAAGGCTATGCTTTGCGCGCCGGCGATGTGGATGTGATTTATGTCCAAGGGTTTGGCTTTCCGCGTCATCGCGGCGGCCCGATGTTTTATGCCGACACGGTGGGCTTGCCGGTGGTGCTGGGCCGTGTGCGCGAGTATCGGGACCGATTCGGTGATTATTGGACGCCTGCTCCGCTGCTCGAGCGGCTGGCCGCGTCGGGTGGAACATTTTACGGCTGGAGCGCGGAGCGCCGCGGTATAGGCGCTTAAGATCGCTGTAGCGCACGCACCCGGTGTGCCGCCTCGACACTCGTGTCGAGGCTAAGTCTCTACGCCCCTGCGTAATACCTCCACTAACGTTTGTTAATGATTGCATTCGAAACGCGTTCGCCGGATACTGCGTTAGACAGAGTGTCGTAGTCCAGGAGGCTCTATGATGCGGAGAATCTGGCTAGTTTGGATGCTCGCGGCTTGCGCGACTGCGGTTTGGGCGGATGTCGATCCCCCGTCGCGCGTGGCGCGGTTGAACCTGGTTAGCGGAGCGGTTTCTTTCGAAGCCGCAGGTCTGGATGAATGGGCGGCGGCCACGGTCAATTATCCAATGACCACCGGAGACCACCTCTGGGCTGACGATCAAGCGCACGCAGAGATGCACGTCGGCTCGACTATAATCCGGCTTGATTCGCGCACCGCATTTTCCTTCCTGCGGCTGGATGATCAGATAGTGCAGATGCGGCTTTCGGAAGGATCGCTGAATATTACGATTCACTATCTCAGCGAAGACGATGCCTACGAGGTGGACACGCCCAACGGCGCGATTACACTCTTGCGGCCCGGCACCTACCGCATTAACTCCGACCCGGACCGGCAGCAGACTGTGATCACCGTTCGCGGCGGCGAGGCCGAAGTGACCGCGGGCGGCTCAGCGTTTCCGGTTCATGCGCGCCAGGCGGCGTACATCACCGGCACCGAATTTCCCACCACCGAAGTGCATCCGGCCGAGCCCCGAGACTACTTCGATGAATGGGCGCTGAATCGCGATGAGCGTGAACAACGCCGGCCGGCGCCCCGTTACGTGTCGCGCGAAACGAACGGCTGGGAAGATCTGGATGACTATGGTTCGTGGAGCGACAATCCGGGTTATGGCTATGTCTGGATGCCGCGCGTGGATGCCGGATGGGCGCCTTACCGCTATGGCCGCTGGGCCTGGGTTGAACCTTGGGGTTGGACCTGGATTGACGATTCGCCGTGGGGATTTGCCCCGTTCCATTATGGCCGTTGGTGCTATGTGAGCGGAGGGTGGGCCTGGGTTCCTGGACGAATGGCTGTCCGCCCGGTGTATGCGCCCGCGCTCGTGGTCTTCGTAGGCGGCCCACGCTGGGCCGGGTCATTTGGCGGCGGCGGTGGTGTGGGATGGGTCCCGCTCGCTCCCGGCGAGGTTTTCGTCCCGGCCTACCACGTGAGTCCCACATACGTGAATCGTGTGAACGTTGTGAACGTCACCAACGTCACGAACATTACCAACGTCACCAATGTGCGTTATGCGAACCAGAATGTTCCGGGCGCGGTCACCGCCATTTCGCGCTCTGACTTTGCCAACTCACGCGCCGTATCGCGATCCGGCGTTAACGTTTCCTCACAGACAGTAGCCTCGGCCCAGGTAATTGGCATGACAGCCCCGGTAGCGCCCCGCCGCGAAAGTGTGATGGGGCATTCGGCGGATAACATGACTTCCATTCCAAGGCCGCGCGAATCCGTTTTGGCGCATCCCGTGGTGACACGGTCGGTGCCGCCGCCCGCCCCCGTTCCGTTTGCGGCGCGCCAACAGGCGCTCGCCGAGAATCCAGGCAGGCCGCTCGATAATGCGACTCTGACGAACCTGCGACGCCAGATGCCCGTGGCGCGTCCCGAGGCGCCCGTAGCGCGTCCCGCGGCGCCCATTGCTCGTCCCATTGAACCGGCCGGCCGCGTCCAGCCCTATGAGACACCGGCCACCGGGCCTGCACCAGCGGGCCGTCCTCAACCCTATGAGCCGCCGAATGCCCGGCCACAACCAGTTCAACGCGCCAACCCGGACCGGCCGCCCGTGGTCGAGAGGGCCGCGCCTGAAGCCCGGCCGCAACCAGTTCAACGCGCCAATCCGGACCGGCCGCCCAATGCCCAGCGCATTGAGCCCGAGCAACGCCGCACGGAGCGTGTCGAGCCAAGAACCGAGCGCCAGGAGATACGTCGCGACGAACGCCGGCCGGCTCCTCAGGAAAGACCGCGCGACGAAAAAGCAAAACCTGAGAAAGCCAAGCCGGAGCGGCCGAAATCGAGCGATCGCTAAAGTAGGGGGCATCTGCACGCTCGGGCGCCGGAGTTCCTATCCACTCAACGTTGGAATGGGCCGTTCCGTCTAGACCGGCGGCGCACCAACCACAGCAATAACCGTCGCGCTGTTCGCGGCTGCAATCAAACGGTCCATGTCCACGCTGCCCGGGCAGGTTTTCGAGGCCCGGATTTCACGGTGCATGATGACATGATCGCGGTCCAGCGGGATGTGCCAGCGGTTTGCAATTTCTTGGACCAATGTGCTGCTCGCGCGATACTGAGCCTCCGGCCAGCGGGCTTGCGGGAGCCCTTCGTGTTCGATGCCGATGGTGTAGTAGTTCGGGTTGACGCGTGGGCCGAGGAGGCGCCATGTGGGCCGCACCACGGTGCCGGCGTGTAATGTCGTGTCGCTCTCTTCCACGAACTGATGTATTTCGCCCGTTTTTCCGACACCATAATGGGCTGAAACCGCCGAGCACGGGTCGTTGAAAGTCATGCCGGCGCTTTCGAGCGAACCCACGACGATGTGGATGACGATGACGCGCGGTTCATATCCATGGCGGCCCTTACGGAAGTTTGAAGATGCACATCCGATCCACTTCTGTTGCATGGGATCAGCCGAGAGCGCCGGTTGAGGTCGCCTTTCTCACCGGCCTCTTCTGCCGGAGCAGGCGGAACGGCTGGTCCAGCCGCAGCTTGCCGCCGTTCGCCATGCACCTGCTCCTTGCGCGCAAGAACCGGCCGCGGTCCGACCAGGTCCTTCAACGCGTCGTACCAGAACGGCGCTCCCAGGCTGAGCAAAATCATTGAGAGCGCCATGCCAGGAATTTTTGCCCGGTTCCACTCCTTCGTTCAATTCTCGGGCATTACGGCGTAACCGCTTTCGGCCAACTTGCGCAGCTCCGCCACCTGCGTCAAATCCGCGGCAGGAAGCTTGTCGACATTGGCCGCCATGGCGTTCAACGCGCCGCGAGTGACCCTGTCTACCGAAAGCCGCTTCAGTAAATCGAACGCGTCCAGTTGCATCCCCGCAGTCACCTGCGCCGAGATGATCACCGTTGCCAGACGCGTTCTTCGCGTGAATCTGTGCGTGAGCCTGTCCATGGTTTCGTCAAACCAGGTGTAAAGGCGGCTCACAAATTGGATGGGGGCTTCGGTGACCAACGCCATATTACGCCGTACCGAGGCGGGCAGTTCCGGCCGTAAGGCTTCCAGTTTGAGACTGGTCAGTTCGAAATTCTGCAGCACCTCGGCGGGATTGGCGACGCCGTTATTCTCGAGGGCTTCTTCAACACCGAACGCGCTACGTCATCGAGCGATTTACCGCCCGGCTCCCGTCCCGCGGCCAGTTCCAGCAAAATACACGTCAGCTCCTCGCGCTGCAGCACGGTAGCGCGCCCGCCTTCGGCCCGGGCAATCAGCGGCCGCAGCACTGCGGTAGCGATCTGTCGCGCACAGTAGGGCGGCATTTGGGGGTCGAGCTGATTCAGAATGGCGACCACGCCGTGGACTAAATTCCTGCTACGCCACGTGAGCATCGTGGTGACTGTCTGAACCAGGGCTGTCACCGCCAGGCTCACGAGCAGCAAGATCGCGGCGAACCCGATCAACACATCGAGTGACTTGAACATGGGTGTTTGTAAGGCTGAAATAGCTCAAACGAGCGTTGGCGCGACTCGGAACCACGGCGGGCCGAATTCATCCGGGCCGGGGCGACTTTCATCCCCATTGTAAAGAGCCTGTCAAGACAGGGGCAGCGGGTTTTGGTAGGATTCTGGAATCATGCTGACGCGCAGATCCGCCTTTCATGCCGTGGTCGCAGGCATGCTCACCGGTACCACAAATGCCTCCACCGCCTCCCAAGGACGTTTGAAACAGTCTGTGGCGCGCTGGTGTTACCAGAAGATGACCCTTGACGATCTGGCGAAAGAGGGGGCGCGGATCGGGTTGAAAGGAATCGATCTCATTTCGCACCAGGAGTGGCCTATCGTGCAGAAGTATGGCCTGATGCCGGCCATGACGCCCGGCGCGGGAACCATTGCCGACGGCCTGAACCGCAAAGAAAATCACGAACGGCTGGAGCGCGAGTTCCGCGAAAACATTGAACACGCCGCGGCCGCCGGTGTGCCCAACGTGATTACGTTTTCAGGAAACCGGCGGGGCCTGCCCGATGATATCGGCCTGGATAACACCGTCGCCGGCTTGAACCGCGTGAAGAAACTGGCCGAAGACAAAGGTGTGACCATTTGCCTGGAGCTGCTCAACAGCAAAGTGGATCACAAGGACTACCAGTGCGACCACACCGCCTGGGGCGTGGAAGTGATCAAGCATGTGGATTCACCGCGCGTGAAGCTGCTGTACGACATCTACCACATGCAAATCATGGAGGGCGATGTCATCCGCACCATCCGGGACAATATCCAGCACATCGCGCACTTCCACACCGGAGGCGTGCCGGGACGCCACGAAATCGATGGAACTCAGGAATTGAATTATCACGCCGTGGCTAAAGCCATCGCCGACGCCGGTTACCAAGGCTACACCGCGCACGAATTCGTGCCGACCTGGAAAGATCCCATCAAGTCGCTCGAGGAGGCCTACGAAATTTTCACCGTCTAAGTGGAATAGGCATTCCTGCCTGTGTTCGGTTAACGCGCCAAGACCAGTGTCAGAGACAATACTCGGCAACCGCTCATTCACATTCGCGGCTCGGAAACTGCGGCTGCCTACGGCTTTCCTTATCGATAACGT
Source organism: Acidobacteriota bacterium (assembly GCA_003223115.1). Lineage (GTDB taxonomy): Bacteria > Acidobacteriota > Terriglobia > Bryobacterales > Bryobacteraceae > QHXW01. Next base: position 37,118 of record QHXW01000311.1, read on the forward strand.
GTCTTTCGGAAAGCATGCTCTGATGCAGGATGCGGGAAACGAGAATGCCTCCGGTGCACTCACGGTAAAACACGACATGCCGAGCTAGTTCCATGCGGCGCAGGCCGGGACGGATCTCATCGCAGCTTCGACTCAACGCAGGATTGCCGGCGAGCTTATGGCAACCCGCCTCGAGATCATCGAGGTAACGAACGGTCTGATCTTCGCCCCAGGTGCGAAGGGTATGAGCGCCGATGGCGAGCAAATCGGCTTCTGCCCGGCGGGAAAACGAAACGTGGCCACGGCTTAACGCGGCGTCTTGGGGAGTTTGAGTGTTTTCCGCACGCGCGCAAAAACATTGCCATTGGCAATACCACTGGAATCTCCTTCATCGATGGCAGCTCGCAGTGCGGCAAGCTTGGCCTCGTACTGCTGTTCCTCACGTTCCAAGGTCCGCAGTGCGGCGCGCACAACCTCGCTCGCGTTTTCGTAGCGTCCGCTCTCGACCTTCTTTAGCACGAAGCGGTCAAGCTCGTCGGTCAAATTGACATTGCGTGTTGGCATGAAGGTCCTGTCGCCCTCCAACTCTGATGTGTATTAGCAAACATTGCCAATAGGCATAGGTGGGCGGGCGGACAGCTTTTCGTCTGATCTGTCTGTCTCGGTCCTTTTCCACCTTGATAGCCGCTTGAGGCTCCAGGAGGCAGGGTGGGCTGATGATTACGTTCCGACGCATGCGACGTCGTATGCGCAGGGTGAACTTGATCACCGGTTTTCCGCCGCCGAAGAATCTTTGTTGCGACAGGTCACCGTGCTTCGTCCATTGGGTCGCTGAATTTTGTTGGCTTCGCTTCGATCAATTCCAGCAGCACTCCGCCGGTTGACGCGGGATGAATAAACACGTACCGGTGCCCGCCCGCGCCAGTCTGTGGCGCGTTTAGTAAGCGTGCTCCCGCAGCGCACAGCCGCCCGGTGACGGCATCGAGATCGGGCACGCGCAAGGCCACGTGGTGCAACCCCTCGCCGCGTTTTGCCAGGAAACGCGCGATCACGGAGTCAGCTTCAGCCGGCTCTAGCAACTCAATGCGCGGGCCTCCCGCGGGCAGCATGGCGACGTTCACTTTTTCCAGGGGCACGGCTTCACGCAATGAAACCTGCATGCCGAGCTGGCCTTCGTAAAAGCCGAGAGCTCTCTCGATGGATTTCACGGCGATCCCGAGGTGGTCGATCGTGAAGCCGCCGGCAGCGAGATCGGATTCGGCATTTTGGAGCTGATACTTGGCTCCCGTCGAATTTGTGACTCCCGCGTCTCGTCGTAGCGCTGCGTATTTCTCGATCGCGTCAAGCAGGGCATCGATGCCCTTTTCCTCTGTGGCCACCGTGTGCACAATGGGCGGCATCCAGCCATCGGGCCGGTGCCCCAGGCTCAGCACGCCTTCAATCTCTTGCTCCACACGCTCGGCGCCGGGATGGTCAGCCTTGTTGATCACGAAAATATCCGCGATCTCCATGATCCCCGCTTTGATAGCTTGCACATCGTCACCCATACCGGGCACCAGCACGAGCACGGTGACATCAGCCACGTTGGCGACTTCCACTTCGTCCTGACCAACACCGATGGTCTCGATGATGACGAAGTCCTTGCCTGAAGAGGCGAGCAGCAACGCGAGGTCGGCAGTGGCCCGCGCCAGTCCGCCCACATAGCCGCGCGTAGCCATGGATCGAATGAAAACGCCAGGGTCATTGTGGTGCGCCTGCATGCGGATGCGATCGCCCAGGATGGCGCCGCCGGAAATATTGCTGGTGGGATCGACGGCGATGATGCCCAGCGTTTTCGCCTGCCTACGGATCAGGCGTGCCAGTGCATCTACTAGTGTGCTTTTGCCCGCGCCTGGAGGCCCCGTTACGCCCACGACTACTGCACGGCCCGCCTGCGGAGCGAGTTCGCGCAGCAATGTGCTTGTCTCCGGACCGCGATTTTCGATGACGCTTGCGGCGCGAGCCAAGGCGCGGATATCTCCTGCCGCTATTTTGTCGGCCCAGTCCCGCATCAGTCCTTGAGCAATTGTCGCGCGATCACCAGCCGCTGGATTTCGCTGGTGCCTTCGCCGATGGTGCACAATTTGACGTCCCGGTAAAACTTCTCGACGGGATAATCTTTGATGAACCCGTATCCACCGTGAATCTGGACAGCTTCGTTTGCAATACGCACCGCGGCTTCGGAGGCAAACAGTTTCGCCATGGCCGATTCTCTGGTCACGCGCCGGCCGTGATCCAGCATCCAGGCCGCCCGGTAGATGAGTAGGCGCGACGCATCGATGTCGGTCGCCATGTCGACCAGCTTGTGCTGGATCGCCTGGAACTCGGAAATAGGTCGGCCGAACTGCTTCCGGAGCTTGGAGTAGCGCAGCGCGGCATCGTACGCGCCTTGCGCCATACCGACAGCCAGCGCGGCAATCGAGATGCGACCGCCGTCCAAAGTTCTCAAGCTGTCGACGAAACCTTCGTTCTGTTTGCCCAAGAGCTGCGCCGCGGGCAGACGGCAATTCTGGAAGATCACTTCGCCGGTGGCGCTGGCCCGCAGTCCCAGCTTGTTTTCCTTCTTGCCGGTACGGAAGCCGGGCGTGTCTTTTTCGATGATGAAGGCCGAGATCCCGCGCTGCGCCGCGCTGCGGTCTGTTACCGCCATGGCCACGCAGACATCCGCATAGTGCGCGTTGGTGGTGAACGTTTTTGAGCCGTTCAACATCCAGCAGTTGCCCTCGCGCATGGCAGAGGTGCGCGTGCCGGCGGCGTCAGAACCGGCCTCGGGCTCGGTGAGCGACCAGCAGCCGATCCACTCACCCGTCGCGAGTTTGGGCAAATAGCGCCGCCGCTGATCTTCGGTTCCCGATTTAAAAATGTGATTGCTGCAGAGCGAAGTGTGCGCTGCGACGATGATCCCGACAGAGCCATCCACCCGCGACAATTCTTCGATGATGATGGAGTATTCGATGTAGCCAAGACCCGCGCCGCTGTAATTTTCCGGGAAGATCGAGCCCAGGTAGCCGAGCCCACCCAGCTTTTTGACAACTTCCAGGGGAAACGTCTGGTTCTCGTCCCAATCCATGACGTGAGGCGCGATTTCGGATTGGGCGAACTCTCGGACCGACTTGCGAAGCTGGATCTGCTCCGGCGTGTAGTCGAATTCCACGTCTAGACGATCTCTTCTTTTGCGGGATCCCAGCGCAGCGTTCGGCCCAGAAGATAGCTGTCTACGGCCATCCGGCAGGCGATCGAAGTGCGGAAACCGACTTCGAAGGGACAGTTCGGTTCGGCGCCCGTGCGGACACAGTCCAGAAAATTCTGAATGTGCACTTTCGTCTCATTAGCGCCGGTGCGGGTGTTGCCCAGTATCTCTGCGCCATCCGGCCGGTTCACCTTCTGCGGCAAATAGCGTAGCTGCTGGCCGCGGGCGATTGTGCCGTCGCTGCCCAGCACGTCTTCGGTCGAGCCCAGCTCGTTGTTGCCAAAGCTCGAGTCCCAGGTGTAGAGAATTTCTTCGGGATGCTCCATGGCGACATTCATGGTGTCCGGTACTTCGCGGCCGTCCTTCCAGAGGTAGACGCCGCCCACCATATTCACCGCGCGCGGGATTTGCAGGTTCATCACCTTGTACCAGAAGGCCACTTGGTGGCACATATTCTCATACACGTTGCCGCCTGAATAATCCCAGAAAAATCGCCAGTTGATGTATCGGTTGGCGTCGAACGGCCGTTCCGGCGCTCCGCCCAAGAACGATTTCCAGATAATCTGCTCGGGCGTCATGTCGGGAAACACGGGGCGCGCCCACTGCGGCTTTCCATGCGGCGTATTGCGGTACATGTGCGCGTGAATCGCGGTGATCTTTCCCATGTTGGCCGGAGTGAGGAACGTCGCGGCATCAATCAACTGACCCGACGAGCATGACTGGTGACCGACTTGCACCGTGCGCCGGCCGGCATTCTTGAATGCGGCCCGCATGCGCTTGGCATGCTCGACGTTGAACGCCATGGTCTTTTCCTGGTACACGTGCTTGCCCGCGTCGAGCGAGGCGACGAAGTGCTCGGCGTGCAAGTGCTGGGGCGTGGCGATCAAAACAGCGTCGATGGATTTGTTTTCGAGCAGATAACGGTGATCGAGATATGTTTGAGCCGTGGGGACAACTTTCTTGGCGTCCTCCAGCCGCCGCGTATAAATATCCGCGAAAGCCGCCACTTCGGCGTTCGGACAGGTCAGCGCTTCGCGCACCAGTTGCATGCCGCGGTCCCCGGCGCCGATGAGGCCCACCCGAATCCGATCATTGGCACCCAAAACACCGGAACCGGCTAATGTTCCGGCAATTCCCGTTGCGACCTGGCTGATAAATCTCCGGCGAGAATGCATGAAACGACACTCCTTGGCGACAAGTGATTACAAATGCTGCGCAATTCGTTTAGGGCCGGCCAAGCCGGACCGTCAGGAACCCTCGTCTGCCAATAACAATATGGTAACATCCCGGATCGTATAAAATGACCCGTTGACCCCATGGAAATCGCCGCTTATCCCGCCAGAACCCTCATCGGCGTGAGCCTTGCGGCCGCGCTTTCGCTCTACGCCGCGCTCGATTTTTATGGCGAGCAAATGGAGCGGAATAAAGTCGCGCGCGATCCCTATCAGATTGCGAATCAGGAGAAGCGATTCGAACCCCTGAAAAATGAATTGCCGCGGGGCGAAATGGTGGGTTACGTCTCGGATGTCCCCGTGGAGAGTGCAATCATCCTCTCGGCACAGTACGCCCTTGCCCCGCTGATGCTCGTTGTTTCACCGCCACACGGCTGGGTGATTGGAAATTTCTCGAAGCCGTTGAATTATGCCGAATTCGGCAGCGCACGCGGGCTCACGCTGGTAAAGGAGTTCCCAAACGGCGTGGTTCTGTACCGAAAACCAACCCAATGAGCCTGTTGCTGGCAGCGTCTTTGTTGTCGTCAACTTTGCTGGGCTATCTGGTGGCTACGCTCTTTTTGCCGGGATACAAGCCGAAGTGGGCGGATGCGTTACTCAACATCAGCCTGGGAGCCGGTCTGGGCGTTGGCTTGTCCTCGTGCTGTTATTTCATCGTCCGGTTGCTGGCTGGTCCCTCCATCACGCCGTACCTGATTGCTGAATTGCTTCTGCTGATAGCGGCAGGCGCCGCCTCTTGGCTGGCTCGCAATCGGGCGGTAATGAGCGGTCCTCACGCGAACCCGGCAGGCTGGTCCTGGCTTTTGCTAGTTGCATTGGCAGCGGCGCTGGGCATCGCTGCGTCGTTGTTCGTTGATAGTTCGGTGAGTAACCCCTACGGTGGATGGGACGCGTGGGCTTTCTGGAATCTGCGAGCCCAATTGATGGCCCAGCCGGACGCACTATGGCGAACGGCTTTTGCTCCCGCCCTCAACCGGTTGGCCGGGCTAGGCGCCACGCATCCGGATTATCCCCTGTTGCTGTCAGGGTACGTAGCCGGGTGCTGGAGCCTGATGCGCTCGATCAGCAACGTCTCGGCCCCTATCGCCACAGCCGCGCTGTTCTCCTTCGGCACCGTCGTCCTTCTGGTATCAGCCTTGGCCATTGTTCGGGGCTGGAGCACGGCCATGCTCGGCGGGTTGATTCTTCTGGGGACAGCTCGGTTTCTTCTTGATAGCGCGTGGCAGTACGCGGATGTTCCGCTCGGGTTCTATTTCCTGGCGGTGTTTGTTTTATTTTTTTTGGCCGATGCTGAAACCTCTGGCAGACCGCTGGTACTGGCGGGTCTCGCGATGGGCTTCGCCGCCTGGACCAAGAATGAAGGCCTTGTGTTTGCGCTTCTCGCCGGCCTCGGGTTCCTCGTTTATCCGTGGCTCTCGAAGAAAACACGCTGGCCCAAAATGCTGGCGCTAATCGCCGCCGGCTCCGTCGTACCGTTGGGCCTGGCTTTGTACTTCAAGTTTTTTCTGGCGCCGCCAACCGGGACGTATGCAGCCTTGACCATCAAAGACGCCGCGCAGAGATTGACCCAAATACCTAGGTACACGCAGATCATCAAATCATTCTGGGATGAAACCGTTGCCCTGGGCAGCGGCATCGCGCACCCCGCAATTTCTCTGGCGTTGCTGGGCGGCCTTCTGGGAATCCCACGCGATCGCCGTCGCCAGCCGGCTGTGATTGTCTCGGGGGCTGTTTTACTCGGAGTGGCACTCGCTTACTTCTTCACTTACGTCGTCACGCCGCTTGATCTGACCTGGCACCTCGGCACCTCTATGGGCCGCTTGTACATGCAACTCTGGCCGAGTGTGGTGTTTTTGTCGCTGGCGGCATTTCGCACTGCGGAAGAGACCGCGATTGTGATTCAGCATCCGCAAAAGGCCGGTCGCGAGGCGCGCAAGAAGACCAGGAAAGCGCGCGTGAGCTGAGTAGAGGCTGTAAGCACTTGCCAGTCCGGGGGACCAGGCGAGCACTGCCCGAAAATGGGACGATACGTCCCGCTTGCGCGAACGCACATCGCCAACTGATTGGCGTAACCTGTTGATTTCGCGGCCAGCGACTTGCAAATTTGCAAGTGCAAACTCATGCGTACTCTTCTCCAGGACCTTCGTTTTTCGCTCAGAACGCTCCGCAAGAGCCCGGTTTTTGCCACGGTTGCCATCGCTTCGCTGGCGCTGGGAATTGGAGCGAATACCGCCATTTTCACCTTCATGGACCAGGTGCTGTTCCGCCTGCTGCCCGTGAAGCATCCCGAGCAACTGACGCTGCTCGAGCCCGGAGAGGGGCCGGACTAGCAACTAGCGGTCCATCCGCAACGACGATGCGTTCTCTTACCCAATGTACAAGGATTTTCGCGACCGCTGCCCGTCTTCAGCGGCGTGCTGGCACGGTTCGCGACACCCGTCAGTGTTTCCTATCGCGGGCACGGAAGGAGCGAATGGCGATCTGGTTTCCGGGAATTATTTTGAAGTGCTTGGCATCCAACCGTTTCTTGGCCGCACCTTCACTCAAGAAGACGACCGCACACCGGGGGCGCACTCAGCATCAAGCCAGGCGTTTCGCGCAAGGAAGCAGAAGCGTCCGCGAATGTTCTTTATCACCAGATCCTGGAGCAGGAACTGAAGGAAACTACCGAGGTCAATCAGCGGTTCTCCGAGCGGTTCGTACGCAAGCACTTGTTTCCGGTATGGTACGCGGCCGCGCGGGGCAGCCGGGAATGGACCGCCAGTATCAGGCGCCTCTGATGATCCTGATGTCCATGGTGGGCCTGGTCTTGCTGATCGCTTGCGCAAATGTGGCGAATCTGCTGAGGGCCCGTGCGGCGGCCCGGCAGAAGGAAATCGCGATTCGGCTGGCAATCGGTGCGAGTCGAAGGCAGATTATTCGTCAGTTACTTGTCGAGAGCCTTTTACTTTACTCGCGGGCATTGGAAGTTTAGCGGGACTTCTTGTCGCCCGCTTGGGTAAGTGACGCGCTGGTAAACTTTGTTCCAACCGATAGCGTGATGCGTAATTTCAACATTTCGCCTGATGCTCGCGTGCTGGCTTTCAACTTTGGCGTCTCGATTCTGGCGGGCATCCTGTTCGGATTGGTTCCGGCGATTCAGACCACGCGGCCGAGCCTGGCCACTACCTTGAAGGACCAGGCTGGGAATCTTTCCGGCGTGGCCTCACAGATACGCTTGCGCAAGGTGCTGGTCGTAGCCCAAATCGCGCTCTCGCTGTTGCTGGTCATCGGCGCCGGCCTGCTGGCACGCAGTTTGTACAATCTCAAAAACCTGGACCCGGTTTCCGCACTGAAGACCTGATCACATTCGCAGTGGATGGGTCCGTCAACGGCTACCCCCTGGCGCGCACTCAAGATCACTACGCCCGGGCGCTCGAGGAGATCTTGCGCGTGCCAGGAGTGAGTACGGCATCGATGGCAGAAGTAGCGCCACTCACAGGTGATCGCAGCCAGAGCACCATTTATGTGGAAGGTTACAAGGCTAAAGAAGACGAGAACATGAACCGAGAACATGAACCCGGATGACAACTGGGTGGGTCCCGGCTACTTCTCTACTATGGGAATTCCGCTCATCGCCGGCCGCGAGTTCACCAAGCGCGATGTGCTCGCGCGCCCAAGGTGGCCATCGTCAATGAAACCATGGCGCGTTATTATTTCGGCAAGGAGAATCCTCTCGGGCGCTGTTTCGGTTTCGGGGGACGCAAGAAGACGGCAGACATCGAAATCGTGGGCGTCGTGAAGGGCGAGAGAACCATCGGCCTTCGCGAAGAAATACCGCGCTTTGTCTATCTGCCATACAAGCAGGACCTGTGATGAAAGAAGTGCCGCTGATGGCAACCTGGGCATCGTCGCCGGACTGCCGATAGCTCTGGGATTGAGCCGCTTGATCCGCTCCCAACTGTTCGGGCTCGCCCGGCACGATCCGTTAACACTGGTGGTGTCTGTGGTCGCGTCGGCCGCAATCTCACTTCTGGCCGGTTACTTGCCGGCTGAACGCGCCACGCGCGTGGATCCGGTAACCGCGTTGAGGTACGAGTAAGGAATCTGGCGAGACGAGACAGGCGAAAGCCCGGATACGACGCGGGTCCGGGAAAGTCGCGGATTCCGGGAGAGTCGCGGATCTTCGACTTCGATCGAGACGCCTGTCCCACTGCGCTAGCTGGAAAATGGCAGCGAACGCTGTCTGATTCCCGTAGCCTGAAACATCGCGTTTCCAACCGCCGGAGCCAACCCGACAATGGGCGTTTCTCCAGCCCCGGCCGACGGCAAATCTTTACGGTCGACCAGCACCGTTTCGATCACCGGCACGTCTCCAAATCGCGGGACCCGGTAACGCGACAGCATCGGGTTCAAAATCTTTCCGTTCTCGAAATGCACCTGCTCGAATAACGCGCCGCCGATGGCCATCACGATCGCGCCTTCAATCTGGTTGCTCAGGTGATCCGGATTCACCACGGCGCCGCACTCAAAAGCCTCGACCACGCGCACGATCTTCGGCCGGCCGCCTTCGACCGAGACTTCGGCGCAAGTCGCGACATAACCGCCCTTTTCGAAGCCCATGGAGATACCGTAACCGTGTCCCGCTGCGGCTTTCTGCTTTCCCCAGCCGAAGCGATTGGCCGCGGCAACAAGCACTGCGCGCTGTCTTTCGTCTTTGAGATTCTTGAGCCGGAACTCGAGCGGATCAATGTTCAAGGCATGCGCCAGTTCGTCGATATGCGTTTCACGGGCGAAATGGTTAGCCGTGGCGGCGAGCCCGCGATAAGAGCCCTGCCGCAAAGGCGATTTCGAGGGGTGAAACACGATCCGCCGGTTTGGAATGTCGTACGTAATTTGCATGCCGGAGGGGCCGGAATTGTAATTGTGAAAATCCCAGGCCGTGATAACGCCGTCCTGGCGCACGCCGCTCGCAATCTCGATGACACCCGCCGGCCGGAGGTAAGCCCAGGTGAATTCTTCCTGGCGTGTCCACGAGACTTTGACCGGCTGGCCGGCCGCCTTGGCCAATCGAGCCGCCTCAATGGCGTATTCGCTTGTGTGCTTGCCGCCGTATGCCGAACCGGTGTCCGACACGATCACTCGCACATTTTCTTCATGAATGCCGAATTCGGTCGCCAGATCCGCACGTACGCCGAAGGGCCGCTGCGTGCCCGTCCAGACGGTCAGCTTGTTCTCTCTACTCCATTCGGCCACCGCCACTCGCGTTTCAAGCGGCACGTGCGCGATGTAGGCGACCGTGTAGCTCTGGGACAACTTCTGGTGCGCCTGCGCCATGCCTTGATCGATGGAGCCGCCGCTTTGCCGGTCTTCGCCCGGTCTGGCATTGGCTTTGAAGTAAGCGAATAATTCACCCTCGGAGGGCTGGGTCTCGGTTTTCCACTCGGCTTTAAGAGCTTCCACCGCGCGTTGGGCGGATTCGGAATCTGGCGCGGCAACGGCGACGAAATCACCCTGGCGCACAGTCGTTACGCCCGGCATTTGCTTCGCGGCCGCATCATCGAAACTCACCAGCTTGGCTTCGAAGGCCGGCGGGCGCAGCACCTTGCCATACAGCATGCGGGGGCGCTTGAGATCGTGCGTGTATTGATGTTTGCCGGTTACGAAATCGCGTCCATCCACTTTCGGAACGGATTGACCGGCGATTTTCCAATCCGCTGCCGGTGTCAGCGCCACTTGTGGATCGATGATCTGGACAAGCTGCTGGCCACGCATCAACTCACCGAAGCCGGCGAAATGTCCCGCGGCCGAGACCTTGCCGTCAGCGACTCGCACAGTCTTACGGTCAACGGTCCACTTCGACGCGGCGATATCCACCAGAGCTTCACGCGCCGCCGCGGCCGCTTTACGGATCTCGGGCGCCATGGTGGGCGTGGTGCGGCTGCCAAATGTGCCCATATCGTACGGCGTGAGATCGGTATCCGCCATGAGCAACTTGATGCTCGCTAGGGGCACGCGCAGCTCTTCAGCTACGGCCTGCGCCAGCGACGTGCGAATGTTCTGGCCCACTTCGGCCTTACCGGTACACGCGGTCACTGTGCCGTCGTCACCGATATGCAGCCAGGCTGAAATGGACTGAGGCCGCGCATCATTGCGGCTTCGCCTGCCGGATTCCTGAGCATCGGCGCTTTCGGCGGCACACAGTATGACGACTCCGCAGCCGAGCGCGGAAAAAAAGTCGCGGCGCGTAAGGTCGGCATTCATGACGGCCTCCGTTGTGCTGCCATGCGCACCGCCGCCACAATCCGGGGGTAGGTGCCGCAGCGGCAGATATTGCCCTGCATGGCGTGCGCAATCTCGGCTGCGGTAGGCTTCGGATTCCTGCGCAGCAGAGACGTGCCGCTCATGATCATTCCGGGCGTGCAGTAGCCGCACTGGAATGCGCCCACCTCGAGGAATGCTTCCTGCAGTGGGTCAAGGCTGCCTTCCTGTTCCAAACCTTCGATGGTGGTGATCCGTTTGCCGGCAGCTTTCGATACCGGAGTAATGCACGACCGCACCGGTTCGCCATCCAGCAGGACAGTGCAGGCGCCGCACTGGCCTTCACCGCATCCGTATTTGGTCCCGGTGAGGTCAAGATCGTCGCGGAGCACGCTCAATAGGCTCCTCTCGGAAGAGGCATTCACGCGCTGTGTGATACCGTTCACATCGAGTTCAGTGATGCTCGGCATGTTCACATTATCGGTGATTCAGCGGAAGGGCACCCGCGCCGTGGGAGACAATCAATGGCGTCTTAGAAATTACCGGCGAATTCGTCCAGATCCAGAGCAATCAGTAGTGCGCGATTTAGTTCATCCACATTTGCTTCGGTGAGCCGACCCACATAGTGAGTCAACATTACTTTTGGCAAGCTCACGAGTTCATCGCAGTGTACGCTTGACTCACTTTTGAGACCTTCGCCGACACCAATTCGTATCTGTGTGGTAAGCCCGTCGTGCCGCGAATAAACCGGCGCGCAAATAACCGAAGAAAACCGCGTTTCGAGAAGGGCCTGACGACTGACGACGACAAAAACGCGCTGCCGCTTAGGATCTCGCGAGCCGGGTTTCTTCATCAAATACAGCTCGCCACGTCTCACGACAAGCCTTGGTATTCAAGCACATCCTGCGCTTCCTGGTTCAGCCGTGCAGCGCGGGAATTGATGATTTCGATATCCCTGGCCTCACGCTTGGCCTTTTCGAGGCGCGCGAGATACACGCGCAGGGCGCGTTCGATAAAAGCCGAACGGTTGGAGTCACTCCGGTCGACGCTTTTTAGTAAATCATCGGGCAGTGTGATGGAAGTCTTGACGCGCACAAGATAAGTATACTCCATATGTACAGACAAATGTACGCTGCATTATCTTTTTGTTCGTGTGCCCCTGATTCTAAAATGCCATTATGCCGCGCGCACCTTACTCACCGCGTTGTATCCTTGCTTCTTCACCGGGCAGAAATTTTGCGCGCTTCAAAACACCATGGAACCCATCCGCACTTTATTTGAGCGCCAAGAGCCGGGCCTGACGGCGCTGCTGCCGGAAGATCTCAGAGCGATTTACGGCGGAGATCTGCGGTTTCCTTCAGCCCGTGGCGGGCGTCCTTACGTGATTGGAAATTTCGTCAGCACGCTCGATGGGGTGGTGAGCTATGAGATACCGGGCCAGTCCGGAGGCGGCGACATCAGCGGTTTCAACGAAGGCGACCGCTTCATCATGGGCCTGCTGCGCGCCTCCGCGGACGCCGTGATCGTAGGGGCAGGCACGCTGCACGAAGTCAACCCCAAGCACCTATGGGCGGCCGAGTATGTTTATCGGGAAGGAGCCGAATGGTACGCGCGTTATCGCGGAGATATCCTGCACAAGCCGCAGTATCCGATTAACGTCATTGCCAGCGGAAGCGGGCGCTTGGATCTGAGCAGAGCGGTATTTCGCACACCGGGCCTCCGCACTGTGATTGTGACTACGCGCGAAGGCGCCGAACATTTGGCAGCCGCCGGCGCCGCGGCACTCACCTCTACGGAAGTGCGCGTCATTCAAAATTCAGGGTCACGCCTGACCGCGGCGGCGATTGTGGCAATGCTCGCCCGCGAGTTCGATGTGAAATTGTTGCTGCATGAAGGCGGCCCCATTTTATTCGGGAGCTTCGTGGCGCAAGGTCTAGTGGACGAATTTTTCGTGACGATTGCCCCACAGCTTGCAGGGCGCAATCAGGGAAGCCCACGTCCCGGCATGCTAGCTGGTGTAGAGTTCTTGCCGGGAACGGCTCCCTGGCTTGAGGCGTTGAGCGTCAAGCAGCAGGGTGATCACTTGTATCTCCGGTACCGCAAGCGCACGTCGTCTGCGGAATAAAAGAAGCCCAGCTTCCGGCGGCTACAGGCTATGGGTTAGCGGGCTGGGAAAATGCAAGCCGAGTCTGAACTTCGAGCCTTTAGAGGTGCAGTGGCGTACCGTGGCGCTGCCCATAAGTGCGAGGTCTCGAGCTTTGATGTACACCAGAGTTCCCACCCCGATTGGTTCTTCGGTCTCCACCAGAGCGCCTGATTTGCTCATGTTAATGCCGCGGGCCGGAATGTAGCGCTGTCCGGACATGGTATCTGCGGCATAGATTGAGAATCGATATTTCACGGGCAGGCGTTGATGGAACCGATGTTCCGAAAAGGCTGCTGCCGCGGCGCGCGCCTTAACGGCGTCTCCTGGTTTCCACTTGATCAGCACTTTCACAGTCATATGCGAAACTCCCAGCCAATGCTCTTTACTTACATTTTCATTGCCATTTGCCGGGTGTTCGCGGATGTTGTGACGGGCGTTAGTTAATAATGAGTTGCCGCGTTCGCGGCTCAACCGTGCGACCAAAGTTAACAGGCTGCTCGGCGATAACGCCTGTCACAGGCATGACAAAGTGGCACTTCAGTTGTGATCGGGCGGCCTGGGATCCCGGGCGAGGGCCAGCCGGCCGGAGGCAATGGATAACCCGAGCAATTCTCCCTGCAAACGACGGAAACTCGGGACGTCACGCACATAATCGCTAGCGCCTGAGATTGCGCGTCGCGCGAGTTGTTGCGCCCGGTCCGGGTTCGTGGCGGCAAGCGCGCGTAACAGTTCGTAATCTTCGATGCCCTCGCGCATGGCTTCCAGGCGAATCGAGCTGTGAATGCTGTTCTTCTGGCGCCATGGGTATGTGATGAACGCATCGCCCGCAGGCAGAACCTGTTTGCCATTCTCGATGGCCGCCTCCACATTTGTGAACGGATCCCCATCCCAATAGTTGCCACCCCAATGCAAAAAACCGGTGAAATCGTACCGGAAATTGAACCAATGCAGCAGCCTGGTTTTCAGCAGAGGATAATCGATGAATCGATTCAAGTAGCGGCCTTGGGGATACAGACACGTGTAAAACCAGGCTTGGCCGGCTTGGCCGCCTTTCTTGACGTGCTCGCGAATGGTGTCGAAACCATCGTCAAATTTACCGAGCTGCGGCACCCAGATATCGCAGGCCTCACCCAGCAGCTCGGCGGTTTGATCGATGGCGTCGATGGTCAGCACTCCCGGGAGATTTTTGCGGATGATTTTGACGTACCGGAGGTAGACCGGCGGCTCTGCGCCGTGGGCCTCATCGAGCACGTGTTGAACGTAGCGGTCGAGCCAGCCCTCCTGCTTGAGATGCGAATAGAGCGCCGGCAGAAACGAATCGAGATGCGCTTCCGCGCGCGGATCGTCAGGGTCTAACATCTGCCGCTGCACCTGGCCGTTTTCCACCACAAATGCGCCGACTTTGAGCGGTGAATCGTAACCCGACGCACGGTCCAGAATGTGGCCGCCCTCAATCAATTCCGCGGCGCCGGCTTTGTTGAATATCTCAATCCAGCGATCCAGGCGCGTAAAGTCATACGTCACGGTCCCGCCATCCACGTGCGCGTCCGTCAGCGACAGCACGGGTGTGATGATGACGTTCTGCCGGTGATAGGCCATCACGTGCGCAACGTTCGAGAGCACGTCCCAGTAACGCTCGGGATTGCTGGCGAGATCGTAATAATGCGCGAGGTGGCTTTCATCGAGGTTCAGCCAGTTGGTGACCTTGAGCGTCTGTTTCGCGGGAACAACTGGAGCCATCACCTGGATGCTGAAGGAAAGACGCGCCAGCCGATGCATGCCCGACCGGAAAACGGCCTCTCCTTTGTAGACACCCGGCGGCGTTTTCGCAGGCCCATACACGGTAATCCAGACTGGGGTGGTCTCGTTGGCCTTGAGGGGGAAAGGGACATCTTCCAAAAGCGGGTCCGGGAATTTCGCCGGCGCGACTCGAGCAACTTCATCGGCGGGAGTTCGAGGCGGATTCGAGCGAACGGGAACATAGCCGACTCTCCGCACCTGCGCTTGAAGGCCGCCTGCCAGCTTCACGGTTGCAGAGAGAGCCTCTACCAGTGCACTGGAGCGAATCGCAAACTGAAGGCTGGTATGGCCGTTGCGCGCGACCAGCCAGACTTCCTGAGACGCGCGATTTGTTCCAGGTGCGTCATCCGGGAAGACCTTGATCAGGGAGTCCACGGGCCACACGGAAATCTGCTGCGCCGCAAAGCCAGCGGAGGTGATCAGCAGGACAGCAAGAATCAAGAATCGTTTGAGCGGCATTGCGCCGATTATAGGACATCCACTCGGCCCGAGTGGCCTGATGCCGCTCGGTCGCGCCAAGGGCAGTTGAAATGGCGCCTGCGCTGGCGCAAAATCAAGTAACGGCGATGTCTGCCGGTCCGTCAGATAACTAAGCCCTCGGCCATCTGAATGCGCTATTGCTTGATTCTCGGTGCCCTCGTGCTGTTTCTCGCGCCGGAGATACCGGTGCGGGCGCAATACCCGCCTGGCGGTTATCCGCCTGGCTCTCCGCGCACACCGGGCACTGGGGGAATTCCTGGGATTCCGCGCCGCGGAAAAAAGAAGACTAAAACTGTGGAGGACAATCAGGAAAATTTCCAGTACGTCACCGGTATTTTTCGGCGACTGGACGACAAGGTGGTGATCGTCGAGGCCCAAGATTCGCGCATCATCAGTCTGAAGCGCTCCGTCAACACCAAGTTCTACAAGAATGAAGCTGAGATCAAGCCGGAGGTTCTCAAACCGGGAGACCATCTGACAGTCGAAGCCACGGAAGACGACGACAGCTATTTGTACGCGGTCAACGTGATCTTCACTAAGGAAGGCACGGAGAAAGAACGCGCTGAAGCGTCAGTTCCAGTTGATGACAAGTTCGTGACTGGCGACGAAGATGCGCCGCCGGTGCTCGAGCGTAAGGATTCAACGCCTAAGGTCGAAGACAGGACCGGCAGCCTGAGCGAACACAAAAGCGTTAAAGACGCCACGGCTCGAGCCGCCGCGCCGAAGGAGCCTGCCGACGAAGGCGAAGCACCGCCGTATCTCAGACGAGGGAAACAGCCGGGCCGGAAATCATCTGCGCCTCAAGAAGTTACCGAATCCCATCCGCTGTCAGCGGACGGGACGATTCCCGTGCCACCGCCCGATCGCGAGTTGAAGCGCGAAACAGCGGCTGAAGCAGAGGCGGAAACCACGCCCGCGAAGCCTCCCGACGCCAGAATTGAAAAGGCTCGCGCGGCTGCGGCCACTTTCACCGAATCGCTGCCTAATTATGTATGCCAGCAGCAGGTGACGCGTTTCATCAGTGTCACGCACAACATCGACTGGCAGCCGATGGACCTGATTTCAGCCGAAGTAGTTTTCGAGAACAACCGCGAGCATTACCGTCACATCGCGATCGACGGCAAACACACCAAGAAGAAAATCGAAGAGCTTCCAGGCGCCAAGTCCACTGGAGAATTTGGGACAATGCTTGCGGACCTGTTCTCACCGTCTACCGCGGCCGATTTCGCCGAGCCGCGCATGTCCAGAATTGCCGGCCGTACCGCGTACCTGTATAACTTCAGCGTGGAACGAGACCATTCGCACTGGCGTGTCTTCATGCCGTCCCAGTTCATCATGCCGGCTTACAATGGTTCCATTTGGATCGACAAGGAAACCGGGCGTGTGATGCGCATCGAAATGCAGGCCAACCATGTCCCCGAAGAATTTCCGCTCGATAAAGTGGAAACGGCGGTTGACTACGAGTTCGTCCGCATTGGTGTACGCGAATTTCTGCTTCCGGTGCACGGCGAGACGCTCACCTGCGAGCGTGGCACCAACCGCTGCAGCCGCAACGTCATCGACTTCCGCAATTACCACAGGTATGCGGGCGATGCCTCCATCGAGTTCGCAAAGTAAGTCACGCGCCCTGACTGCCACCGTGGAATAACATTCTTGACTCTGCAACGTGGCAGCGCAGTTACGGCGCTCTGTATGAGATCACTCGTAGCGCAGGGCCCTCAGCGGGTCAATGCGCGCAGCACGCAGTGCCGGCACAAACGTTGCCACCGCAGCGACTGCCAGCAGGAGGCACGCAACGGAGAGGAGAGTGGCAGGGTCGGTGGGGGTCACTTCAAAGAGTAGACTCCTCAATAAACGGGTCAATGCGAACGCGCCCCCAAGGCCGATCGCTATCCCTGCTCCAGCAAGAATCAAACCTTCGCGGAACACCAGCCGCGCCACGTCGCGACAGCGCGCACCCAAGGCCACTCGAATCCCTATCTCCTGCGTTCGCTGGCTCACCGAATAGGAAACCACACCGTATACACCAACGCTCGCCAGCACCCGGCATTGCCGCGAACACGAGCAGAAGCACCAGTTGCAATCGCGATTGGGCTACCGAATCCGCGAACACATCGCGCATGGTTTGAACGTCGGAGACGGCCTAGTCGGGATCTATCAGATGGACCGCGGTTTCGACAGCGTGGGCCATCTGGCGTGGAACATTCCGGGTGCGTACCACCAGGGTAGCGAAATACATCGGCGCCTGCGCGTTGCCAACGAATATCGAATGCTTGCCGAGTCCACTCTTATTCTGACAAACGTGTCAAGTCGCGTCGGTTTCTGCGGTTTCTGCCGCCAGAGACGTTCTCGTCAGGGACCGCTCGTTGCTCATCAAGCCACCCGCTCCGCGGGGGGGTGTCTGACTTGATGTGCAGCGGACCGGCAGGGAGGGTCTGCAGGATCAACCTGCCGAGCGTGCCGTGCAGCGGTTCGTTGGTCATTTTCACCATATCCGCGGTGGCAGATAATCTACCATGTCAGCGTCTGGTGCGGCAGCGATATCCTGACAGCGCCGACGTCCGAGCGGATCTAGTGCGTCGTGTGGTACTGCTAGGGCGCGGAGGCCGCCTCGAGGCTGGCACAGGCAAGCAGAAGAAACGGAAGAATGTTTCGCGCCACTTTGTCCTCAGATTGAATTACGCGCAAAGAGTGCTCATGCAGCGCCTACCGTCAGCACGCGCCAGCCGAAGGAGACGGCTTCACGAAAGAACAATCCGGCTGACGAGAGCCCGGTCGCGCGAGATGAGAGCCTCACAGACTTCCTGCGAGGCGACCGGGGTGACCTGGATCTGACAATCCGCGCCCCAATAGATCTCCATCGAATCCGTCATGGCGCGACACAGTAGTGCCGGCGGAAGCCAAAGCGGCGGCTCTCACTTGGGTAATCATCGAGCCCGGCCCAGCGCCGGATGCGCGAATTCTGCCCGTCCCGCCCCGATGATCCAGCGCGACCGCACAAGATCGCTATCGAGCGCGCCCCCTCGCCGTAAAGCCCGGTGACCCGGCTGCCCCAGATAAAATCGACGCAGGCCTGTGCGGCTCTATCAATCATCAATTGGTGCAGCACAGTGCGACGCACTCCCAACCCGCAGCCGGGGGGAAAACTCGCTCCCACTGAGACGCCGGAATCGACTAAGCGGATGCCGCGAAATGGGAAGGAATTCTTGGCACTCAACTCGATACCGAGCTGGCGCAACGCCGCTAGCGCGTCAGGCATTAAGCCTTCGCCACAGGGCTTGTCAATGGGAGGGCGGGAGCAGTCGGCAACTACAACCCGAAAGCCCTTCGCGCGAGCGGCAATCGCGGCGGCGAGTCCCGCTGGGCCCCCGCCTACGACAAGGACTTCGGTTTCGCGGAGCACTTCGGTCATTCAGCTTTCAATGCACCGATGTCAGGACGATCTCCGTCCTGTTTCGGGGGCACGGCAGCGCTTCTTACGGTCAGATGTTGACCACCCGCCGAGCCAAGCCCAACGCTCCGACCAGAATGTGCTCGGAGAGTGCATCTGTTCGACTACGTCCCCACCGCCTCGACGAATGCATCCAAGTTTTGATCCTCGACCACTAGCGGCGGCGCAGCCTTCAGAACCATGAAGTTGTTACCACAAATTTTCGTCAACATGCCTTTATCCCGGAACAATCGCATCACCAGGACTTGCCCGAACATTCCCGGATGGATCTTCATAAAAGCTTCGAATGGAATCCGCAAGCTGATTTTCCGAGGCGCCGTGAACTCGATCCCGTTCAGAAGCCCCACGCCCCGAATCTCTTTCACCATCTCGTAGTTGGAAAGAACTTCATGCAAGCGTTGGCGCCGGTAATTTCCGGCCACTCGAGCCCGTTCACCGAGCACTTCCCGCTCGAGCACCTATAGCGTCGCCAGTCCGGCCCGCATGGCCAGACCGTTTTCGCTGAATGTAGATGTGTGGACGATGGCTCGCCGGATCGAGCTGTACACAGAATCGTAAATCGCATCGGACATCAATAAGGCGCCGCTCGGAATGAGTCCTCCACTCAGCGCTTTTGCAAGCACCACCATGTCCGGATCGATGCCAAAATGATGGCTCGCCAGGAACGGGCCGGTCTGGTACATTCCCGTCTGCACTTCATCCAGCACGAACAGAGTGCCTGAACGCCGGCACAACGCGTGCGCTACCTCGAGATAATCGGGACCGGTACGCGGATGCCTGCTTCACTGAATGGGCTCGACGATGAATGCTGCAAATTGCCTGGAAGCCAGCCTTTGTTCAAGCGCTTCCAGGTTGTTAAACGAAACCGCTTCCGCGTAGGGCAGCAGCGGGCCGAAGCCAGTTCGCCAGAATGGATCTCCCATCAAGGAGAGCGCGCCGCAAGTGAGCCCGTGAAAGGCGCCGTCCGCATAGAGCAGTCCCGTGGCGGCTGGTGTGTGCGCGTGAAAACTTGATGGCCGCTTTGATCCCTTCACTACCGGAACTCGCAAAATAAACTTTCTTGAACCGGCCACCAGCCCGGTTGCAAAGTTGTTCAGCGAGTTCTCCAGCGATTACCGGCGTATGGCTTTGCAACATAGCCGGGCCCTGCTGGTCCAGTTCCTGGTGAAGCGCCTCAATGATCCCAGCGTGGCTGTGGCCGATATTGTGAACGCAATATCCCGAAAGAACATCGAGGATGCGACGCCCTTCCGCTGTATAAAGCTCCGCCCCGATGCACCGTTCATAGCGGACGTTCATCTGGAGCACGTCGAGCAACTTGGCCCATTCTTGGCCCATTGAGGATTCACGTGCTCGGTGCAAAGAGCGTCCATAGCCGCTGCTGCGACAGTCCGTGGCAAGACAAAGTACCTCGTTCGGATATTTAAAGGTGTAGAAGTAGAATTTCCCGAGAAATTAACCAGAAGTAGTGTACTCGCTGCAGGTTACGGAACGCTTTGGAGTGCGTTCAACATATCGGGTAAGTACCGGATACAAAGCGAGTTTTGAGCCGGCAATAACCCAAATATTCGTCGC
>QHXW01000310.1 GCA_003223115.1 Acidobacteriota bacterium
CCGCGACCGCCAGCATAACCCCAGTTGCCGTCGCCAACGTCATCGGATCAGTAGGTTCGAGGCCGAACAGCATGCTGGAGACAAGGCGAGTTGACGCGAGCGCCGCGGAGATTCCAATTGCCGCGCCGATGATGACCAGCAACAGCGTTTCTCGCATTACCATCCGCAGAATCGAGCGATGCTCTGCGCCTAGCGCCATGCGAATCCCGATCTCGCTAGTCCTGCGAGCTACTGCATAGGCCATAACTCCATAAAGCCCGATGCTGGCGAGCAAGAGAGCCACGAGGCTGAAGAAGCTGGAGAGGGACGCGATCAAGCGCTCTCTGCCCAAAGACTCCTCAAGCTGAACAGCCATCGTTGTAAGGTGGGTAATAGGCAGAGCCGGATCGAGCGCGCGAATCTCGCGCCGAACCTGCTCGATCAGTCCTTCCGGGCTGCCGCCCGCGCGTATGATTACGGTGATTCCGCCGGCAGCGCCCAGACGATAAGGCACATAGATCATGAGTGGCGCCGGCTCGCGGAGGTGATTATACTTCGAGTCCCGGACAACGCCGATTACCTCAATGTCACGTGCGCTGTCTGTAAAACCGAACCCGAGGCGCCTGCCGACGGGATTCTGGACGGCAAACCAAGCTCGCGCCGTGGACTGACTGATTAGGGCAACCTGCGGCGCACCCTTGTCTGTATCCAGACGCTCGAACGATCTGCCGCGAATAATTGGCATTTGCAGGGTTTGGAAATAGCTGGGACTCACATAACTAATTCCAGCAGCCATCTGTTCATTCGGGCGTGGGTGATAGCCGTCGACCGAGATCAATTGATGAAAACCCTCCGAACTCAACGGCCTCCGATCGGCATAGGCGATGGATTTAACAGCCGGTAGAGCCGACATGCGTGTGAGCAATTCCCGGTAGAACGGCGCAGCCTTTTCAGGTTTGTAACCGGCGCTACCGGCGTCCAGTGAAACGAACATGAGATTATCCCGGTTGAATCCCAGATCAAGCCGATAAAGGTTGCGAAGACTCCCCGCGAACAGGCCGGCACCGACGAGCAACGGCAGTGATAGGGCCACTTGGGAGATGACGAGCACTTTACCCCAGGTGATTTGCGAGCGGATAGCTGACCGAAGTCCTGCTGGCTTGAGGCTGCGGCTCACATCCAATCGCGTGGCTCGCAGGGCGGGCAACAATCCGAACAGGATCGTCGCAACCACCGCGACCCCAGCAGTGAAAGCCAGGATGCGGCCGTCCACAGAAATTGGGAGAACAATCGTCTCCTCGATTTTGGAGATCATAGTCACGAGCAGCTGAATTCCCCAGATTGCGAGGAGCAGCCCAGCCGCAGCGCCAATGGCCGAGAGCAGCAGACTCTCGGTGAGTAATTGCCGGACCAGGCGGGGGCGGCTGGCGCCAATGGCAAGCCGAATGGCGATCTCGTGGCCGCGCGCTGTGGCGCGCGAAAGCAAAAGGTTGGCGAGGTTGGCACAAGCAATCAGCAGAAGCAGCCCGACCATGACCATCAGAATCTTGAGGGGATAAGAGAACAGTCCTCTCACCCCTGATTCTGCCCCACCTCCGGCAGAGAGCACCATGAGCCTAGCATTGCCTGTCTCCTTTTGCATGTACCCGCGTAGAGATTGGCTGGCCGCTTTCAAGGAGTCCGCCAACTCCTGATCGTAGAGAACCTGGGCCTCGGCGCGGGCCTGTGTCACGCTTACGCCAGGTTTCAATCGAGCGACGATTTGCAGAAAGTACCCGTATCGATTCTGGAAATCGTCTGGACGGCCAGCCACGCGCTCCCACGTGGCGAACGGCAGCGTGATATCCGGGTAAGAGCCTACAGTGATGCCGAAAAACCGTGGCGGTGTGACACCAATAACGGTGAAGGGCACACCATGGATGCTTACTTGCCTGCCCAAAATCATGGCGTCACCAGAAAACCGGCGTTGCCAATACGCGAAGCTGATCATGGCCACAGGCGGATTATCCGAAATGCGATCATCCTGGGGAGTGAAGGTGCGCCCGACCAGTGCCTTCAACCCAAGGACCGAATAGTAATTCGCAGAGATGAATTCCGTGTTCGCAATCTCTCCCTGCCCGCCTATGACGACGCTAAAGGGCCGTGCGCCGAGGTAAGCGATCAACCCGGCAAAAGAGCGGTTGTGGTCGCGAAACTTCTCGAACATCGGGTAGGTAAACTCGGACATTTCCTGGGTGGGAAGGGCTTGACTGAACCGAACTAACTCTCCCGGTTTTTCGACCGGCAGCGTTCGCAGCAGCACCGCATCGAGCGCCGAGAAAATTGCGGTGTTGGCCCCAATGGCTAGAGCCAGCGAGAGCACCGCAGCCACCACAAAGCCTGGGCTTCTGCGGAGCATGCGCAGCGCGTAACGAAGGTCCTGCAAGAGAGTTTCAAGCCAAGCGACGGTATCCATCTCGCGAGTGCTTTCCTTGAGCAGGAGCTGGTTTCCGAATAGCCGAGCTGCCTGTTGCCGAGCCTCTTCAGCAGTCATACCAGCTGCCACGAACTCCTGCGTACGCATTTCGATGTGGAAGCGGAGTTCGTCATCGAGCTGTTCTTCCAACCCGCTCTTGCGAAGCGACCCAAGTAGGCGATTCATCCACGACATGGTTGCCCCCTCAAGCGAACCGCAGGACTTTACCGACAGCCCGTGTTAGCCGCTCCCAGTTCTCTTCTTCTTTGGCGAGTTGCTTGCGGCCCACAGCAGTCACCCGGTAGTACTTCGCGCGGCGATTGTTATCAGACGTACCCCACTCGGAGCTGATCCATCCAGCCTGCTCGATGCGATGCAGCGCCGGATATAGTGACCCCTCCTCAACGCGCAGCACCTCGTCGGAGACCTGCTGGATATGGACTGCGATGCCATAGCCATGCATCGGCCCGCGTATCAAGGTTTTCAGGATCAGCAGGTCAAGCGTGCCCTGGAGCACGTCGGGATTACCCTTGCTCATATGTATGCCCTATAGATGTCTATGGAAGTATGAACCTGATGCGCTCGGGTGTCAAGAGGTCAGCAGCGCTTCTGATGTGGCCCGGCAGGTCCACTCGATGAGCGGCCGGCCAGAATCCCAATAGGGGCCGCGGCGCGCAGTCTATGACATCAAAAACTCCGGGCCAAGGGTATGGTCAGCAAGATCGGAAAGTCCCGCCGGTACGAATCTGTTCCGCATTTGATCCCTGACCGCTCTGCTGATCCTGCGCGACAAAGTTATCCAACCCTTACTCGCCGCCAGCACCCAGCCGGAGTCGCCCACCACACCTGCCCATCCAACCCCCATCGATCAACATTATGAAAGCCTTCGGAGCCGGATGCGTGTACTCTTCACTGATCTCGGTATCGCCGCATGAACATCGACAATCTATTTTTCATCTGTTGGGGTAAGTGACTAGGCCGGTCGCCGAATAGGTCCCGGTATGTCGCGAAGAGTTTACGTGCGAGTCACGCTGGCCTGAAACGGGGTTGGAGGAAGTCTGGCGACTTTAGTCCTGCTAAGTCCGCTCGCGCCGCTACCGTTTTCTGGGGCCGAACAGAGGCTGGCGTCACAGCTACGAGTAGCGCGTTTCTCGGCAACTTGAGGCGGAACAACCCAACTTCCGGGTGCTGCGTGATCCGCCCGGAACGACACGGGCGGAACCCTCGACAGACGCCGCGCCACACCGTTCCGCCTTGGGATCAGCTCTACCGGGAGTCGGCGACGCGCTTCGCGTCCGATTGTGAAAGCTCGAGGGCCCGCCGCAGTCCCAAGAGTGGAAGCTCGGGCACAAACTCGTCGAATAGGTCCTCATCCTTGAAGAGCCGCCCAATCCCCCCGGTACCCACGGTGAGGGGCCGCTCGGCGGCGAAGTGTTCCTTCGCGACGGCAGCGGCCAGAAAACGGACGCTCGCCAGCGTTCCGTAATACAGGCCCGATTGGATACTCTCGACAATCGAGCGCCCTAGAATAGCAGCGGGGCGGACTATTTCAACCGCCGGTAGCCGGGCCGTCCGTGCTTCTAGCGCTGCCATAGACATGTTGACTCCTGGCGTGATGATGCCGCCCAGATACTCCCTATCTTTGCTGACCGCGCACAGCGTGGTAGCCGTTCCGAAATCGACGATCACCAGGTTCCGGCCGGGAAACCGGCTGAGCGCTCCGATGGCGTTTGCGATTTTGTCAGCGCCAACCTCCAATGGATTTCGATAGCGGATCTTCAGTCCGGTCTTCACCCCCGGTTGAAGCAGAAAAGGTTCAAAGCCGAAATACTTCCGGAAGCAATTTTGCAGCGAGCGCACGGCGTCCGGTACAACCGAGCAGATCCCAGCTGTGTCGATCTCGCCGGGATCGACACCATTTTCGCGGAGCGTGGCACGAAAAAACGCGCCAAACTCGTCAGACGAGGCTCGGACACTCGAGGTTCGCCGAAAGGTAGTCTTCAGCTCCTCGCCGTCATACACTCCGCAGAAAATCTGGCTATTTCCGACGTCCAGCGTAAGAAGCATAAATGTCAGCGCCTAAAACTCACAGGGTCTGATCTCCGGGACCGGCACGTTGTCGATAAGACGCACTCCCTCGAGATGCACCGCGGCCAACCGCCTTCCCCAGCGTTCCTCGACATATTCCACCACAAAGCCCCGCGCTTCGAGAGCCGCCCTGGCTTGGGCGCCGGCGGCCGCGGTGGTTAAGGCCTGGAACAGGTACGCAGCCTTATCCCGGGCTTGCGGCGACAGGAGCGCGTTCCGGGAACTCATCGCCAATCCCGACTCTTCCCGTACCGTCGGGCAGGGAATGATCTGTGTAGGAAGGAAGAACTCCCGCGCCATCTCGGTGACGACCCTCAGTTGCTGATAGTCCTTCTCTCCGAAGTACGCGCGATCCGCGCGGACCAGATTCAGGAGCTTCAGCACGATCGTCATCACGCCCTGAAGGAATCCCGGGCGGTACTCTCCTTCCAGCACCAAATCGCTGCTGTGCGGCTCCAAGCGAAAGCGGTAGCCATGCGGATACAGCTCCGAACAGCTGGGAACTATGACCTCGTCCGCGCCCAGGCTCTCCACTAGCGCAATATCCTGATCGAGGGTGCGCGGATATCGCTCGAGGTCGGTTGTGTCATCGAACTGCAAGGGGTTGACGAAGATACTGACCGCGACAATTTCATTTTCCGCGCGGCATCGCTCCACCAGGGCACTGTGCCCCCGGTGAAGCGCTCCCATCGTAGGCACGAAACCGATACTGCGCCCTTCCAGGCCGCGCCGCCGGGTCCGCCAGCCAGCCAGAGTGTCTGACACGTGGATCAAGAGTAGCTCTCCTCTCCGGCCGGGAACGTGCCTCCTTTCACGGCCTCGTCGAAACGTGCCAGGGTCTCCAGAATGCAGCGGGCGCCGTTGAGAAAAGGGCGGGCGAATTTCGGATGAATATCCGTGTTCATGCCCAGCAGATCCTGAAGCACCAATATCTGTCCGTCGCATCCCGCGCCGGCGCCGATGCCGATGGTCGGAATACGGAGGTTTTCGCTGATTTCCCGGGCGAGGTTCGCCGGCACGCACTCGAGCACGATCGCGAAAGCACCCAGCTCTTCGAGGGCGGCTGCCTGGCGCGCAATATTTCGTGCCGAGTCGGTGCTTCGCCCCTGCACTCGAAAACCTCCATAGGCGTGAACGGATTGAGGCTGGAGCCCGACATGACCCATCACCGGTATACCGCTCTGGACCATTCTTTGAATTACATCCTCATGTCCGTCCACGCCCTCGAGTTTGACGGCATGCGCGCCGGCGACCATCAGGACCGATGCCGCGTCGAGTGCCGCGGCCGGACCCTTTCGGAAGGACAGAAATGGCATGTCGGCGACAATAAATTTGCCAGCCGCGCCGCGCGCGACTGCCTCGGTGTGGAGGCGCATCAATCCCGTGTCGGCGGAAAGCGTGGTGGGATGTCCATGCATCACCATCGCGGCGCTGTCGCCGACGAGAATTCCATCAATTGCGCTCTTCAACAGTAGACGGGCAAACGTGTAGTCGTAACACGTCACCATCGAAAGCTTTCGGCCTTCGCTCTTTGCGCGGAGAAAATCTGTGCTGCTCACGGCTCACCTCATTCCCGAGAGGGCGAGCTGATATCGGCAGGCTTGGAAATGGGAAAATATCACTCAGCATCGCCTTGGTACCTGTCAAAACTGATCAAGTCCCGGACTTACATGCGGCCCTGGAGGGCGGCAGTTACCGATAGTCGCTGCAAGTTGTCAGCGCTGAAAAGAGTATAGCAACTTCGGCGGGTTTCCACCGCGCCTGCCGACAGGGCTGCAAATAGCGGATCGGCCGACTCCCGGATCGTCTGGTAATCGGAAGCAATCCAAGTTGACGGGATATCATGGACGTCGGCTTATCGGAGAAGTGCCGAAGTACCCACCGCAATTGGTAATGTCGGCTCGTCCACGCTACCGTCCAACAATCCGGATTCAGTCCTCGAGAACGCCTTTTGTTGTTTTGATCCGTCGCAAGAGCCGAATCACATTCAGCGATTTGCAGAAACCCTGTGCGAGCGCTTTTGGCACGCATTCAAGTCCAACAAATTCCAGCCTAATCTATAATCTAAGGTTCGACTCAGCGGCGTGTCAAAAGGAAACCCTTTGGGCACATGCACGTGAGCCTACACATTGCGTTTCTTGCGCTTTCTATTGGTGCGATCAACACGTGTGATTTGCGGAGGAGAGGGGCAGTGGAGAACTGGGGGGGAGCAACTTGACGGCGGTTAACGAGGCGAGAAATGGACTTTGACTTCATGCCCCCGGCGAAGGTGCTCAGGGCACCCGGCGCAAGACCTAGGCCTGGTTGTGGTGCGACGCTCGTGCAAAGCGCAGGTGCCCCGAGTGGCGATTCTGGGACGCATCTCGGACGGGGAGACGCGGGGCCCGCGACGCGGCGACCGCGGGACGGCGAGATTGGGGAAGGCAGAGCCCGCAGTCAGAGCCCTGCGGGTCAGTGGAGCATGATTTACTCGTACCGCAGGGCAGCCATGGGATCGACTTTCGTTGCGCGGCGGGCAGGGAGATAACCGGCAAGCGTTGAGACCAGTGCCAGCAGAAGAACTGCTACGCCGATGCCAGCTAGGTCAACCGGCGGGACTCCAAAAAGGCGGAACCTGATCCAGCGCGTGGCGCCCATGGCCAGCGGGATTCCGAAGGCCAGTCCGAGGCCCACTAGCACAATCGATTCCTTCAGGAGCATAGCGAGTACGGTTGGGCGTTGAGCGCCCAGAGCCATGCGGATGCCGATTTCGTTTGTCCTTCGCACGACAGAAAATGAGATCGTCCCGTAGAGTCCGATTGAGGCCAGCATGAGAGCGAGCAGGGCGAAGAAGCTCGACAGTTGGGTGATCGTTCGCTCCTGATGCAGGGATTCGTAGACCTGGTCACGAAGGGTTGTAACTCTCAGGATGGGAAGTCTGCTGTCGACATCGTGAACGGCCTGACGCACTTCGGCGGCTGCGCCGGAGGGATCGTGAGAGGTGCGGATCAACAGCTCACCTATGTACGGTTCGCGTCCTCCCGACTGCCAGGCAGAGAAGTAAGCCATAGGTTTCGGCTTTTCGCTGATCTCGTAATATTTCGAGTCTGCTGCGACGCCGATGATCTCGATGCCAGGCGGTTTGAAAGGCGCTCCCAAACTGAAATGACGGCCGATCGGGTTCTGGTTGGGCATGAATTTCTGAATAAAGGACTCATTCACAACGGCCACCATTGGTGAGCCGGGTGCGTCCCGTTCGGTGATCGGACGCCCCAGGAGCAGAGGAGTTACGAGCGTCTCAAAAAATTGTGGACCGACCTCGACACGGTACGCGTCCATATTTTTGCCCTCGGGCGGAATGTAGCCTTGAATGGACATGTTACCGGAAGAACTCGAACCGCTGAGCGGGCTATAGCGGGCGATGCTGGCGGAGAGCACTCCCGGCAGCGAATTCAGCCGGGCGTGGAGGCGCCGGTAAAG
>QHXW01000313.1:0-2551 GCA_003223115.1 Acidobacteriota bacterium
TCGAAACTACGAAACTTCACTTTGGGATTATGCTTGGCCAACACTTTGGTGATGGCCGCCGTCAAAGTGGTTTTCCCATGGTCGATGTGACCGATCGTGCCGATGTTCACGTGCGGCTTGGAACGATCAAATTTTTCCTTTGCCATATTTCCGCCAATCTCCTGAAACTTTCTCCCCTTAACTTCGCAGTCGGCCGATCAGCCGTAAACGCTCGCTGATGCCTTGCCGTCCCTCCAGGAATGCCTCACTATTGCAGGCTTTCCTCCGCGTCTCGAACTCTTCGGTGTCCACAATTCCCCAGGGCTTGAATGCGCTGGTCCAGCGGCCCGTTCTCGTGTTGTGCTCATCGAGTCGCCCTGCCAGATCCGCAGTCGACCCGATGTAATGACGCCCTGTGGGAATACTCCGCAGGCCATACACGTAATACTTCAAA
Source organism: Acidobacteriota bacterium (assembly GCA_003223115.1). Taxonomy (GTDB): domain Bacteria; phylum Acidobacteriota; class Terriglobia; order Bryobacterales; family Bryobacteraceae; genus QHXW01. The sequence goes on from QHXW01000313.1 coordinate 434, forward strand.
AATTCTGGAGCCGTTGACCGGGATTGAACCGGTGACCTCGTCCTTACCAAGGACGCGCTCTACCAACTGAGCTACAACGGCCAAAAACTTCCGCCGCCTGGGCATTTGCCACTCCGAACGGTGACCTTCCGTCGCGGCGCTACCAACCGAGCGCCTACGCGATCCATAAAATTGGTGGACGGGGGAGGATTCGAACCTCCGTAGCCCGCAAGGGGCGGCAGATTTACAGTCTGCTGCCATTAGCCGCTCGGCCACCCGTCCAAACCTTACAAATCAATAATTTGTCCCAAACATCGCATCCCCGACGAGCGAATTTGTGCCTTTTTTGTGCCTTTCGACGAGGGGGCCTCAGGCGCAATCACGATGCACAGCGCGCCTCCACAGCTTCGTGTTGTCCTTTTTGTGCCCATCTTGGTTGCCTTTTTTTCGGCCTGCTTCTAGCCTCTCTTCGGAAGCGCCTGCTGGGAGGCCAGATAATCTCTCAGCTTCTGTCTGGCCTCGTGCATATCACGTTCGTTCTTGATATTGTAGCGCTCGAAAACGTGCCTGGTCTTGTGGCCCGTCTGCTGCATCGCTACCCCTTCACTCACGCCAGCCCGGATCAGATTGCGCGTGGCCGTGCGCCTGAGGTCGTGAAATAGATTCGCACCCAACCCTACCCCTTGCGCCTTTTCCCAATTGTGCCTGATCTGCACAATGGGCTTGCCAAGTTGTCGCGTGGATTTGCCGCGATTGCCCCTGTTCGTTCGGAAGAAAACCCAAGGGCATTCAGGACACAGGGTATCGCGCCTAAGCTTCTGATTTACCAGCATATCATACAGTTCGTCGCCGGGACCACCCATCGAAACCACGCGACCTTCATCGTTTTTCGTCTCGCCCGTCCAGAGCCGCAGCGTGCGCGAATCGAAATCGACGTTTTCGTCCCATTTCAGTGTGAGCACTTCCTGTTTGCGCCAACCCACGTTGTAGCCGAAGATCAGCACAGGCCGCTCGTCATCATTGAGCGCGGCCTTTTTCCGCACGTAATCGTCCGGCTCGAAAAATTTCTTGCGCACGAATCTTGACTCGTCAAACAACAGATCTTTGAAGGATGGAAACACGTGAATCTTCTCATTCGTTCTTGCGAGATTGAACGCGCGCCGAAGGAGTGACAACTCCCGATTCACGGTCGATTGTTCGACGGCATCCCCTGGATCGTCAGGCTCTAGCCGTTGCTTGATGTAGTCATTGAGCGTCTTGCGCGTGATCTTCCTGGCGGGCAGCGGCCCAAAGAAGTCTTTTAGGTGCGCTACGATGGGTTTCGCGAAATGCTCGTATGATTTCGGACGATAGAGTCTATAGTAAATATCCAAATCGTCGAGCAGTTCGCTCATGAGCAGTTTCGCCGGCGGTGCTTTTTCCGGCCCCGTCCCTGCCTGCGCTTCGGCCATGCACTTTTTTGTGTACGCTTGCGCCTTGTTCCAGTTGTCCGTATGCGTCGAGCCGCGATATGGAATCCCGTTCACGTAAAACTTGTAGTGATATATCGCGATCTCTCGCTTGCTACCGTCAGGTAGCTTGACAGTCCGACGGTACACGCGGCCCTGTCCGTATCTCGAATTTTCACTTTTCTCCGGCATCCTAGCGCTCCAAAGTGGACACACCGACCATGGGCGCGTCGTGTGGCCTGTCGACTGCTCATGCAGTGTGAACCGCAATCCACCTGTCGAGTTCTTTCAGGTCGAAGAAAATCCGCCGCCCGATGCGCTTGCACGGAAGCTCGCGACGATGGATCATTGCGCGAATCGCTGGCACCGTACGCCCCAAGTATAGAGCAGCCTCTTTGATCGTAATCATTTTACGATTCGCGGTAGCTTCACGGCGTTGGTCCAGGAGCTCGACGACATCTTGAACGATCAGCTTTCGGTATTCCTCCAAAACTGGACGGAAGGCTTCAATGAGGTCCACGTGCGCCTCCGTGAGCTGGCCTATCCGATTTGGTAAGCGGCCCTAGCTCGGCCCTAGCTCGCGCGGAATGTAACATGTCGTCGCCTCTCTACACTTCCGTCGCCCTCTCCCACGGCTGATCAGGAATTCAGCCAGCCAGCTGGCGATCACGCTCTTGCCGACGCCGCCTTT
>QHXW01000313.1:2617-3555 GCA_003223115.1 Acidobacteriota bacterium
CAAAGCCGTGGGAGAGAGTGTTTTCTGACATTCAAATCAACTTTTTTTTCGTGGGGTCTCCTTCGCACATAGCTTCGCGAATGTCATATCGCGGTTTACTCAGGGCCCGCATGGCGTTCGCCAGCGGATCTTCCGTTACAGCCGGCGCCCGCGCTGCCGGGATTGGTAACCTAGCCGCCTGCTTGTTCTGAACGAATGCGGGACGAGCTCTCTCCCGCCGAATGCGGCTGATGTAGTTCCGTAAAAGTGGATACGACACCTCGACGCCGTCTTTAACCAGCCGCTGATGGATGTCTCGTAGAGTGTGCCCTACGCTCAGCGTTGCTAAGATTTCCGGATACAACCCGCGGAAGAAGGCGATCTTCGACCGCGGTTTCTCAGTTTTCAGTGCGCGGAAGTGCTCCAGAGCTAACCGGCTTGTTTGCATAGAGTGAACCAAGTTGTAAGTAGTATGGACCAAAATATTGCAACTTGTAAACGACTTGAACCAGCGTGAACCCGTGATGATGACTAACCAAACGCCTCAAAACGCGGAGTGGAACATAAAGGTTTGGGATTCACTGGGCTTTCCTTTCCAGTTCTGTTTCCGCTTCATCAGACACTTAGGCCGGGATGCATTTTCGGGTGGGTGAATCCCATTTGGGATGCGCGTATTTTTTATTTTTCCCATGTCAGAAAACACCCTCTCCCAAGGGCACGATCCGGTTCTCGGAGACAACGCTACAACAGATTCGACAGGCCACTCAGCAAAAGGGCTTTGCCTCGACCGCAGCAATGATCCGACATGCGGTCGATCAGGAACTGAGCAGTGGCGACGACGTCGAACAGCGTATCGCTGCCACGCTCGACCGGATTCAGGGCGATTTGTCACGAATCGAACGGGCACAGCAAACTCTGTTCGCATTCGTCGATACCCTCGCCAAGACATTGCTGACCGG
>QHXW01000314.1 GCA_003223115.1 Acidobacteriota bacterium
CGGTGAGCCAGCAGGTCGCGGCTATGGGCTGCGAACTGTTCGAAGTCGGAGTCTTCCGGCCGGAGACAGCAGGAGCTGACGCGAGCATGCTGCTCCGGGTGTGGAATCCGGACACCCTACTGCGTGCCGTGCCCTGGTTGCAGCTGCAGAACCGCGCCGGCAGGCATATTTACATTCGCCCAAAGGGCGAGCACAACCTGAGCCTCGTCGACGATCTGACTGCCGACGCAGTTACGGCGATGGATCGCAATGGATTCCATCCGGCAGTTGTTGTAGAAACGTCTCCATTCAACTTTCAGGCGTGGCTTAAACACCCCGAGCCGCTCGATAAGCAGCTCAGCACGGCGACCGCAAGAACTCTAGCGGAAAGATTCGGTGGCGATGTCGGCGCGGCTGATTGGAGGCACTTCGGGCGCCTCAGCGGGTCCGCAAACAGAAAACCTCATTATCAAGACGTCACAACGGGTTCATATCCGTTGGTACGGCTCATCGAAGCCGAAGGAAAGGTCTATCCACGAGCCCATCATTTTCTCGCCAGCGTACGGCGCAGCGTCGAAGAACGTCTCCAGGCGCGCGAACGCTTACGTCTTCGAACGATTACACCTCCGATTGGACTGCAACTGAAGACCATCGACTCCTTCCGGTCCGATCCCCGCTATTCGGGCGACGGAAACAGAATTGACTTAGCATATGCGGTCTACGCTCTTTCCCACGGAGCCACAGAAGAAGAAGTTGCGGCTGCCGTCCG
>QHXW01000315.1 GCA_003223115.1 Acidobacteriota bacterium
TTCTCTTTGGCCTTGACCGAGAGTAAGCCGGCCACACGTTCTATGGTCTTTCGCAAATCGAACGGCGTCGCATCAATGGCCAACTGGCCGGCCTCGATCTTCGTAAAGTCCAAAATGTCGGCGAGGATGGTCATCAATGACTCGGCGCATTGCCGGACGGTTTCGGCATATTCTCGCTGCTCCGTGTTTAATTTGCTATCCAGCAGCAGCCCGTTCATGCCGATCACGCCGTTCATGGGAGTGCGAATTTCGTGGCTCATATTGGCGAGGAATTCGTTTTTGGCGCGATTGGCGGCTTCGGCCGCTATCCTGGCTTTATTCAGCTCATCCGAAGACCGCCGGACAGCGCCGGCAGCCCGGTTGAGGGCTTCAGCGAGCACGTTAATTTCCCGCGTGGGTGAGTTGGCTGGCAGGTGTGACGGCAATTCGCCCGTGTCTTCGCTGTGCTTGAGGTGAGCAACAAAATCCTGGATCGGCTTGGTGACGGCCCAGGAGGCGAACAGGGCCAGCAGGAGCGCCAGAAACGCACCGGCAATACCGATTACCGCGAAGGGCCGGGCAAAGCCGGAAATGGATTTGCGTAGCTCGCGATCGAGCGAGTAAATCGTGAGGAGTTTGTAATCTGCTCCGAGCCCCGCTCTTTGGAGCGGCAAGACGAGATAGGTCTGGCCGTTGAGTTTGAGCTCGCATCCCTCCTGGCTCGACACGCATTTGGTGGACAGATTCTGTTCGATCTGGAGATGTATTGGCTTAGGCAAAGTGCTGCGCAACAGTTTGCCCCGCCGGATCAGGGCCACGTCGCCAATGGCATTCAGCAAGGTCAGGTCGATTTCTTTCCCGACCGCAAGGCGGCCGATGCGCTCACCATCCAAATTAACGGGTACGGTTTGTAGCTCGTACAGCGCGCCGTTGACATCGACCAACGACGAGCCCGCGGCAAAGGCCGGAAGAGCATCGGGGTGAGTCAGTATTTCTCCGCGCTGAAGCTCCAGGGCGGCAACCGTCCGATCCTGCGAATCGGAGATGGCTACGAAATCGTAGCCAGCCACCTCATGTAGCTCTTTCAACTGATCTTCGATAGTCCCACGCACCTGGGTACGCAACTCATCCTGGGCGCCGGTCTCGCGCAGCAGGCCGATAGCGGCTTTGAGTCCCGCATTCTCGGTCAACAAAGAGGCTACTTGCAAAGTTTGCTGGGCATAGTTTTCATTTGCCCGGTCCAGCAGTAGCTCGGCAGTATGCACGTAGTCTCTGAGGCCTTCTCTTACCTTATCTTTCAGTACTATGTTGAACGAGAAAAAAAGGAACGTCATGACCAGGCACAGTGGAAGAACGGAGATCACAAACGTACGGGTGACGAGGGAAAGTTTCCGCATTACCGGGTGGACTCCGCGTCATGCACGGGCATGCTGATGACTATGTCCCCACCGCCGCCGGGTAGCACGTGAACAGCCTTGCGAAAAAAGCCCGCGCTCATATGCCATGCGACCAGGCGGTGCTTACCAGTGGGGACATCTTTCAGTGAAAAAGTTCCGTCATCCGCCGGGAGTGTGTGCCAGCGGTTGGGAACGACAACGACGGCGGCGTACATGTTGGGGTGGAGGTGACAATACACCTGGACGACTCCTGGCTGGTCAAATTTCGTGACGCGTGTACGTCCAGCGGGGTAGTAGCCAAGGTCGAGCTGCTTCACGCTCGAGAGCGAAAAGACGTTGTGAAAAATCGGATCTTCGTTGGGAAAGGACACGGTCGAGCCGACGGGGATTACCACGATCTGGGGTTCGAACCGACGGTTGCGCTGTACCAGCTCGGCCCGGATGGGTTCTTCGTTACCGGAATCGGCCAAGTTGTCCTCCAGAAACACGACAATGTTCCTGTATTCGATAAGTGGGCCGGCACTCTCTGGTGGGAGCGATGACACGCCGCGTAGTTGGTATGCCGGCAGCGTGATGCGCTTCTTGGTGATTCTCCTGGTAATCACAATACGGCCGTTCAGGTTCGCGGCCCCGCCGTACGGTGCAAGCAAACCGGAGCAACATATGAGGACCAGAAGTGAACGCGAAAGAGTCATATAGATTACCCGAGAAGCACTTACTGGGGCGTGGCGGGCACCGAGGTGTCGGTTCGGCAAAAGACCTGCCACCGTGGCACCGATCGCGAGACCATCGCGGGTGATGCCGGCGAGATTATGGTAACGTACAACTCCGGCGGTGAGCTAGTTATCTTTTAGTAATGCCAACTTCGGTTTACATGCGGCATTTTTTACTGCAACTTACTAAAGTCAACGCACAAACAGCTCTTGCGGCAAAGGCGCGGGATCCCCTGAGAGAATCACCGGCGCCCAGTGCAAGAAGCTTGATGTACGGTTATTCCTGAGTAACTGCAGTTGGGCCTGGCGCAAAGACTCCGCGCGGTCTCTGCCTGTGCTCAGCTCTTTATAGAACCGGTCCATGAGCGCCAGTTGAGTGGATCGGCGATCTTCCAGAGCGGCGCAACGAACATTTTCACGCCCGCGATGGCCGCCGCCCGGCGCATCCCGAACACGCCATCTCCCGATGACGGTACGCCATCCGCCATCCGGCACTGAGACAGAACCAACATTTCCGCACCTTGCAGATCGAGCGTTTGAAGTTCAAGCGCCGTGAGCAAGCCATCCTGCGACGAGCCGACTCCGCGGCCGTAGGCTTCTTCGAGTACAATTGCAGAGAGGCTCATGACGCGCGCAGCCGGATCGATACCCGCCAGTTGGCAATCCGGAGCTCCCGGAGCAGTCTGACAGTCTTGATTGCCTCGCACAATCCTGTGTCCCACGATGTGGAGCAGGGCAGGGCGATGCAACTGCTTCAGCCGTTGCTCTGTCGCTTCTCCTTCGCCGAGCAGCAGCGCCTTGCGCGATGATCATGGGACCTGTGGGGTGGCCGGGAAGCGCGGGACCGGCCAGATCTCGACCCGCGGAAATGTAACAGATGGCAAATTGTGCGATCAGGAAGTGACCACGCGCATCGGTAAGCGCACCGAATGGAACCAGATTGAGCATCCCATCGGGTGCGACGCGCATGCGGTGCATCTTTGGTTTGCGCTAACTAACGAAACGATCAGCGGGCTCAGTTTTTGCGAAAGGGTCCGCAAAGCGTCGCGAGGGGTTTCCTCCGCCGACACCGCCGCCCGCTTCTCATTACCAGCTAGAGCCACGCTCCAGTCATTCGCTTCGGCAATGAGATCCTGGACCGTCCGGTCGATGGGGCCTGCCGGTCCCAAGTTCGTCCACCGAAGATTCCCGCCGCGGCCGAGCGAGAATGCTCCGTAGCGCCGGTTCCTCGCGTTCGGCGCGCGGGCATTCTCCGGGTAGGCGATGAACTCGATGAGCAGTTCGTCGGGCTGGAGGTGCGAACGGATGTCATTCTCTCGTACCGGTTTGATGGCGGAAGCGAATTGAGGATCTCGCGGCTCAGGTCCGCTTCAAGTGCGTCGATGCGCTGCTGGAGAACCTTCAAAGCCCGGAGAACTTGCTGGCCCAAAGCGTCCGTCCAATTTGTCCTGACGTCGTGGAGCAGGCGCTCGTAGCGGCCCTCCAGTTCAGTGCCTGGAAGGGCGCAAGTCCCCACGACGCCGGGCTTCAGATCGCGATAACCCATCGCAATGGTCAGCGAAGCTTGACACTCGAGCATGGCTTCCCATTGGTTGACGCGGTTGCGGACGCCGCTACCGGAATTTTCTCTGAGGCTTTGACCCCAATGGACCTGGTCGAGAATTCGCCCCTTGCGGCAGGCGACTGCCTCAAATGCCAGTTCGCGCGCGGCGGGAACCCGATCGCCTGCTCTCTGCTGGAACGAAAGCAGAATCGGAATCGGGTTGCGTTCTGACACTTTTGGCGTGAGAAAACTGCAAATCAGTTGGCGAGTATCGTAGCACCTTTCATTCACGACGGATAGGTAAGAAGTTGCGCGTGTCTTACTTCCTGCGTCCATGGGCTGGCATTCGCAATTGCGGAATGAAAACCGCAGTCTCTTTTTGTTGGATGACTTCCTGCGAGCGCAGCAAGGTCGAGAGATCTTCTCCTTTCCGGATGGCGCGCTCGATTTCCATCTCGGCGGCGACGATGCGTTTCGCGGTGGCCAGGGTTTGCTCGATCTTTTCGGCCGACACTACGACCACGCCGTCTTCGTCACCGACGATCCAATCGCCCGGATGAACCACCTGGCCGCCGCACTGCACCGTGCCGCCAATCTCACCCAGATATTCCGCGCCGCCCGCGTTCGGCACCACAGCTTTCGCAAACACGGGCAACCTGCTACGCCGGACCGCAGCCGCATCGCGAATCGCACCGTCAATTACTACGCCCGCCAGTCCCTTGCGATGCGCTCCGATGGTGGTCAGTTCTCCCCACAGCGCCGTATTCAATTCGCCCCGGCCATCGATGATCAGCGTTTGTTCCCGGGGACACTCTGACAGGGCTTTGGCGATCATGAGAATGTCCGCCGTGTGCACGCGAACCGTGAACGCCGGGCCCACCATTTTCGGATTGGCCGAGCGGCACTGCATGGAGTGATCCATGGCGCCGGTTTTTCCCAGCGCGTCGGAAAGAGCGGCGGCGCCCACGCGCATCAACGAGGGCCCGAGTCCGGTTCGACCTACTGCCATATCATCACCTGGGCAGGATTGATGGCTTTGTATTTTCCTTTGTTGGCGGTGATCTCGAATGCTTCTGGCACCTTTTCGATCCCGTGGAGCACGTGCGTGATCGTGGGCTTCAGCCGCACGCGCCCGGTGCTGACGAGGTGGACTGTATGTTCCAGGTGGGCAAGCGTGCTGATGTCGGGAAACACGTAGCGCAGGCTGCGCTCGCGAGCTAAGTCCACTGGAAATGTAATCGACGCACCGAACCAGGACACGCCCACCAGAGTTCCGCCGGAGCGGACCGCGTCGATGGCCTGCATCAGAGTCTTTACCCCGGCGAGACCCTGCTTGGGACTTCCGCCGGCGCATTCGAAAACTACATCGGCGCCGTTCCCACCGGTCAGATCCTGGATGGCGGCAACCGGATCGTCCTGCGCAGCATTGATGACGTTGTCAGCGCCCAATTCGCGAGCCATGGCGCAGGCTTCGTCTCGAACGTCGACCGCGATAATGTGTCCGGCCCCGCTCGCGCGCGCAATCTGCATGCACTCGAGCCCCATGCTTCCCTGTCCGAATATTGCTACTGAATCACCGATGTGCATGCCGGCCGTTTCCACCGCCGCGACGCTATCGCTCAACGATTGTAAACACGCGCCTTCGCTGTCGGAGATGCGGTCGTCCAGTAGGGTGAGCGCTATTTCGGGCAACATCGCATACTCCGAGAAGCATCCTGGAAGTTGAAATCCGATGATGGGACCTTTGCGGCATAAGTGCGACCGGCCGTCCGTGCACAACGGACACTGGCCGCAGGGAAGCTTGGCGCGAGCGGCGACGCGATCGCCGACACGAAAGCGGGTGACGCCCTCGCCGATCTCCACAATACGCGCGCAGTACTCGTGGCCGAACAGTTGAACCGGTGCTTCGGTTTCCAAACGCCGCTTGATGCGCTCAAAGGCAAGAGTCGGGACACCGAAGGCTAGCTGGGCCTCCGTCACGCTAGGCTGAATGCAGAGGATCTGGGCAAGCACGTGGCCGGGGCGGGCAACCGGCATCGGCACTTCGTCCAACCGCATATCGCCAAACTCGTAGAATCGCCAGGCTCTCATGGCCTTCGCTCAAGACAGTGTTGAGATTGTATACCAATTGGGTGTGGCTACTTTGGAACGACGCTCCAAGGCGCAGGGTATAGGCGGTGCTGGTCCTGATCGATGTGGAATTGCCAGTAGCGATCAAAATCCCCTGACAGATAGATGGCTCGGAGTTGACGGCCCGTTCTATTTGCCGGCCCAAGTTTTCTGATGCCTTCGTTGTGCAGTTGATGGGCTATGAGCCGAGCCCTGCGCGCTGTGAAAGGACGGCGCAGTGTTTTTCCGATCGTGCGCCATTGTCTACGTTTTGACGGCGTCTGTCTACGTGTAGACTTCTTCGTGTAGACTTCTCCGCATCAGAAAGTAACGCGCCGTCGCATGTTTGTGTTCGATGGCGGCGGATTCAATGGAGAGCAGATTGCACAAGTGTTCTCGTTAGAGCGCAGGTATGCCCAGCCCTGCTCTGGATATCGGAGGTTCGCGATGGAACTCATTTCAGTCGGAAATGTGCTATTGAATCTTGAGCGGATTTCAGCGCTGGATATTGATCAGAAGGACGACGGCACCGTTGTTCTCCGCGTCCTCACGGATTCACCAACCCCATCATTAGCGTGAATCTGGCTCCCGAGGTTCCCGATCGCCTTTTGAGCTTGGTGCCTCAAAAAATGCGCTCGTTGGCTGGAGGCACTGCAAACCTGATACTGCATATTTCTTAGGCTTCCAGGCAGGGGACCTCGCCATCGCGTTAGAAGCTAGTCTGGCTGTGCAGGCCGCGTTGCGCTTCGGCATGAGCTTGCTCGGGTTCGTGCGGAGTACGCGCTTCAATTCAACATCTATTCGGGGCATGGAGAAATCGCAAAAAACTCGATGCGCCTTCGGTTGAGCCGAGCGGAAATGGAATGTTTTTCTGAAGACCGGCGGCGTGGAAGAGTCCATCGAGTTCACGCCGGGCGCTGACCTACGCGATTGAGTCTCTCCCTCTGTCAACCAAACATCGGCATGCTACGAGAACGGAAGCCCCTACGTTTGGATTCCCAGTGGCGGTGCTCAATATTGGGCATGCTCCAACGAAACTGGCATTTCCGCTATTCAGCCCGGCGGGCTCAAGCTGCTAATCGGGAAAGATTTCCGTTGTCTTCATCGCGCACCTGGCGATGAACTCGACGACGCCGATGCGTTTCCAAATCCGTTTGCGATACATTAATTTAGTTAGACGTAGGGAAAAAGTCATGCAGGCTGTCCGTCCATCCCAGTGAGGACTCCGCAGACTGCAAGAAGTACTTGATCAGAAGCGCCCGATAACTTATCGCGAAAGGAAGGTCGAAACCATGGATGGCAGCCGCAGAGATTTTTTGAAAGCCGGCGCACTGGGAGGTGCTGCTACCTCTTTTTTTGGGTTTGATCTGGCGCCAGCCTATGCGCAACTTCGGGAGCTCAAGATTGCCCGCGCGACAGAAACGCGATCCACGTGTCCTTACTGTTCGGTAAGCTGCGGCGTCATTATTTATACGATTGGCGATAATGCCAAGAACGTCACGCCTCAAGTGGTCCACGTCGAGGGCGACCCGGACCATCCCATCAACCGCGGAACGCTGTGCCCGAAGGGAGCTTCGCTGGAACAGGACATCGTGAACCCACGCCGGCTCCTCAAGCCACAGGTACGCAGGCCCGGCTCCGATCATTGGGAAGACATCGCGTGGGACCAGGCGATTGATGAGATCGGCCACTGGGTGAAAAAGACCCGCGACGAAACGTTCATCGAACGGGACGCCCTCAGGCGCACCGTGAACCGCTGCGAAGGCATCGCCTGGATCGGGGGCTGCACCGATACCAATGAATTCAACTACCTCGTAGGCAAAGCCATGCGCAGCCTGGGGGTCTGCTACTTAGAAACCCAGGCCCGTGTTTGACACGGCCCCACGGTCTCCAGTTTGGGGCCCACATTCGGACGCGGAGCGATGACCAATGGTTATATCGACATCAAGAACACCGACGTGATGTTGATCATGGGTGGGAACCCCGCGGAGAACCATCCATGCGGATTCAAATGGGCAATCGAAGCAAAACGAACCCGCAATGCAAAGATGATCGTGGTGGATCCGCGTTTCACGCGCACCGCTGCCACGTCGGATCTATTCCTTCAAATTCGTGCGGGGGCCGATATTGCATTCCTTGGTGGAGTCATCCACTATGCGATCGAAAACAACCGGATCGCTAACGAGTACCTTACCAACTTTACGAATGCCGGCTTCATCGTGAAGGAGGGTTTCAAGCTGCCTGAGGATGGGTTGTACTCGGGTTTTGATCGAGCGGCACAGACCTATGACAAATCCACCTGGAATTACGAAGAAGGTGACGGCATCGGCGCTGCCACAGTAGCAGCTGTCGCTTCGGCGAAGCCGATGCTTCCGCCGAAAGTTGCCTACGACCTTACTTTACAGCATCCACGGAGCGTTTTTCAGTTGTTGAAGAAACAGTATTCACGCTACACACCGGAAATGGTCGAGCGCATCACCGGCATACCGAAAGATCAGTTCCTCAAGGCTGCAGATCTGTTCACCTCCGTTCGCAAAGATGGCGACATGAAGAAAGTGGCGACGATCATGTACGCCGTCGGGTGGACGCAGCACACGTTTGGCACGCAGATCATCCGTACAGCGGCGATGTTGCAGTTGCTGCTCGGCAACGTGGGGCGTGCCGGAGGTGGTGTCAACGCTCTCCGCGGCCACTCCAATATCCAGGGTGCCACCGATATGGGCGGAGTGTTTGACATCTGGCCTGGGTACCTGAAGGTTCCGAACCCCGCGGATGTCGACCTGAAAGCTTACTTGGATCGAACCACGCCAAAGGTTTCAAAGCCGGCTGCGTGGGATTCATTCAATTATTGGTCGAACACACCCAAGTTTGCGGTTTCCTTCTTGAAAGCTTTGTACGGTGACGCCGCGAGGAAGGAAAACGACTGGGCGTTTCACTATATGCCGAAGGTGGATCGCAACTACTCCTGGACCGAGATCTGGGACAACATGTACCGCGGCTCAGTCAAGGGAATGTTCGCTTTCGGAATGAACGGCGTGGCCATCGGGCCAGACTCTCAAAAGAACATCGCGGCGCTCAAGAGAGCTGATTGGCTGGTGGTGGGCGAGATCTACCCAGATGAGACCAGTGAATTCTGGAAGTCACCCGGAATTTCGCCGGCGGAGATGAAAGAGATCAAAACGACGGTCTACCGGCTGGCATGCGCCGGCTTCGCGGAGAAAGACGGGTCGATGACGAACTCTTCTCGCTGGTTGCAGTGGAAGAACATTGCATTGCCTCCACCAGGCCAAGCCCGCCTCGACCAGGACATCGTGGCGCAGATTTTCCTCAAAGTGCGCGAGCTCTATAAGGCGGAAGGGGGCAAATTCCCGGACCCGATTTTGAACCTGACCTGGCCCTATACCGATCCCCAGCATCCGGCCCTAGCTGAATTAGCGAAGGAGTTCAACGGCAAGGCAATCGCGAATCTTACAGATCCCAAGACACAGCAGACGATCAAGGACGGACAGCAATTGCCTGGCTTCTCGTGGCTCAAGGATGACGGCACAACTTCCTGCGGTAACTGGATCTATTGCGGATGTTGGACCGAGGCGGGGCCACAACTCGCCCGCCGTGGCACTGAAGATCCATCGGGACTCGGCATCTACCAGAACTGGGCGTGGTCGTGGCCAGCGAATCGCCGCGTTCTGTACAACCGTGCGTCATGCGATTCCTCGGGAAAACCTTGGGACGTCGAACGGAAACAAGTCTGGTGGAATGAGGCCGCGCAACTTTGGGTGGGAAACGACATCCCCGATTTTAAGGCCGACTCCAACCCAAAGGAGCACATGGGCCCATTCATCATGAACCCCGAAGGGGTTGGCCGAATATTTGGGCCGCTGGCCGCTTTCGCCGATGGGCCATTCCCCGAACATTATGAACCGATCGAGAGCCCTGTTCAAAACCCGCTACACCCGAGCCAATCCAACAATCCTGTGGTCAAGAAATTCTCCACACCGGCAGACAAGTATGGCACCACCGGCGAAGGTTTCAACATCATCTGCACCACTTACCGGCTCACTGAGCATTACCACTACTGGACCAAAAATAACCCGATGAGTGTCCAGCTCATTCCCGAACCGTTCGTCGAGATTCCAATCGAGCTGGCTGCAGAGTTGGGGATCAAGGGCGGCGACAAGGTGAAGGTTACCAGTGCGCGGAGTTACTACATTGCAAAAGCTTTCGTCACCAAGCGTATCAAGCCTATGACGATTGACGGCAAGAAGGTCTACCAGATCGGTGTTCCGATCCACCAAGGTTATCGCGGTATTCAGGAAGACGCGGGCAGGGACGCGAGAACCATCGCCAACAGGCTCACACCAACGGTGGTAGATCCCAACGCATTCACTCCGGAATTTAAAGGCTTTCTCGTCAAGCTGGAAAAGGCATAGGGAACGACATGAGCCAGGCGACATTGCAAATCCGCAGAATCTCCGGCCACGCCGGACCGGTGCCCGGCGCCGGTGTGGAGCGCGCGCAAACGGTCTGCAAGCTGGTCGATACCACAACCTGCATCGGCTGCAAGGCCTGTGAGGTTGCGTGCCTTGAGTGGAACGGCTATACGTTCAGCGAAACAGTCTTCGACAACAGTTATCAGACGATGCCGGAAACTGCATGGAATTATTGGAACCTGATCAAGTTCAATGAGCATGAGCGGGAAGACGGCACGTTGATGCTCCTGATGCGCAAGGACCAGTGCATGCATTGCGCGGAGCCGGGTTGCCTGGCGGCCTGCCCTGCCGATGGCGCGATCGTCCAGTATGCGAATGGCATTGTCGATTTTCAGCAGGACCACTGCATTGGCTGCGGGTACTGCGTGACAGGATGCCCGTTCAATATCCCCAAGTTCAACCCGAGCACGAAGAAGATGTTCAAGTGCACGCTCTGCGCCGACCGTGTCGCGCAGGGACTGGAACCGGCCTGCATCAAGGCCTGCCCCACCGGCTGTCTGCACTTCGGTACGAAGGACGACATGACAGACCTGGCAGAGACACGCGCACAACAGCTTCGCGAGCACTACGGCTTCGAGAAGGCAGGCGTCTATGATCCGACGGGTGTTGGCGGAACAGGCGTCATCTATGTGCTTCACGATGCGGCCAACCCGGAGGCGTATGGCGGGTTGCCCAAAAATCCTCACATTCCATGGGTCGTCCGGCTGTGGAAGGGCCCGGCTAAGTGGATCGGCAATCTCGCTATGCTGGGTGGCATTATCGGTGTGGCGCTTCACTATTTGCGGTTTGGTCCCAAGCGAGTCGAGAGTGCAAAAGATCAGAAGGGCGGGCAGCCGTGAGCGTTTCCCAAGTTATCCCTTCCCCCCGCACGACAGGCGACGCTCGAGACCGGATTCTTCGCTACACGCTTGTCGAGCGCATTAACCACTGGATCGCCGGCTTGTCCTATATATATTGCCTGATCACAGGCTTGGCCTTCTGGTCGCCTTACATGTTCTGGATGGCGATCATCGTTGGCGGCGGACCGGCTGCCCGCTTCTGGCATCCCTGGTTTGGCCTGGTCTTCACCGCTTCGGTTTTATGGATGTATAGGATCTGGCGGAGCGATATGGTCACGACAGACGCTGACCGCGCCTGGTGGAAAGCGGCGAAATATTACATCCGGAACGAAGACGAGAATCTTCCGCCCATCGGACGCTTTAACTACGGCCAGAAAATGTTCTTCTGGCTGATGTTTTATGGCGCGACCCTGCTGGCGCTTTCGGGTTTTGCGCTATGGTTCTTTGAGTCTATTCCGTGGAGTTTGCGATGGCTGCGCTATCTGGCGGTCGCGGTTCACGTCGCGGCCGGATTCGCCACCATCGGTGGCTTCATCATTCACGTCTACATGGGCACGGCCATGGTACGCGGCGGTTTCACCTCGATCGTCCGCGGAGAAGTTTCGTCCGCCTGGGCCAAGACTCACCACCGGCTCTGGTACGAGCAAGTCACCAAGAAGACGTCCGGACAGAAATGAATCGATCCAAATGGGATCAGCGGTTCGAGCGTGCCGACGCGTTGATAGCGGCACATCCATTTGCCGCCGAAGTATTGCAATTCTACAAACGTATGGCCATGTTCCAGCAGACGCTTTATTCTCATGGCGAGGGAGCCTGCGGCAACGAATCGGGAAAGGGCGTTTCCGGCTTGCTCGAGCAGGACCTAAATGTCCACCGCTTGCTGCCCAAGTTCGCCGAGTTCCTTTCCAGTGTCGAAAAATGTGCGCCCCAGCTAATGGCCCAGTCCGCCCGCGATTTGAACGCCCAAGGGACCGACCGATGGCAAGATTTGCTCATTTCCTTTTGGCGAACTGCGTCGGATTTTCAGTCCAGTCCCGGACAGCCCGAAGTCCTGCTGGCGTGGATTTTTCTGCAGCCTCAAGCAGAGTACTTGGCTGATCACAATGGTCACATTCCTGGCCAGGAGGCTATGGCAGTCTGTCCCTTTTGTTCCAGAAAACCTATCGTTGGTGTACTACGGCGCGAGGGGGATGGGGCGAAGCGATCTCTGATTTGCTCGATGTGCGCGACGGAGTGGACATACGGTCGAATCATATGCCCCGCGTGTGGTGAGGAAGCGGTCGAGAAGCTCGCAATCTACACGGCTAGTCAATTCGACCACGTTCGGGTGGAGGCATGCGACACCTGCCGCCGTTACATCAAGACCGTGGACCTGACCAAGAACGGCCACGCCGTGCCGGTTGTGGACGAACTAGCGACAATGCCATTGAACCTCTGGGCCCAACAGCGCGGATACGTAAAATTGCAGGCGAACTGGCTGGGAATTTAGATCGGGCAGCCCTTTGATCACACGTGGCATGAAGCCGTTGGCTCAGTACGCAGTGACAAGCACGAATTCGGGACAGGAGCGGAAGAGGTACAACGTGGCTACCGAATGGGCGATGAGCTGCTCAGGCCCGCGCGTGTACGAGAGTAAGCGAGCAGGCAGGCTCTTGGCTGGACCGCTCACACCAATAACCCACCGACGCTAGCCTAGCCTAGCGCCGGAGGCAGGTGCGGACAACGAGCCGAATCGCGTGAAGTGTTAGAAACTCAGCTTGAGTGCAAGCTCGAAAACACGCGGGTCCAACGCCGATGTGATCGTGCCAAAGGCCGGATTTCCAAGCACCATGTTGGGCGCGCCGAGAGGCGGGGTATTCGACACATTGAAGACTTCGGTCCTGAACTCGAGATGTAAGCTCTCCGAAAGCGCGAATGCTTTGCCCACCAATAGATCTGCATCCTGATAGCCGGGGCCGCGTACCGGATTGCGCGAGCTGTTTCCGATCGAGAATTGCGGCGCTTGCGTAAGTGCGCCGGTTTTGAAATAGCGTGACAGGCTGCGCTGGCCGGAAGGCAGGTTCGGGTCGCCGACGCGGTTGGGACGCTCGGTACCGAATCCCGCAAACGCGTTGAAATTCGTGATCTGGCTGATCGCGAGCGGCAGACCGGACTGCAGTTACACGATGCCGGCGATCTCCCAACCGCCTGCGAGAAAATCCCGCCATCCACTGAGGCCGAAGCGCCGCCCCCGGCCAAACGGCAGCTCACAGACGAACCCAGCCGAGAACACGTGCGGGATGTCTCCGTTTGAAAGATCCCTTTCCAGTCTCCGGTTATAACTGTCGGCCACCGGGTAGTTCGCGATGGGTCCGGTAAGAATGGCGGCGTCAAACACGGAAGACGCATCGTCGATCAGTTTCGAAAAGGTGTAGGCCCCTGTGACCGTGAGACCGGCGGAGAAGCGTTTTTCGACGCGCGCCTGGAATGCGTTGTAGGTGGAATTGCCGATATTATTCCGGAATAGCGAAACGGTGGTGAAGCGCGGAAAGGGCCTCAACAGTTGCTGGTAAGCGACGGTCTTGCCGCCCAGAGACGAGGATTCCGGTATCGTCCCATAGAACGGGTTCGGCACCTGCTTCGTGAGCTGTGTGCCCAGCGCAAGATCTGATACCGGCAGTTGGTTGACATTAGTGTCGGGCACACCCAGCCGGGTGATCTTTGAGCCGAGATAGCCGGCCTCGATGCTCCAGTTTTTGCCGAACGTTTTCTGCAAAGTGAAGTTCCACTGTTGCGCGTACCCAGAGCCGGTGTTCCGGTCCACTGCAAAGACGCCTTGACCGAGGCCGGAATCGGGATTCGGCGGAGTCACCTGGACGGAAGGGCCGTTCGAGAGCACGAAAGCCGGATTGATGTTATCCAGCGACCGTTGCCCCACGCTCTGTATGAAGGGGAAAAACGGGACCGTGAACGGCGTGGTGATCCCGGCCTGCTCGATCCAGATGAGCCCATATCCCGCACGGATTACGAACGAGCCGGACACCCGATAGGCCAGACTTGCGCGCGGGCCGAAGGTATCCTTTTGAAGCTTTCGCGCCGACTCGGACACCCCGTTCTTTCCGAGAAAATCGAGCTGTTGTGTGCGCGAATTGAAAACCGCGCCATGGTTGTTGGCTTCGGTAGAGGGAAAGTTCAACGTATACCGGAGTC
This sequence comes from Acidobacteriota bacterium, assembly GCA_003223115.1. Taxonomy (GTDB): domain Bacteria; phylum Acidobacteriota; class Terriglobia; order Bryobacterales; family Bryobacteraceae; genus QHXW01. The sequence goes on from QHXW01000315.1 coordinate 14,260, forward strand.
CCAGAGTGAGCGAAAGCCGTTGGCTCATCCTCCAGTCGTCCTGCACGAAGAACTCGGCGATGTGCGCGCGCGGGTTTAAATTCTGCGGTTGGATATCGATATTGAAAGAATCAACTTGGCCGAGCAGAAACGAGGCAAGGCTGCTTCCCGTATTTGGAAGCGGCGTGCCTTTTGCCGTGAGGCCGCTGGTAAAGATCTGGTTGAAAGAAAACAAACCCGTCGGGTCGGGCGGCTGTAGAACGTCAAGCCGTTCCATGCGGATATCGGCTCCCAATTTCAAACTGTGCGCGCCTCTGATGGCTGAGTAATTTTCGATGAACTGCGTGACCGAAGTAGTGAACTGGGAATTGGCACTCTCCGTAGGGCCCAGTTGTTGGAATCCCGCGATTAGAAAAACGGGAAACGCGTGTCCGAACGCGACCGATAGAATATTGGGAATGCCGGTGGTCTGGGAAACCCGCTGGCTCGTTATCAGAGACGAGCGGTTGAACCCGCGGCGCGTGAAGCCGAAGCGGAGCTGGTTGGTGGCAGTTGGAGATACCGTGTAAGCGTAGTCGGCCACAACACTATCGGCCCTGGTGAGCGTGGCGCCGATCACACCCGAGGTGATGTTGCCGCTGCCGTCCGGTAGAGGAGTGCCTGGAATGGCGTCGTCGCGAAGGTGTGTATATCTGCCGAACACTCGGTGCCGCGCGCCAAAGTAGCGATCGAGGCGCGTGTCGAACTGATCCTGATCGTCCAGGTCCACCGCCAGACGTTTGTAGTTGTTCGCCGTGGCCACCTTGCCGTTCACGAAAACATTGGGGAGGGGATAGCGCTTGAGAATGTCGAGCGCGGCCGGGTCGAACCGGTAGAGCGGAATAGTGTTGCTTGGGAACGGGTCTCGGATATAGTTGTTCTGGGCATCTTTGCGCGTGGAGCCGGGATCGTAGATTGGCGTCGAGAAAATGCCGTTTCGCTGCGGGCTGGTTGGAACCGTGCTGGTCTTGGTGTTTCCAATGCGCAGGCCAGTCGCTTGCCAGTCGACGAAGAAGAATGTTCTGCTCTTCTGTATCGGACCGCCGAACACGAAGCCATACTGGTTACGCTCGAACGGCGGCATGGGACCAGGAAGCGCGAACAGATTGCGGGCGTTCAGTTGTTCGTTGCGGAAAAATTCAAAAATTGTCCCGTGAAAGCTATTGTTTCCCGATTTTGAGCTCACCTGGATAATGCCGCCATTGGAGCGTCCGTATTCGGCCGAGTAGCTGTTGATATCGACGCGAAACTCCTCGATGGCGTCGATGATGGGGTAGTAGGCGACTTGACCCGGCTCTGGCTGGAGCACGCTAATGCCGTCATATATGTACTCGCTGGTGCGCGGGCGGCTGCCGTTAATTCGTGGAAATAGCGATGGCTGCGCTGTAGAGCCGGGCGGCAAAGCCACGCCAGGAGCCAGCGCGATCAGCGGAACAAAGTTGCGTCCGTCCAAGGGCAGAGTCGCGACTTTCTCCTGGTTCACAACGAAGTTCTCCGTTCCGGTAGTCGTCTGTAACAGGGACGCGCCGCTGGTGACTTCGACCGACTGTGTCACTTCGCCTACTTGCAATTGAAGGTCAAGCGCAATCCGGTCGGCCACGGGCAGCTTGATGCCGCTCCGGCGCAGGGTCATGAACCCGGTCTTCACCGTCGTCACAGAGTAATCGCCAGGACGCAAGGCCAAAAAATGAAATTCGCCGCTCTCATTCGTGGCACTCTTTACGCGCTCGCCGGTACCCAGGTCATGGGCCTGAACCATAGCTCCGGAAACCACGAGCCCGGCGGGATCTCGGACCGTACCGAACAGTTCCGCTCGGCTGGATTGCCCAAACGCGCTAGTCACCAGCAGCAGAGAAGCAGCGAGAACTCCCAGAAGCGCGACCCGTAGCATGAGTTGTCGTGAATATACGATACTGTAACTCAAAGCAGACAATACTATCACATCATGGGGGCTCAGGAATCCGATGAACATCGACAACAACCTGGCACAAGTCCGTCAGCACCGCGGATATTCTGCTGTCGCGCTCGCAAAGGCGGTTGGGGTTTCCCGGCAGACGGTTTACGCGATTGAAGCGGGCAGCTACATTCCGAATACGGTTCTGAGCCTGCAACTGGCACGGGTTCTCGAGGTCACCGTCGAGGAATTGTTCTCGCTGGGGGAGGGGGGCCCGGCTCTTGCTCCCACGCGCGAAATGGAACTGTTGCCCGGCAGCGAATCGGTCCAACCGGGCCAGCCGGTTCAGTTGTACCGCGTGGACAGGCGCATGATGGGTTCGGCTCCTGAATCTATCGCCTGGAATCTGCCGCCGGCCGATGCGGTGCTGATCAGCGCTCCAACCGGTTCGAAAAAGAATAGGCGGGGACGGGTGCAGATGTTTCTGGACGACGAAGAGCTAACCAATCGGCTGCTGCTCGCGGGATGCGATCCAGGCATGTCGGTGCTGGCAAGACATGCGCAGCGCGCCGGTGTGGAACTGGTGCTGGCGCATCGCAACAGCTCGCAGGCGCTCACCCTGCTGCAACAGGGCTGCGTTCACATTGCGGGATCTCATTTACGCGACGAGGTTACAGGCGAATCGAATCTGCCGGCCGTGAAAAGGATTTTCAAACGCGAATCAGTGGCGGTAGTTTCTTTTGCAGTCTGGGAGGAAGGCTTTGTCACCCTGAAAGACAATCCAAAACGGATCCGCTCTGTCGAGGACCTCGCGCGTAAGGGCGTCACGCTGGCCAACCGGGAGCCGGGCTCCGGAAGCCGCATTCTGCTCGACTCGATTCTGAGCAAAGCAGGAATCAAAAGTGCGAACGTCGACGGCTATGATCGAACGTCCCATGGTCATCTGGCGGCGGCGTGGCGGGTAAGGCTCGGATCGGCAGACTGCTGCATTGCGACGCGAGCTGTCGCGCGCGTTCTGGGCTTGGATTTTATTCCCTTGATCACCGAAAGATACGACCTGGTTATTCGCAAGCGGCAGTTCGGCTTACCGGCGATGCAAGGGTTATTAGACACGCTGAGCCGCACCGCGTTCAGACGGGAACTCGAAGGCTTGGGCGGTTACGATACGGGCTGTGCGGGCAAGCGAGTAGGATGATCCGGGAGGTCCGGTATCTCATCCCATATGCGGCCTTTGAGCGCAATGCCACTTACTTTGCAAAACAAAGTTGGGGAGTGCAGCGGTGTTGGGTGTGGAGACCGCAGTTTTGGCTGGACAAAACAAAAGGAATGGTTTATGTTTTGATGAGTGAGAACACCCAAAGCGTCGGCTTTGTTTGGCCTATTTGGCAAAGCAGTTCCGCCGGAATTTTTCGACTAACTGCGAGCGCGCCTGAGCTTGCCTGCTCGGGGTATCGACTCACTGGCAGTTGTGGTCTGGTGGATGATGTGGCAGCGGCTGGACGGCCGAGG
>QHXW01000316.1 GCA_003223115.1 Acidobacteriota bacterium
CGGCCATGTTGATGTCTGCCATACCTACTGGTATATCGAAGCAGTTCCGGTACTGCTGCAACTTGCCACTGAATGCTTTGGCAGATCTCACGCCGGAGGTAATCGATGATCGCTTCTAGCCTGCCGTCCCTCATTCAGCAGCAACAGCGGGAATGCGTTTTTTTGGTCGGAGTTTGGATCCCTGAATACAGGGGGACAGGATCCGGAGCCAACAGAGTTTCACTGGGGAAAGCAGCAGGAGAATACGGTTCTCGTCGGCCGACATTGGGGTGGCGACGGCGAAAGAATGTCCATGGTGCGTGACTCAAGCCGTGATGGTGGCGTACTACGACACCGCTTCGCAGCGGGTGCATGTCTATTTCGGCGACAAAACGCAGCGGGTCATGGATCTCAGCCTCGTTCGGCACGAGCAAGGTTGCTTGAGTTTTTTGGCCGCTGGAGGACCGGGCCTGCCCATTTACAGGCTGACGCATCAATTGTTGCCGACGAATGTTCTACATAATGCTGGAAGAAGCGATACGCAATCGAGAAGGCGCCAGTAGCCGTCTCGTGTGCCGCTGGGGCTTCTGATTGAACACCGCCAGCCTTCCCAAATGCCGCCAATCAGTACTGGCCAAATCCCCTCCGTTAGCACGAGCCAACTGCCTGCCGACAGCCGTTGCGCCAGCGCCGGTTCGAGCGAAGAGGTGCTGAAGCGAATCCAGGCCTGGAGATGGCCAAGGCTGGTTCGAAGCACCGCGCGAAGCTCATGCGTTGACCCTTCATAGTTTCGAGGACTGCCAGATCAGCGCCGTCCAGATAGACCAGAATGTAGCCGGAATTTCAATCGTCCGCGTCGGGTTGGATGTCGACGTCACATCCCTCGCGGTTACGACCACGCAGAATTCTTACCGTTGCCGGATGCATCCACTGCGGAGCCGTCCAGAGCCGTTCTCCCGGGAATGGCCTCCTGGTTTAGTGATGAATCAAACGGATCAGATACAGATCGTGCGGATGGCGGCGAATTGGTGGCGGATCGCCTGCATCGTCAGAAAGATTCCCCGGTCGTGCACGGACGCAATTCTGCGATCAAAACGGGTTGCGGTACAACGGATTTTCAGCGAGCAGTAAGCAGTGTCTTAACCGTTTGTCTCAGCCGAGGGGACCACTTCACAAAACGATTACCTTCTGGGACAGTCTTGTCCCATGAGGCCTACTGCGGGGACAAGCATAGCTTTGGGAACGGGGTTTGCTTGAGCCACGCAATTTCCTCCTGGTCGCCTGCTGCTATAGCAGGCCAATGGCGATGGAGCGGCCATTCCGTGATAATCCATCTCTGCAATGATCCGGTGGTACCACGACGAACGCTGAACTTTTCTATGCATCCCTTTGGGGGCTGGGAGTCCGATCCGATCGAATTCTTGGACGCTACAACACTGGCCGGAGCTACAAACACAGTCAAATTCGGACGCTCATGGGTCAGGCGTCTCGGCCTGGGCATAGGGCTAATTGATCCGCCTTATTATCGTAGACTCTCGCCTGCGAACAGCATCTGTCGGATCCCCGCGGGGTTGTCTTCAGACTGCGGGTTTTGTTCACGCAGCCGGCGCACGACGTCCAATTCCGCTCTGGACTGCTGCTCGCGGCCTAACTTCTTGTACGCGATACTCAGCGAGTAGTGAGCCTCGACAAGATTCGGTTTCAGGCGGATGGCCTCGTTCAGGTGCTCCAAGGCTTTTGCCGGCTCCTCGGCATCGAGCGCAATTTTTCCCGCCAGAGCATGGGACGAGGCATCCTCCGAGTCGAGCCGCAGAGCTTCGGCGATCGCCCGCCGCGCGGCATTCCGGTCGTCGGGTCTTGCGCTTCGTGATACGTCGGCTAAATAGTAATACGCACTCGAGGTGCTTTCACCGAGCGCGATTGCTGTCTGGATGGACTGGAGCGCTTCTTCGGTGTTTCGATGAGTTGCCTGGATGATGCCTCGAACCAGGTAGGTCCGGCCCCATTCGGGCCAGCGCAATTGAATCTTCTTCAGCAGGTCCTCGGCGTCCACAGTCTTTCTTTGCAACTCGAGGACGATCGCCCTGGTCAGCAGAAGATCCGGATCCTCAGGTACGATCGTTGTGGCCTGATCCAGCAACTGCAGCGCCTGCTGATCCCGGTTGTGCTTGATCAAAAACAGCGACGACCAGAAATACAGATCGCCTCGCGTGGGCGCCCGCTGGAAAGCGGTGTTCAGTGAATCCACGGCATTCTCAAACCGGCCCAACGCATCCTGGATCTGAGCTTTCAGAAGATACACGTCGCCCGTTCGGTCCGCCAATGGGATCTTTTCAATCTCGGCCAAACTGGCATCGGGACCGGCCGAATGAAAGATAGCGGCCGCCAGGTCGAGCCGGTTCTCGATGGAAGGATTCGCCGTGACCAGCCGGGTCAGAAACTCTCGCGCGAGGGAATATTGCTTGTGTTCCAGCAGAGCCGTTGCGCCATCATTCAGGGTCCGGGCGGAAGGCGACAGCGTTAAGATTTCACGGAAGACTGCCAGCGCTTCCTCTGTTTTACCTTCCCGCAGGAGAAACGCCCCCAGTTGGACTTTCAATTCCGCGTCGGTGGGATTGGCGCCGATGGCATTCACCAAGTTGCGACGGAATCGCTCTCTCTGCTGTGCCGGGTCCAAGCCCATGTAGTCGAATATCTGCGCCTGAGCCTTGAGAGGCGTGCGGTCAGGACCGGCAGCCTTCAGTTTTTCGAGCACGATGGCCGCTTCGCGATCTTTTCCCACGGCCCGCAGCGCCCGGTGAAGCTGCTTGAGCACGCCGGTGTGGTCCGGCGCCAACTCATGGGCCCGCCGGAGAAACTCGAGGGCTTCAGCCTGCCGCTCCAGTTCCAGATAGATCCGTCCCAATTGCAGCAGAGCCATGGCATTTTTAGGTTCGCGCTCCACGACCGATTTCAGATCGGGCAGAGCTTCCTGCCACTTTCCCTCGCGTTGGAGCAGCCATCCGCGCGCCTGCCGCGCCGGCATGAAGTCCGGTTTCAGACGTAACGCTTCGGTGAGCTGTTGGGACGCCTGGCTCGTGTCGCCCAATGTTTCACACAACCCCAGCTCGAAATGCCCGACAGGATCGCGTGGGTACTGTTTAGCGTACCAGTTCAAGTCGGGGAGCCCGTTCTGCATCCGGCCAAAGCGGCAGTACGCAAATCCGCGCTCACGGCGGGCGCTCGGGTCCTCGGGCTGCAGCTTCAGATATGCCTCATAGGCCTCGGCAGCGCCGCTAAAAAAACCGGCCTCCGCGTACGTTCTAGCAAGTAAGAGCAGAAGATCCGGCCGGCCGGGCGCCAGCCGCCGGGCCTGCGCCAAAAGGACCAGAGCCGTCTCGTTATCACCGCGCGCCGCATGCACGCGGGCCAGGTTGAATATCGAGTCGACGTCGCCCGGCCGTTCGCGCACAGCGATTTCGAAGACTCTTTGCGCGCGATCGAGATGACCGGCATGGAGCGCCGCGAGGCCCAGGTTATGAAGAATCCCGAGATCGGCCGGGTCGCTCTCGAGAGCCCGTGAAAATGCCGCCTCGGCTCTGTCGTACTTTTTCCATTCGGCCAGCGTGGTTCCCAGCGAAAAAGAGAGCCGTACATCGCCGGCAGCATCTTTCTCGATCCGGTCGATGATCGCGACAGCGGCGTCCGTTTTTCCCACTCCGTGGAGCGCCCTGGCCCGCAGTATTTGCACCGTCGGTGCATCTTGATCAGGACCCTTCAACTGATCGAGATAATGTAGGGCGTCGGCGCCACGTTTCCCGCCGACAGCGATCCGCGCCAGTTGCAGGTTGGCGTTCGCATGTGCCGGATCGATTTCAACAACGCGGAGAAACGCCGCTTGGGCCTGCTTGTCATCCCGGCGCGACAGATAATGATTGCCGAGATTGTTCCACAAGCTCGCCGAGCGTGGCGCCAGTTCCAGCGCGCGCTGGTGGAACGGCTCTGCCTGGTCGAATTCTTTTCTGGAATCGAGAACAAGGGCTAGAAGTCCCAGCAGGTCGGGTCTGTCGGCTTCAGAGGCGATGGCGATGCGTAAGGAGTGCTCCGCCTGTTCCAGCTTTCCATGCTGAAATGCGGAAGCAGCTTCTGCGTAGGGGTCACTGGATTCGGTCTGAGCCAACCCGGGAGTGGCAGAAACCCAGCAGAAGACTGAAATACTGAGGACGATTTGTTTCACGGACGACGCGCTGTTCTCACAGCGCAACAGTGGCAAACTTCTGACACGCCACTCGACGTGCCGAATTTATGATTCTACCAGTAGAACTTTAGCGCCATCTGCACCTGTCTGGGCGAGTTATCCGGCTGGCAGGTGATTTTGCCGAAATTGTCTGTCCCCACGGTGGAATTGGGTCCACAAAACTGCGGGTGGTTCAAGGCGTTGAATGCCTCGATACGGTATTCGAGCCTGGCGCCTTCCCTGATTTTCGCGAGACCAAACTGTTTGAAAAGGGATAACTCCGCCACATTAGTGCCCGGCATGCGCAGATTTGGCAGGACCTTGGGAGCGGTCCCGATTGTGTAAGGATCGGGTTTGACCGCCACGTCCGGGTTGGCGAAATATTGGTCGAGCGAAAACGGATGTGCCTTCTTCAGCGTGCCGTTCAAATTCGGCCGCTGGTTCCCGTAAGTCGGGATACTTTGCCCTCCGGAAAGGCCCAAGATAATGGGCTGGCCGGTATCAAAGCGCCAGATGCCATTGGTTTGCCACCCACCGATGACGGCATTCAGCACAGGGTGCATGTTCCTGCCGAGCAGTTTCCCACGCCCGATCGGAAGGTCATAAACATAGCTGAACTGGAGGATCTGGGAAATATCGAACTGAGATATGGATCGATCCAATTTGCGGTTGTTCGGGTCCTGCACGACGTTATTCAGTGTTCCGCCGAGCCAGGTCAGGCCGCCGCCGCCAACCGAAGAGTCGTCGATCGATTTCTGATTGGTGTAGGTGGCCAGGAACTGCAGGCCATTGGAAAACCTCTTTTCAACCCGCAACTGAAATGAATGATAGATGGAGTTGGCCCATGGCGGTTCGGTCGAGGTCACGCCCGTGAATTGCGGATAGCGGCTTAGGAAATGAACCCGCGGTACAGTCGGGGCGTACAAGCCGCTATTGGGGTCGGTGATGATCCCATGGAACGGGTTATCCACATAATCGTTGTAATAGCCCGGGTTCTTTACGAAATCTGCGGCCTGTGATGACGATAGGAAATCCACGCTGCCGGCGCCGCCAAAGTAAAGGTGCGTCCCCTTTTTACCAACGTATGTAGTGTCCACAACAACGTTCCAGGGCAACTGATGCTGGACACCGAAACTCCAGGTCTGCTCGTACGGCCGCGCGTTGCGGTCTCGAATCGCCCCGGCAATACTGAAACCGATATCGGTCCGGAGACCTTCTCTCGAGCCGGTGGCAGGCCTTGGACCTCCCGGGAACGGATCACTCAGGAAGCCCCAGGGCGTGGCGCCATCATTCAGATAGGTGTTCAGCCAGTTGGTGGACTCTTTGTAGCCCTGGTCGCTGAAGCCGGTGCCGGATGCGGCTCCCTTGTTTTGTGTGTAGAAAATACCGTAGCCGCCGCGAAACACGGTAGTGTTCTTCAAACGATAGGCGAAGCCAAACCTCGGCCCCCAGCCGGCGTAGTTGTTGTCATACGGCGCGCGTTTATCTTTGGTCGCAAAGGCCAGTCCGCCCTTGAGGTTGTCAAATCCAGGCACTTTCAACGGGGATGGCGCATTCAGGTCTAGCCAGCTAACTCGGTTATAGCGCTCCTTTCGCGGCAGGTCGAGGTCATAGCGCATCCCGACGTTCAGCGTCAGCTTGTCAGTGGTCCGCCAGTTGTCCTGGATGAAACTTCCGATATTCCAGTTCTGCGTGGCAGCGGCGTAATCGATATCGTAGTCTCCCCAGTTGCCTGGCCCGCCGGCGCCGATCATCAGGCCCGCCATGGCATCGCCGCCACCGGACCACGGGAGTTGAGAAGTGGTGTTGTAGTCGAACGAGTAAGTACCGGCCGGAACTCCAGGGAAGAATATGGTGGTGCGGTGCAAGCGACCTTCAGCACCGAACTTGATTTCGTGCCGTCCCGTGGTACGGCTCAAGCTGCCAATCAGGTGGTGGGTCTCCTGGCCGTATTTCAGGTAGGTCCAGGCTTGTGTGCCAACAGAGTTGTTTCCTCCCGCGGCCGAATAGCCGCCGTAGACGCTGATGGACGGGGCGGCGCGTACACCCATGCTCAGGATGTAATCGGGCATTCCCAGGTCTTTCACTGGGTCGAAGTTCGGGAAATCAGCAGCAGAACCGCCATGGTCGAAGCTGAAGGATCGCGTCAACCCTAGCGAGACCGTTAGCAGCGTGGTGGGACTGAAGATGTGGGTGAAGTTGAGCGCCAGCAGGTTTGGCCCTCCGTCAGAAAGACCTGAGGAGTAGGGGTCACCCACGTTGCCAAACAGGTTTGCGGGCCTGCTGTAACCGATGCCACGAGAAAACTTTCCGCTCAGCGAAGTCGCATCCGAGAACCGGTGGTCGATTTTTATATCGAATTGATCGTTGCGGTTCTTATTCGCGGCTGAACCGATCCAGTTATTGAGCCGGTCATAAGAAGCCGAGCCTACGTTGAGATTGGGCAACGGAAAGAACTGCATCATCTTATACGCGACAGGGTCGATGGTGTTGCCGGGCGCATTGGGAATGGGATGAAGGGCGGCGATTTTGGGATTGCCGGGACTCATATACGTCTTCAGATTATTGAATGGGATAAAATTCTGACGTACCGGGCCGCCCTCGTCGGCGTTATAGACGCTGGTGTAGGGATCCCAAATCTGCCCGTCTTCGGCAGAGCACCTTCCGTTCGAGTCGAAACTGCCGCCTTGAAAACCGCACAGCTCGCCGAAGTCTCCTGTACGTTCAAGGGCACTCGGCACTCCGGCGCTTCTGGTGACGGAGCTGCTGGAACGGGTTCCTTCGTAGTCGAAGAAGAAAAAGGTTCGGTTTCGCTTGATGGGCCCGCCAATGGTAGCGCCGAAGTTGTTCCAGCGCACTGGGGCAATCTTCACGCCGGCCTGATTGTTGAAAAAGTTGTTGGCGTTCAGCTTGTCATTGCGTAAGAAATCGTAGGCGCTGCCGTGGAAGTCGTTCGTTCCAGAGCGAATGACGACATTGACCACAGTGGCTCCGCTGAAACCAATCTCTGCACTGAAGTTTGACTGCTGTACCTTAAATTCCTGCACAGCGTCCACCGAAGGCGTGTAGAGCGGATTCACAATCATCGTGTTCTGTTCCACTCCCACCGTGCTTACGCCGTCCATCAGAATGTCCGCGGTCGCATTCCGGCCGCCGTTCGAGATAAAGTTGTTGGCCATATTGTTCGCGCCGAACGTGTTTCCGGCCGGCTGGTTAATCCCCGGTGCCAACATTGCCAGGTCGAACACGGAGCGACCGACCAGGGGAAGGTCATTGATGAAGGTCCGGTTGAGGTTCTGCCCGGTGACCGCGTCCTCGGTCGAGAGCGCCGGAGCGCTCGCCGTAACTTCGATGACTTCGTTGGTGGTGCCAACCTGTAGCGAGACGTTCAGCGTCAGGTTCTGATTGACCGAGATGACGATGCCATTCTGCACCTCTGGACGGAAACCGCTAGCCTCCACCCGGACGTTGTAAGTGCTCGGTGGCAGCGAGCGCAGCACGTACCGGCCTGATGAATCTGTTGTCGCCGGGTACTCCAGTCCCTTCTGCGTATCGACCAGTCTCACTGACGCGTTCGGGATCACGGCGCCGGTGGGATCCTGGACCACGCCCGTTACAGAACCTGTGTAGAGCTGGGCTTGGGACAGAGCCGCCATCAGCAAAATAAAAAAAATCGTCAGCAAATTCCCCGGCCGGATTCCTGTCGTTCGCGCACACCCCCATTGCAGCATCTCGACTACCTCCAGGTGGGTTGAAATTTAATGGGAATATATTATCGCTGCCATGCCCTGCTTTCAAGGGTTTAGTCGTAAATTCTCATTTGTCACCCTCGCGTATCGTGATTATGGTGTCCGGTTTCATACCATACACCTTCCGGGTGCTCCCTCCCGGCCAGCGCACTTCGATCTCCTGGACCAGATCCGACTTACCTAAGCCGAAGTGAACAACGGACTCGCTTGAGGAGGCGTAACCGACGCTGGTGGTCGCGTGATTGTGAAGCGTCGTGCCATCCGGCAACATGACGCGCACCTGGGCGCCGATTCCATCTCGATTGTTTCTGGATCCGACCAGACGCACCCCTAGCCAGTGGTTGCCGCCCGCGCTGACATTGCGGAAGAGCTTGGCAGGTCCATTGAGTACGGACACGACCACGTCAACCTTGCCATCGTTGTCGAAATCCCCGAATGCGGCGCCGTGGTGCATGGCTGCCCGTTGGAAGTCTGTTCCGGCCATCGGCGAAACGTCTTCAAATCGACCATTGCCTAAGTTTCGGAACACGCTGTTCGGCAACTCGGAGTTGCGGCCCATATAGCGCCCAAGTTGAGGGAAGTGGCTGTTGGCGGAAAACAGGTCCTTCCAGCCGTCGTTGTCGAAATCATACACTCCCGCGCTCCAGCCGGTGAGCTGCCGTGTTACTACCGCCAGCCGCGAATGCATGGTTTCGTCCGCAAACAGCCTCCCTTTGCCTAGGTTCCGGAATAGTAGGAACGTATCGTTAATCATCCCAGTCACAAAAACGTCTGGCAGGCCGTCATTATTAATATCTCGGACATCAACGCCCATGCCGGCGATAGCGGAGCCGTCTTCGCGAAGCGCCACGCAGTACTCCAGGGCGGCTTCCTTGAAGGTGCCGTCGCGCTGATTCTCAAACAGGAAGCTCCGGACGGAATCGTTGGCCACGAATATATCGGTGTACCCATCGCCGTTAACGTCCGCGAACGCGACGCCCATCCCTTTGCCGATGTAGTTGCCGATTCCCGACCGCGTCGAGACATCGGTAAACGTCCCGTCGCCGTTGTTGCGAAACAGTTGATTGGGCAGCCCCTGATAATTATCGGGGTGGCAATACAGCGCCTGATCGGCAGCGCCGCAGTGGGGCTCTGTTCGAGGATTCCAGACGACATAATTCGAGATAAATAGATCCAGCCTGCCATCGTTGTTGTAATCCAACCAGCCGGCCGAGGTCGCCCACATCTTGCCGTACTTGGGATGAGTGACTGCGAGGCCCGCCTTCTGGGTCACGTCTTCGAACGTGCCGTTTCCGCGATTCCTGTACAGAATATTCCGGTTGGCACCTGCCACAAAGATGTCCGTGTACCCGTCGTTGTCATAGTCGGCAGTGGCCACCGCCATCGAGTAGCCGTCGCCTGCAACTCCAGCCTTTTCGGTTACATCCGTGAAGGTCAGGTTGCAGTTGTTCTTGTAGAGCCGATTGTAGAACTCGGGACCCGTCTTACGGAGAGAGGGCAGGGCGGCCCCATTGGTGAAGTAAATGTCGAGGCAGCCGTCATTATCGAAATCAAAAACGGCCACGCCTCCGGGCATCAACTCTAGCTGGTGAAACTGTCCGTGCGCGCCGTTATTGAGCTGAAAGTGAATCCCGGCTTGCTGAGTAATCTCATCAAAGCGAATCTGTGGGTAGCCCGAGGAAGGTGCTAACAGAAGCAGACAGGCAATCCACTTCACCGCCCTTGCCCCAGCGCCACCTTGTTCTCATGATGGAGCAGCCAATCTGCTTGCTTCGCGGCCTCGCGGTCGCGTCCTTGAGCGCGATACATCCTCAGCAACAGGTTACGTGCATTGGGCAGCTCCGGCGCGAGCGCAACCGCTTGTTCCGCCTCCGGAATGGCCAAATCCGTTTTGTCCAGATGAAAGAGAATGCGAGCCTTCCAGAAATGCAGCTTGGCGGCCTTCGGAGCGGCTTTGATGGCGGCTTCGACCTTGATCAATGCATCATCGTAGCGCTCGTTCTGAAAAAGAAACTGCGCGTAGGCGAGGAGAAATTCTGGAGACCCCTGCAGTTTGGGATCGCGAGCCAACCTTTGGAAGACGGCATCGGCCTGCTGATTGCGTCCAAGCTGTGCAAGCGCGCTGGCGCGGTCGATTTGGGCCTCCACATTGGCAGGGTTGATCTTGAGAGACTCCTCCAATGCGCTCAAAGCGGCGTCATCGTAGTGCCGGTTAAACAGGAGGGTTCCCAGATAGAACCAGCTCTCGCCATCGCGCGGATCTTCTTCGACCAGCCGGCGGAGTATCGGCTCACCCTTAAGAAACTCCTGCTGCTCGACGTATGCGTGACCGAGCGCACGGCGCGCCATCCGATTCGACGGCGCCAGTTTGACGCCCCTTTCCAAAAACGGCAGTGCAGCGTCCGACCGTCCCAGAGCAACCAGAGATGTTCCCAGGCCCACCAACGCCGGCGGCAGATTGGGCTCGGCAACCAAAGCCTTACGAAATTCTTTTTCAGCAGCGGCAAAGTTCCCGAGTTGGTAATCGCATGCACCCAGACGCCACAAGAGGGCGGGTTCGTTGGGCATCTTTTGCACAAGCCGGCGGTACTGGGCCTCGGCTTCCGCAAAGCGGCCGGTGTTGAAGAGCTGATCCGCGGTCGTGAGGTCCGCCGTTTGCAGCAACGCCAGAAGGATCAGGCGTTCCAGCATAAGTTGGGCAGTATAACAAAACTATCCGGCGGCTCCCGCGAGTCGGAGATCGACATTATTTTTCTTGCGAGCCGAGTTTTCCCCGAAGTATGGTGATGGAAGCCTTTGGCAAGGAATAAACCGCGTCAATCCCGCCGGTCACCGTGGACTTCACCTGCGGTCCATCCGGGTCCGCGTGGCCCTCTGCTCCGTTCGGACGCCACTGGTATTGGTTTGCTCCGAAGGTAATGTGATCCACCTGCCCTGTAAAGTACCGATCCTTCTTCCCGTCCGCATCGGCAAACCTAATCCTCACGCCATGCGCGCGCTCCCGATCCTTGTTCACCAGCATGATAGACCACCGCCCGTCAGGCCGCTCGACCGGATAGGCAGTCACAAGCAGGTTTCCGAACTGGTCATGGGCATCACTGGTGGCGCGGAACATGCGGTGAATCTCATCAACCGGTTGTACCCACTCTTGATTAATCAACTGAGCGGCAAAGTAACTTGCATTGTAGTTGGTGATCTTGAAATCCCGATCCACGAGAAACATCCCAAACGAGCCCCACGAATTATTGCAGCCCTGTGTCAGCTGCCCGGGAATGTAGTGGAAGAAGTAATTCCCCGTTCCGCCGTTGGCGAACAAGGCTCCGGTATAGTCCGCCCACCACAATGCGCCCATAATGTCGACGAACGCTTCACTGACCGACGCGCCCAGATTGACTTCCGTGACGAAAATCGGTGTATTCGGCGGCAGTCCATCATCTTTATACGTCTGGATAATGTGGCCGATGTTCTCGGGCTCCCGGTATAGGTCGTTCCAAGATGTGTTGCACGACTCGTACGGATAATGCTCGAACGATAGAAACGAAAACTCCTGGAGACGATCGCGTTCCCTGAGGTAATCGAAGAAGCGGCCGAGCCACGACACTCTCCCTTCAGAATCCGGCCATACCTGAACGTCCTCGATGACTCCCTCGAACGACGGTCCACCGAGTTTCAAGTTAGGATCCAGCTTGTGAATCGCGGCCGCGAACTGGATATACAGCGCTGCGTAGTCCTCCGGAACCATATTCTGGCCATCGGCTTCCTCGCCCATCTCGATATAGGAGATCGGATAGCCTCGCTTCTTGAGATAGGAGATCTGTGCTGCGGCGTCCTCGGGCGTGGAATATAGCATCGCCACCGGGATCATCGCGGGCAAGCCGCGCGTCACACCACTCGTAAAGAACAAATCGAATCCAATCTGATCGCCGCTGGCTTCGGTCATGTCGGTCTCGGCATGCCACGGATCGACCGACGAGCACACGGTGACCGACTGTTGGCGGTTGGGGGCATGATTCACGATGTCGTGAAACTCGCCATTTCCAGAAAGAGTTCCGGCATAAAGTTCGCTAATCGCGAAACCAAGGCAGTTGCGGCGATCTTCCGTGCCGTGCGTGTCGCACGTGCCCGACGAGACGGTCATCCAGATGCGCAGGAATCGCGCGGCCGTCATCCAGGAGGCCAGGCGCAGCGTTACGGTCCCGCCCTTGCCGTCTTTAACCGAGCCCAGCGGGAACGTTTGCCATACACCATGTGTCGGCCCCGCGAATGGATTCCCTTCGCCCGTCCAGTACTGCACGCGATATTTAGTGGCGTAAGGCACGGCCCAGGCGATCCGGATAGCATTGACCTCGAGCTTGCTGCCGAGATCCAGGGTCACCCATTGGGGATGATCCTGCTCGCCGCTGAAAGGTTTTGTCAAATATGGATTGCTCTTCCAGTAGGTATTCAGATCTCCGTCGGTGAGTCGCGAATACCCGTCTCCGTCGCCTCGGCTAAACCCACGGTGCGGCAACGGCGCGGCCCAGGAATGGCGGATCATCTCCGCCGGAGTCGAGTCGCCGACAAAGTAGCCTTCCTTCGCCTTTTCGTTGCTCCACTTTCCTTTCGGATTCCAGTGCCAGGCTTCGCCGAACAATTCGGTATTCTGCCGATAGCTGACGGTTTGCCAGCCCGCCGACTGGATTTTCTGAATGAACTCCGGAGTCATCACGTTGTCGGTGGTAGCTCCCCGCAACCGGTCGATGCCCGCGCCAAGCGAGCGGAACGAGCTAAACGAGCTCACCGCGTGAGAAGGCGTCGCATCCACGATGACGTTTTGCGGAGGAGTGCCGCGTTGCGCAACAGCCGTCGGATCGAAAACAACTGCGGCGCAAAAACTCCAAATGCCGCTAGCTATGGTGCATCGACGTACGCGGATCATGTTTTACAGGCTCCTGTGCGCTCGGCTTCGTTCCCCGCTACGATATTTGCCGTCTCAGTATAATTGACCGCAAACTCGATCTGCGCGAATGATTGGGCGTGTTTCTGCCACTCCCGAGGTGTCGCGAGTGCCGGGTTCCGGTGCCAGCGGCGATCCTTCGTATTCTGTTCACTGAGAATCACCAACCGGTCGGGCTTCTCAAAGCGAAACGCACGGAACAGCACAGCGTCAGCGACGGTAAAGATTGTCGTATTCGCGCCAATTCCGAGAGCTAGTGTGAGGGCCGCTATCGCCGAGATGCCCGGGTCTTGCCAAGTATTCGAACGCCATAACGAACATCCTGCAGCACGGAAATCATCCGATTGCCTCTTGAATCTTGAACACTACTCTGTTTAATCGGGTGCCCGTGTCAATGGCTATCTGACACCTGTCTCCCGGCAGAGGCCTTAAAAGTCGGATCTCGTCAGCCCGAGGGCACTCGTGAAGACTCTGCCAACATACGAGATCCCCGTATCCGGGAAGCTTGACGTCCGCCGCTCATTTCGACGCGTCACCGACAATACTTCCGCGCCGCTCATCAATAATGCGGCGTTGGCGGCGGCCCATCCCAGGATTGCCTCCCCCTTTTCGCGGGGCGCGGACAACGCGTAGCTCCGGAATGGTCGGCAATCCAGCCGAATCTAACGGACCAGTGAGATCTTGATATGTCGCAAGATCTGGCGTGGGCGTGTATCGCCGCAGTTCGTCAAAGCTGCATCCTGACAGTCCCGTTCCCGCGCTGTGACCGAGTTCTCGATTGTTCCGGAGACGATCTCACCTTTAAGCAGGCTGACCGTGATCTGAACATCAAAGGTCTCCTTGCCCACCGCTGCGACACGCTTGTCACCGTTTCGAATTACATTCACCCAATTGTTCGGAGTGTCGGCCACTGCCTCGCGCATCCACACCGCGGGTAGTTTCACTTGAGGGTTCTTTGGCGGCACGTGCCGTATGAGGAGCTTCGCGACTTTACGATGCGCGTCGACTTGGGCAAGACTGATGTCAAAGTCAATCGAGTCCTCACCAATGACCACATGATTTCCGTCCGCCCACGAGGCGGGTGTTCCGTGTGGATAAAACACGCGATCCCCGGCCCGGCGCAACTTGTCCACCCGAGCCGCAAGCCACAAATCGGCGTAGAAAGTGAGGAAGTCTGTAATCGGGCCTATGAGGATTCGATGGACGCCGGTGAGGTTCGGGATCGCCGGTGCTTTTCCGGGTTCCAGGGAAAGCCTCTGGCGGAACTGCGCACTCGCTGGAGAAACATCGACCTGGACCCCGTTGGCAGTGATGTTGGACCACTCGTATTCTTCAATGAAGGCTCCACTGGAGTCCTTCTTGACAACACCTGTCGCCTGAGCCTCGTAGCGCTGCCCATTATTGCTAGCCTTCATGCGGTAGACAAGTCTCTCACCTTCTTGGTAACGCCGCCCAAATAGACCGTGGCTAAGCCCAGCCTCTTGCGCGAACATCCCGGAATAAGGAAACAAGACGGCTAGTGATAACGCACACTTCATTGTCATGTTGCAACTCCCAGCCCTTTGCAGAACAGCATCATTTCGAGCTTGACAGTGGGTTCGGTTTTCCGAAAAGAAGGGCCTTCGATCGCCCATAGGGCGGTGAGACCCAATTGGATCGTCTTGAAAACCTTCAGGAGTTCCGGGAGATGCACGTCGCTTCTGATCGCTCCGCGTTGCTGCAGACTCCGCAGGAGATTCTCCAGCGGCGGGTCAATGGCTTTCTGCATCTCTGCCACATAGGGAAGGAACTCTTCGGTGCGGAGGAACATCTGGCCGAGGAGAATGCGGACGAACTGGTGGTAACGTTGCTTCATCTGGAACTGGTGAAGGATAAAGCCAGCGAGAATGGCATCTAGCGGCTGCCGCGATCTCGTGAGGGTTTTTAGTTTAGCCTGAACCCGCCGCTCCAGCTCGACCATGAAGGCGACAACGATATCTTCCTTCGTCTCGAAGTAGTTATAGATGGTCCCCTTGCCGACATCGGCTGCCTCGGCAATCTGATCCACGGTAACGTCGGCGATACCACGTCGGGAGAACAGATCAATGGCCCTAGCAATGATTCGCTCGCGAACGACAGTCTTCTTCTGTTCTCTTCTCGATTGGTCAGCATTTATGACCGTAGTCATAAATGACTATGGTCATAAAAGAGGCCTTCTGTCAACGGCTTTTCGATCAATAGCTATCGCTGAGACTGATCGGCACGCGATAGGGCCGCGGTATCCCAGGACTTCTGGCCGGCGACACTTCCACGAGACACCGACACTCTGGTAACCGACAATCAGAACGCGTCGATCCTCTGGAGCGATTGTGGCCGAGTGGCTGACAAACCAGGAAGTCTGGAAGCTTGAAGTCAACATTGGCGAACTTTTTTCGCTCGTGGCGCAATGCCGTCATTGGGTCTACTCGCGCTCCACGCCGTGCCGGAAAGTACGCAGCCGTTAATCCGGCAGCGCCGAGTAACAGAGTCGCGGTCGCCATGATCCCTGGATCGTCTGGCCTCAAGCCGAACAGCATCGAGTTCACCCACCGTGACGCCATCCACGCGGCTGGAAGTCCCGCGGCTATACCCACGCAGAGTAACCGAAGGGCATTCTTGGCCACCATCCATAGTACGCCGCTCTGCTGTGCCCCCAACGCCATGCGGATCCCGATCTCTTTGGTCCGCCGCGCCACGCTGTAGGCCAACAAACCGTACAGTCCGATACATGCAAGCAGGAGTCCCACTACTCCGAAGCCGCCGGCCAGATTCGCCATCAGACGCTCTTGCACGAGTGTTCGCTCAACCTGTTCGGTCAGCGCACGAACCTCCAGCGGGGCATCGGGGAATCTCGGTTGAAGTTCCTGACGGATGGCCGAAGCGACTTGGGAAAGAGATCCCGCTGCGCGAATCTCTAGCGTGGTGTTAGCCATGAAACCACCATTGGAAGCTCGTTGAAAATAAGATACGTATACCGTCGGCCGTGGAGCTGTGCGCAAGCGAGAGGTAATGGTGTCCTTTGCGATGCCTATGATTTGCAGGTCGCTGGGAGGCGATGTCACCGTTGCGGAGAGATACTGGCCGACGGGATTTTGGCCCGAAAAATGGTGCGCCGCGAATGTCTGATTGACGATCGCCACGTTGGCCTTTCCCTGGTCGCCCGCGTCGAACTCGCGGCCCGAAATCAGCGGCGTCTGCATCGTGGCGAAGAAACCGGGTCCAGCCGCGATGAAGAGCGCGTTGTCGTTCTCCGGGAGCGGTTGTCCCTTGGGAACCACTGCCTCCGACCAGGCCGATCCGTCCAGCGGCGTGTGACTGGAGATACTCGCGGAGACAACTCCAGGCACATGTTGAACCTGATCGAGCAACTCCTTATAGAAGGCCGCCAGACGGATATCGCGATAACCCTGCTGCCGTCCATCGACATCGACCAAGAGGACGCCTTCCCGACGAAAACCTGGATCGATATTCAGAAGGTTCTGCAGGGTCCGCACAAACAGACCCGCCCCTACCAAAAGCATCATTGAGAGAGCAACTTGAGCGCTGACCAGGGCCGAGAGGAGCCTTGAGCGGGAGCGTGTCATGCGGGCATCATCCTTGAGCACCTGTGATGGGCCTGCCGCGGTAATTTGAAAGGCGGGCGCCAGACCGAAGAGAACCCCAGTCGCGATTGCCACTGCGCTGGTAAACCCGAGCACATGCCAGTTCGGGGTCAGATCAAACACGACGTGGGAAGGTCCGGTCGACAGAATGCCAACCAGAAAACGGGAGGTGAGCCATGCCAAGCAAACCCCTAATGCCGCCCCAAGCGAAGACAGCAGAGTGCACGGAGATCTCACGTTGGCGCGCGGTTGCGCGAGCCAACAACAGACTAGCAACGTTCACGCACGCGATCAGGAGCACCAGAGCAACCACTGCCATCAGAACCAAGAGGGGTTTCTGAAACAGCTCGCGAAGGTAGGTAAAGCCGGTTCCGCCGGGCGCCACTTCGAAGGCCGCATCCGCAAACTCCTTTCGACGCGCCGGTGGCCAGTCCGCACTAATCACTCGTTCGGATAACGGCGGCCACAAAATCGCAAGACGAGCCTTGGCTTGCGCCATTGAAACATTCTTCTGCGGCCTGGCGAGTATGCGCAGCCAGAAATTTCCCGGACCAAGCAAGCCCGCTGCGCCAGGGTCCATTCTCGGCAACGCGGCTACCGGCATGGTGATGTCGGCAATGGCCCCGACGTTTGCTCCTACAAAACCAGGAGGGCTTACACCGGCAATGGTGATGGGAATGCCGTTCACGGGAATGGCCTGGCCGATCGCTCCCGGATTCCGCGCGAACTGCCGCTCCCAATAGCCGTAGCTGATCACCGCCACCAGAGAGGCGCCGGGCTGATCATCAGCTCGTGAGAGCAAGCGTCCCACCGCCGGGTTCAGGCCAAGTGTTTCGTAGTAGCCACCGGTGACCCAGGCTCCTGGAGTACGCGTAACCGAGCCGCGAGGACCCACGCCAAAGCTGGAGCCCATGAAACCTGCCACACCTGAAAAGATGTCTTGCTGATCTGACAGCGCCGTGACGATGGGATATGAGAGAGATTCCCCGGTACCCATCTTCAACTGAACCAATTCCTGGGGGTCGCGTACCGGCAACCACCGCAGCATGAGAGCATCGATCAAGCTGAAGATCGCAGTGTTGGCTCCGATGCCGAGCGCCAGCGACAGTACTGCCGTCGCGGTGAATCCGGGATTGTGGCGCATGGTCCGGAATGCATACTGCACATCGCGACACAAGTGCTCAAGCCATGTCCA
>QHXW01000317.1 GCA_003223115.1 Acidobacteriota bacterium
TTCAACATCTTCGTCGCTGACTGGCAGTAAATCAGCATTCCTGCCTTCTGGTCTGTGACTTCTCCTTGTTTGAACACGACAGCCCGGGTTGGCCGCAATATGGATGCTGGTCTAGCTAGAGGAGTGCTACAAGAGCCTCGCTAATGTTCAATCGCCTTCCCGGAGCCATGCTGATCTCGGGGCATTCGCACCAATGAAGAAAGGGCCTTAACTGCAGCCGTGTGCTTTCGCAGTATAACTCTGGAGCCACAAAAAGTCGCTGGTGGCCCCGCTGATCTGTGACTTCCAGTCAAGCCGTTTATTTCCAACATCGGCTGTCTCCCCAAAAACTGCGGCGCGGGAAGCCGGTAGTCGGCTGCGGTCGAAGTCACAGGCTGTTCAATCCGGCTCTGCCGGAGGCATGGCTGACTTCTGACTCTCGTCTCCTGCATCCCGCTTTCTACTTCCCGCCCTTTGCCTTCGCGCCAGGCGGGCTTTTCGGCTTCACCGCGAAATAATCTGGCGCCTCCGGCACCGCCGCGCCGTCCTTGCGTGGTGACGACGCTCCGTAGTTCACGCCCGTTGCTGCATCGTGCGCAACCGCCTGCCCGCCGCCCATCCAGCTTGAATACTCGCCCTGCACCTCGAGATGATGACCCATAGCTGTAAGTTGTTCGCGAACGTCAGCCGGCACGCGGCTTTCAATCATCACGTCGCATCCGCCGAAATTCAGCTTGGTGAAACGCGGCGCTTCGAGCGCGGCTTGAATATTCAGCCCGTGGTCCACCATGGTCGATGTGAATTGCGCGTGCGCTTGCGCCTGGTTCAGCCCGCCCATAATCCCAAAGCCGATGTGCACGCCCCCTTTTTCCATGAACGCTGGCATGATGGTGTGGAACGGCCGCTTGCGCCCCTCGAGCGCATTGGGATGCGCCGCATCCATTTCGAACAGCGCGCCCCGGTCTTGTAAATGGAATCCGAAATCCTCTACCACCACACCCGACCCAAAAGCCAGGTACAGGCTCTGAATCAGTGATGCGATGTTGCCCTCGCGGTCCACCGCCGCCATGTAGATCGTATCGCCTCCATACATCTTGGGGTCGCCAGGCTGCGCTTCACAGCGTGCCTGCCTTGGATCGATCAGCTTCGCCCGCTCCGCCGCGTACGTTTTCGAAATAATTCCGCTCACCGGCACTTTCGCGAATCGCGGGTCCGCCAGATATCGTTTCAAGTCCGCATAAGCCAGCTTCTGCGCTTCTATTTCGATGTGCAACGCCTCGGGACTCAGCGAGCCGAACCGCGCCAGCGGAAACTGCTCCATCAGGTTCAGCATCTCGAGCGTTGCCATGCCCTGTCCGTTGGGCGGCAGCTCGTACACTTTCCAGCCGCGGTATTCAGTCGAGATCGGTTCCACCCATTCGGCCTGAAACTCGCTGAGATCGGCTCCGGCCATCGCGCCGCCCAGCCGGTCCGAGGTCCGCAAGATCGCTTTGGCAATAGGGCCGCGATAGAATGCGTCGGCGCCTCCCTCGGCAATCAGCGTCAGCGCGCGCGCCAGCTCAGGATTTCGAAAAATCGTACCGGTCTTGGGCGCCCTGCCTTGCGGAAGGAAAATGCGCTTGCCGCTCTCATCCACCTGAATCGTGTCTCGGAATCGGCTCCAGCCATCGGCGATCAGCTCGGTTACGGGAAATCCGTTGACCGCATAGTAAATGGCCGGCTGAAACAAATTGCGCCACGGTAATTTGCCGAATTTGCGGTGCAGCTTTTCCCAACCCTCCACACAACCCGGCACCGTAACAGATTGAATTCCGCTTTGGGGCATGCTCGTGACGTCCTTCGACCGGAGATACTCGATGCTCTGCGCCTTGGGCGCCCAGCCGCTTGCGTTCATTCCCGTCAGCTTGCCGGTCTTTGCGTCCCTATAAATCGTGAACAGGTCGCCGCCAATTCCGTTGCTCATCGGCTCCACTACTCCGAGCACCGCATTCGCCGCAATCGCCGCGTCCATCGCCGAGCCGCCCCGCCCCAGGATCTGCGCGCCCGCCGTCGAAGCCAGAGTCTGGCTAGTCGCCACAATCCCTTGCCGTGAAATCACCATCGAGCGTGCGTAATCTCGATCCTGTGAGTGGGCCGGCTTCGAACAGACTAGTATTGTTGCGCACAAAAACCATGGTGCGCGGCGGAGTTCCAGCATGGAAACGCGATCATAGCATGCAGGGCTATAGCGCGCCCGGGCGCCAGTGTGTTAACTTTCTTAACTACAAGGAGATGCTATGAACCGCCGTGATTTCCTCAGGCGCAGCGCGGTCGGGGCGGGCGCCCTGCTGAGTCTCGAGCAATTCCCACATCATCTTTTTGCGAGTACCACTCAGAAGTTTGCTACTGATCGCGTCAAGCTAGGACCCATGAAGGTCGAGCTCAGCCGCCTCGCCATGGGCACCGGCACCAACGGAGTGGGTGGCAGCTCCAACCAGACTCGCAAGCTCGGTCTGAGCGGACTGGCGGATCTCTTCAAAGCGGCCTATGACCAGGGCGTCACCTTCTGTGATTCGGCCGATCAGTACGGCACTCACCCGCACTTGAAAGAAGCGCTGAAGGGTGTCCCGCGCGACAAGGTGACCATCCTGAGCAAAACGCACGCATCAACCGAAAAGGAAATCCGTGCGGACCTCGACCGCTTCCGCCGCGAGATCGGCACCGACTATATCGATATCCTGCTTTTGCATTGCATGCTCGAGGGCGATTGGCCCGAGCGCAAAAAGGGCGCCATGGCCGTTATTTCAGAAGCCCGCGAGAAGGGCATCGTGCGTACTAACGGAACTTCGTG